>NZ_MDGU01000012.1:0-200982 GCF_001705465.1 Lysinibacillus sp. AR18-8
CAATTATATGGACTTAATCTTGATAGAATGGCTCTAAGTGGATAGAATGTCCAAACTGGCGGATAAAATTCGAAATGTGACGGATAAAAAGAGGAATCTAGCGGATAGCCTTCGTTTTTTGGGTGATAGAATGGCTCTAAGTGGATAGAATGTCCAAACTGGCGGATAAAACTCAAAATGTGACGGATAAAAAGAGGATTCCAGCGGATAGCTTTCCTTTTTTAGGTGATAGCCATGCTCAGCACAATCCGAATGTCCATATGAACTGCTTGAAATGAAATAGTTCATTTAAAATCTAATTGTAAAATAGTTGAATTTATTGAAAATTGTCCGTCTTCATTTTATAATCAAAATACGGTTCTATTATAGAGACATTTGAGGTGTGAAATGACATTAAAAACATTAGATAACTCATTGGAGGTACTGAAATATTTTAATAAGGAAAATCCTACATGGGGTGTTCGTGAGCTAGCAAAAGAGATGGATATTAGTCACTCCATTATTTATCGGATTTTAGCAACCTTCGAAAAACAAGGCTTTCTTATTCAAAATCCTGAGACAAAAAAATATGAATTAGGGCTTCGCTTTCTAGAATATGGCCAGATGGTTAAAGATAAATTAAATCTTTCTGACTTTGTTTTACCAATTATGATCAACCTTGCAGATACCATCAAAGAATCCGTATTTTTAACATGGCTGGATGGAACAGATGGTGTCACAGTAGAAATAGCTGAGAGCTCTCAAACCATTAAGTTTTCAGTGTCGATTGGCACGCGGACACCACTACATATCGGGGCATCTTGTAAAGTCATCATGGCGTATCTACCTGAAGAGAGAAAAAAGGAGATCATGGAGCATGGGATGAAAAGATTAACGCCTGAAACCATTACTGACCCTGATGAAATGTTAACCGATTTAGAAAAAATACAACAGCAAGGCTGGTGCTTTTCAACAGGAGAGTACTCTCATTCAGTATTTGGGCTAGGTGTACCTCTTTTTAATAGTAAAAAAGAAGTCATTGCCTCTTTAACAATTGCTGGCCCTATTTATCGTAAGCCAACAGAGGAGAAGTTACCTGATATGGTGAATGTTCTTCAATATGGAGCGATGAATATTCAACGGTATTTCGATCAATACAGCTTTAAATTATATCATGAATAAGCATGAAAAAGAGGCTCAAGATAGACATTAACTATCCTGAGCCTTTGCTTGGATTTTTTTCATGATGGATACGGCCTTGTCAATTTCTTCAAACGTATTAAAATAGTGTGGTGAAAAACGGGCCATTTTAGAAATTTGATTGCGTTCCATAATGGTATTCGCCATAAATGTTCCAGCTTCAATGATGACCCCATGTTCTGCTAAAGCATTGGTTAGCTCATCTGGTGACAGCCCTTCAATGTTAAATGGCGTAATCGATAATCGATGGGCACTATTTTGAGGACCATATAAGACAATGCCTGGAATGGTGGCAAGCTGTTCAATTAAATAGTTTGTTAGCTGCTTTACACGATTATATATGTGATGGATACCGATATTGTTCGCATAATCAATAGCTGCCCCTAAGCCGAAAATACTTGGAATAATTGGACAACCTGGTTCAAAACGTTTAGCGGTTTCTACAAAAGAATAGGCATTGTTTTGATAATCCCACTGGGTGCTGCCCCAGCCAATCATAATAGGTGTCAATGTTGGAATGAGTGCTTCTCGTACGTATAAAATACCTGATCCTTCAGGGCCGCGTAGCCATTTTCGTCCACATGCAACTAGAAAGTCACAGCCAAGCTCTGCAACATTCATTGGTGTTAAACCAAGTGTTTGATTGGCATTCATCAATGTTAGTACATGGTGTTGCTGGGCGAGCTGACATATTTCTTTGGCAGGCTGGAGTGCCCCAGCAGCATTGGACATATGGGCAAAGGCAATCAATTTTGTTTGTGGTGTGATGAGTTGCTCAAGTGCATATAAATCTACCATATATTCATCATTGGTTTTTAACACCTTCAGCTGAACCCCTTGCTGCTGAAGGGCAAGCCAAGGCACATAGTTACTCAACATTTCTGTGTCGAGCACTATGACCTCATCTCCCTGTTTCCATTGCAAGCCCCCTGCGACATAATTAATCGCCACTGAACCGTTTGGCACAAAGGCAATTTCCTCTTTTGTTGCGCCGATGAACAATGCTGCTTTTTCTCGAATACGCTCTACTTGCGCATACGTTTCTTGACGAAAAGAGGGCAAGTAGGGACCAATACTTGCTTGTTTTTGGAGATAGCTAGTCATTTCATCCACTACTGGCTGTGGCATGGCAGATGCAGCAGCTGTGTTTAGATAAATATAGTGTTCAAGTAGCGGCATATCCTGTTGTATTTTCCTCATATCGATCATTGTACACACCAACCTTATAAAATGATTAATTCTTTCGAATAGGTCATTAAATTTTCGTAACCATTTTCTGTGACGATTAAATTATCCTCGATACGAACACCACCAACATCTTGCACATAGATACCTGGCTCCACGGTAAAGGCCATGCCTGGCTTTAACACTAGCTGATTACGCTGCATCATATAAGGCTCTTCATGTGCACTTAAACCAATGCCATGGCCAAGTCGGTGTGTGAAAGAATTGCCATAGCCGGCATCGCGAATAATGTCTCTGGCTAGATCATCAATGGCATGAGCTGTCATACCTGGTTTTATGGCTGCTATGGCTGTTTCATTTGCTTGCTTCACAATGCTATAAATTGTTTTGAGCGTTGGAGAAACTTCTCCTAAAGCAACTGTTCTAGTCATATCCGCCACATAGCCCTTATAAATCGCGCCAAAATCTATGACGATTAATTCACCTGTCTCTATTTTCTTTGTGCTCGCTCTACCATGAGGAAGTGCACCTCGATAACCAGAAGCAACAATGGTTCCAAAAGGTGTTCCCTCTGATCCACGTCGTCTCATTTCATATTCTAATTGGGCTGCGACTTCCATCTCTGAAATACCAGCTTGAATAATCGGTAATGTGGCTGCAAGACTTTCTTCGACGATCTGTACAGCCTGACGCATGAGGGCTATTTCGTGTTCATCTTTTTCCATACGTATATCACGAATGGTTTCACCGATATTACATAAAGTGTCATATGTAAGGTTTTCGATAGCTTTCTGTTCCTTCACGCGCATGGTGTCAAACTCAACGGCAAGTGTCTGCGCTGTTCCTAGCTCTTTTTTTAGTTGCTGGATGGCCTGTGACGGTCCTTCCTCATCCGAATAGGATAGGATTGTCCCTCCATTACCCAAGTCAACTTTTGTTAATTCTACTTGTGGAACGAGAAAGTATAATTGATGATGAGCAGTAATAGCGACTACTGTTAGGCGTTCACTTTGCTTTAACTGAAGACCTGTAAAATAATACATGTTTGACCCTGGCACTAGCACTGCTACATCAATTGACTGTTGCTGCATACGGGAAACGAGCTGCTCTCTTCTTTTTTGAAACATTGAGTGATTCCTCCTAAAAACGTTTCTATTATAGAGACGTTGTATCTGAAAAATAGTATATATCAACAATAATGAATTTTCAATAAATTAAGATAGCACCATTTTGATAGAGGGCAATGAATGTAAAAGGAAGATAATTGACAAATGAGGGAATAGTATGTTGTAAATTTAGTAAATACTAGTGTACGTCTTTTTTTCGTTCATTATGCATATAAGTAGACTAGATAAACTTTTTTCCAACTTAATACGTCAAAAAGAGGGGCAAAATTGTTAAGCAAGAAAGGACTTATGTATGGAAAAAAACATGAAACGCTCAAAAGAGAAAAAGAGCAAGAAAAAATTATGGCTGTGGATTGTTGGTAGCCTATTAGCAATTTTTTTAATTTTTATAGGTACTGCCTACTTTACCATCCAAAAAACTATGAATAAAATAAATACACCACTTATTCAAACAACAGATGCAGCACAACCAGAAGAAAAAACAGTGATTAAAAAAGATCCCTTTTCGGTTCTAATGCTTGGGGTCGATGAACGTAAAGATGATAGTGGACGTTCCGATACCATGATTGTAATCACTGTAAATCCTGAAAAGCAGACGATGAAAATGCTTAGTATACCCCGTGATACTCGAACAGAAATCGTTGGTCATGATACGGTAGATAAGATTAATCATGCCTATGCCTTTGGAGGCGTCCCTATGGCTGTGGATACGGTCGAAAATTTTTTAGATATACCCATTGATTATTATGTATTTATTAATATGGAGGGCTTTTTACAAATTATTGACACGCTGGGTGGCGTAACAATCGATAATGATATGGATTTAACCTTTGACGAATACCACTATCCAAAGGGAGAAATCACATTAGATGGTAATGAGGCCCTTATTTTTTCTCGTATTCGTTATGAAGATCCTCGAGGTGATTTTGGACGCCAAATTCGACAACGTCAAATCATTGAAGCGGTGATGAAAAAAGCCTCCACACCATCAACATTATTAAAAGCAACTGATATGTTGAATGTACTAGGCGACAATGTTCGCATGAACTTTTCGGTGAAGGACCTTATTCAGCTGCAAAGTATTTATAAAAAAATGGATAAGGATATTGAGCAGTTATCGTTCGAACAGGGAGACGGTGAAAGGATTAACCGCATTTGGTACTATATTCCGAATGAGGCAGAGCTTCAAAAAATACAAACAGATTTAAAAAACCATTTACAAAAGTAAGTAAGCAAGTTGCTTACAAATGTCGCATACTAGTTGTAAACTTTTTGGCCACGAAGGGAGGGAGATGAATGAATGGGAGGACCCAGGTGCTGAGGTATACAGCGCTGAATCATTGCATGCAAAGCTATGTACCTAAACGTAAAGTGCGAAAAAATCCAGTCCAATCAGCAATTAGAGGCCTACAAGTATTATGTTTAAAATTATTTATGTAAGGGATAAAAAATCATTCAGGTAGGGTGCATGCCTAGTTGAATGATTTTTTTGCTGTTATTCATCATTTTTCGATATTTCTTGAAATATCAGAAAATTAAGTGTATACTGACATTAGAAATGGTTAAAGGAGTGATTGTGATGATTGTAGGCACAATTTTATTAGCATTTGCATTACCAGTGGGTATCGTATTAGCAGTAGATTTATTAAACGAGCAGCATCACTCTGCTACACAAACTAACCATTCATAACGTTGAAACAGTAAAATATCAATTTCTAGACAATGTTACTTTGTAGCCTTGTCTATTTTTCTATGAATAGGAAACAATTTGTGTGATTCATTCGTCAATAATAGTGAGAAAATGTTATACTATTAAAAAAACAGTATCGGGGAATGAGCATGCAAGCGGAAAAAACATCCAATCTTAAAAAAGAAATATTATCCTACATCAAAATTATTGTCATTACAGCTGTTGTTGTTTTTGGCTGTAAGCAATTCTTATTTGCGCCGATTAAAGTACAGGGAGCATCTATGTATCCAACTTATCACGATAAGGATATTATTATTGTAAGCAAAACAAGTAAAATCGAGCGTTTTGATCAAATTGTTTTCCAATCTCCTGTCGAAGATGAGTTATATATTAAACGTGTCATCGGTCTTCCAGGGGATAAAGTGGAAATGAAAGATGATGTATTGTACGTCAATGGCAAAGCATATAAAGAAGATTATGTGAACCGTCAAACGGATGATCCTAATCAATTACGCATTACGGAAAACTTTACATTGGAACAATTAGTGAATGAAAAAGAAGTGCCAGAGGGCATGTATTTTGTGCTTGGTGACAATCGCCTAAAAAGTAGTGACAGTCGCCATTATGGTTTAATTTCAGAGGATGCTGTATATGGTGAATCGAAATTAATACTATATCCATTTAGTCATTTTCATATTGGCTCAAAATGATTGAAAAAAGAGGTCACTCCATTGAGTAGCCTCTTTTTTATTGTTGGGGTAAATCGGTACAGCTTTTATAAGTGGGATAATAGACACAAATCCTTGAATTTTCAACGGTTTCCTTGATGGGCGATGGCTTACTTTTCATGGGAGATTGCATTGCTGGTTCTTCATTTGTGAACGCTTCTTCTACTAATTCTACGCCATAAAATAGTATTAAAAAATAGCAGACAAATCCTACTATACGCAAACAATCACCTCGTAAAATAGTTATTGTATGTTTATATATATGGTCAAATTCGTCGAAATATAAGCAGAAAATCGAAATTTTCTCTTGCCAAAAAGATTTTTAGAGGCAATGAATTCTATGAAAAAAGCTATTGTCAATGAAATTTTGATGTGCTACTATAGCTAAAGTAAATATTTGATCTGTATAACCTCAATAATATGGATTGAGGGTCTCTACCAGGAACCATAAAATCCTGACTACAAAACTTTGCTTCATTTTTGTAGTCAGGATTTTTTTAGTTTGTTTTAAAACAATCTCCTACAAAAATGAACGTGTATCGAAGGGGAGATTACGATGAATTGGAGAGTTTATATTCTTGCTGTGACTACCTTTGCAGTAGGGTTAGTTGAATTAATTGTTGGTGGAATCCTGCCAAATATTGCAGAGGATTTAGATGTGTCTTTAGCGACAGCGGGACAATTAATTACTATTTTTGCACTTGTTTATGCGATTTCTGCACCTGTCCTACTATCCTTGACAGCCAAGGTGGAACGCAAGCGCTTATTCCTTATTTCTTTATTTATTTTTACGTTAGGAAATCTAATGACCTTCTTTAGTACAACGTTTATCATTGTGCTAATCGCACGTATTTTCACAGCTATGAGTACAGCGTTAGTGATTGTTTTATCATTAACGATTACAACTAAAATCGTAGAGCCTCGCCATCGTGCTAAAGCACTGGGGCTTGTTTTTATGGGGGTAAGTTCTGCGCTGGTGATCGGTGTGCCAATGGGTATTTTTATTACAGAAGCGTTTGGCTGGCGAGCTGTATTTTTAGGTATTAGTATCCTATCAACGATTTCAATGATATTAATTGCTTTATTACTTGAAAAAATGCCAATTGGAGAAGTAGTGCCATCCAAGGCGCAAATTAAATCGCTGGCGAATTTGAAAATCCTGACAGCACAGTTAACTACCCTATTTATGCTAGCGGGCCATTACATGCTCTACGCCTATTTAACACCATTTTTAGTAGAGGCATTTGATATGAATGCTTCATGGATTAGTATCTGTTACTTAATCTTTGGTATTGCCTCTGTTAGTGGGAATGCTGTAGGTGGATGGGTGAGTGATAAAATTGGCACAAGTAAAGCCATAATCTTAATTGTCTCAGCCTTTGCCATTGTCTTATTTAGTATTCCTTATACAATTATTGCCCTTCCACTGTTTTTAGTATTTACGGTTTTATGGGGTGCGTTGAGCTGGGCACTGACACCGCCATTACAAAATTACTTAATTCAGGCGGATCCTCAATCATCGGATATTCAGCAAAGCTTAAATACAGCTGCCCTGCAAATTGGTATTTCTATCGGATCAGCAGTTGGTGGCGCAATGTTTGCTTGGACAGGGTCCGTTATGCACCTAGCTAGCTTTGGTACGATTCTAGTTCTTTGTGCATTAGGCTGCGCGATCTTTTCTATTAAAAGGGCACCTCTTGGACAGGAGCAGCACGTAGATTATCAGTCAGCACATCATCATTCATAATCGAACGATAGCCCTGAAAGGTATTGGGAAAGCCATCCCAATACCTTTTTAATTGGTTTGCATGAATCTATTTTCGTACACTTCCCAAAATTAAATTCTCTATGGTTTCTTAGCATACTCTAATTACCTATGGAATAGATTGTTGTAGTTAATGAATTTACAGATTTGAGAAGTTTGAGATTTTAAGAACGAATATTATTTTTAAGAAAAATAGTAGGAGGCTTTCAAATCTTGTAAATGGAAGGAGAACTCAATGACTGAATATCATCAACAATCAACTGCTGAAGTCATGAAGATATTGAACGTCACCACGCAAGGTTTGACTGATGATGACGTCCAAAAGAGGCAACAGGTCTATGGCTATAATGTATTAGAGGAAGGGAAAAAGACAAGTACGTTGGCTGTTTTTATGGGCCAATTCAAAGATTTATTGGTCATCATTTTACTCGTTGCTGCCTTCGTTTCCTTTCTACTAGGAGAAGTAGAAAGCACCATTGTGATCATGATCGTGGTTATTTTAAATGCCATTTTAGGTACAGTGCAGCATGTGAAGGCTGAACAATCATTAGATAATCTAAAAGCATTGACCTCTCCCATTGCCAAGGTCATGCGTCATAATCAACTAGTAGAAATTCCTTCTGAAGAAATTGTAGTAGGGGACCTTCTGATGTTGGAGGCTGGAGATTATATTAATGCGGATGGAAGACTACTAGAAAGCCATAATTTACACATCAACGAAAGCTCTCTTACAGGCGAATCAATTGCTGTGGCAAAAAGTACAGACCCTATTCGGAAGCAGAATATCACCATTGCGGATAAGAAAAATATGGTGTATTCAGGAAGCTTTGTGACCAATGGACGTGGCATCGTGATGGTTACGGCAATTGGGATGCAGACGGAAATCGGAAAAATTGCGAATTTACTCGATACAGCCAAGGAAAAGAAAACGCCATTACAAATTAGTCTCGATCAATTCGGTGAAAAATTAGCCTTAGGGATTACGCTGATTTGTTTAGCAATCTTTACGATTGATCTTATCCGAGGACGAGCCTTAGTGGAATCCTTTATGTTTGCTGTATCTCTTGCTGTGGCGGCTATCCCTGAGGCTTTAAGTTCTATCGTGACCATCGTATTAGCTTTTGGCACCCAAAAGATGGCAAAGGAAAATGCGATCATTCGCAAGCTTTATGCTGTGGAAAGCTTGGGGAGTGTATCGGTCATCTGTTCTGATAAAACAGGTACTTTAACAGAAAATAAAATGGTGGTACAGGAAGTTTTTGTGGACCAGAAGAAAATTCCTCATGATTGGCTCAATCCAATAAATCCAGTGGAAAAAGAACTAATGGTAAAAGCGCTTTTATGTAGTGACGCTGTCGAGCGTGACCACAAAGAAATTGGTGATCCTACAGAAATTGCGCTCGTGAAATTGGGGAAACAGTATGGGTTAGATGAATTGAAGATACGTGAGCAATATCCACGATTGGCTGAAATTCCATTTGATTCGACGAGGAAGCTTATGAGCACTGTCAATCAGATGGACAAGCAGCCCATCATGATTACCAAAGGGGCTCTGGATGTACTCTTACCAAAAGTGACACGAATCAAAACATCAACAGGTATTTTTGAGATAACCCCGCAGCATCGCCAGAAAATCGAGGCGGTGAATCGTGATTTTTCTATGAATGGTTTAAGGGTGTTAGCCATTGCTTATAAGGAGGTATTGCCTCTACAAAAAGTCGATCCACGAGCGGAACGAGATTTAATCTTTGTCGGCTTAGTAGCGATGATGGACCCTCCAAGAAAAGAGTCGAAAGAGGCTGTGGAAAGCTGTATAAAGGCAGGTATTAAACCCGTCATGATTACAGGAGACCATAAAATTACAGCAACCGCGATTGCCGAACAAATTGGTATTTTGCAAAATCCAGCTGAAGCTATAGAGGGACATGCGCTCGAAGGCTTAACTGATCAAGAGCTGCAAGAGAAAGTACAGGATTATTCTGTTTATGCCCGTGTTACACCAGCCCAAAAAATTCGAATTGTTAAAGCATGGCAGGATAAAGGACATGTGGTTGCCATGACAGGAGACGGTGTCAATGATGGACCTGCTTTGAAGCAAGCAGATATTGGGGTGGCTATGGGCGTAACAGGCACAGAGGTTGCAAAAGATGCCTCATCCATGATTTTAACGGATGACAATTTTTCAACAATTGTTAAAGCAATCGCCAATGGCCGTAGCATCTATACAAATATTAAAAATGCCATTCTGTTCTTATTATCTGGAAATGCAGGCGCTATTTTTGTCGTGTTATATGCAACGGTTCTGGGCTTACCTGTTCCTTTCGCACCTGTCCATCTTCTATTCATCAACTTATTAACAGATAGTCTGCCTGCTATTGCCATCGGTTTAGAGCCAAATAATAAGAAAACAATGAAGGACAAGCCTAGAAACATTCATACTCCTTTATTAAATAAAAAATTTACCACACAAGTTGTGCTTGAAGGGATATTAATCGCCATCTCCACCATTATTGCGTTTCAAATCGGTTTATCGACAGGCGATACGTTAACAGCAAGCACGATGGCCTTTACAACACTATGCTTGTCAAGGTTAGTGCATGGCTTTAATTCTCGATCCAAACAATCCATCTTTGCGATTGGTGTATTTTCGAATAAATATACGTGGTTCGCCTTTATCATTGGTGTGCTAAGTTTACACATGGTCTTATTTATGCCGATGCTTACAACGGTCTTTGAGGTAGCTCCATTAACACCAGCACAGCTAGGCTTTATTTATAGCCTATCGGTGTTACCATTCCTAGTCAATCAATGGTATAAGCTACTGTTCGTGAGAAATCGATAAAGATTAAAAAAAAGAAGCTTCCGTTAGTTATTAAAACGGAGGCTTCTTTTTAGTGTGTAGAGGCTAATAACCAGCCTTTACTCTTACTTAGGTCAATCAATCTCGCTCCAAGTAGCGCATAACGCATATGGAGTTCACTATATTTGGTTAGATGTGTTTTCTTTACTGCCAGCTCTAAAGCTTGGCTTACGGCAATCAAAGAAGAGGCAATATTCATCGATAAAATAGCACTTATTTCGCCATCATTAATGAAAGATTTCCCACGAATATCCGTTATTTTCATTTTACTGTATTCTATTGATGCTGTTGGTGCCAGCACACCGTTTTCCTTTAATAGCAGTGTTAGCTGTTTATTTTCCTCTTTTAAACATTGAATAAATTCCAATGTAAGGATTTTTAAGTTTTTATCACGCGTATGCTTAAAAAAAGCATGACTGGAAGCAATATAGCCTTGATTGATCCCAAGCTGTGACCAAAGCTTGAAAACCTCCTTAAATCGTAGCGATGCTAGATTTTCATTTATCATTGTCATCCTGACACTTCCTAACTCTTAGGTTGATTTAAGATTAGGATGTAGCAGTAAATGACATTCTATTCATCTTTTACAATAAAAAATGTATAAGAGGTCGCTAATAGTAGGTGCCATAAGGGTACATAGGAGGGTAACGATAGGGATAAGGGTATGGACATGGTTTCATATATTGCTGTGGCATGGTTGGTTTATAAGGGGCTTGATCGGTTGCTGATTGGACACGATTGCAGCCTTTTGCTGGTCCGATATAAGTCGTAGGAACAATCGGTGCAATCGTTTTCTTCCATTGTTCTTCATCTAAACAATACGTATGGGCCATAATATTGGCTGGTGTGAATTTTAAGATATCAGAGCCTAAAATGACCTCTGGCGTTGGCGCATCAAAAATAGCAAGTAGATGCGTGTCATCTTCTGTGGCTACTTCATAATGCCACCAGCCCTGTGGTACATTCGCAACCTGCCCAGGCTTGATAGGATAGTTTTGAATTTTCTTGGTAAAGGGATTCAATATAGAAACCGTTGCTGCTCCTGCAATACAATAGACAAGCTCTGCAGCATTTTGATGGTAATGTGGCTCGATGACATTGTCTTTACTTAAAAAAATATCAAGCAAAGATGTATTTTCTAATGTATTTAATTGTTCCACACCGAGAATATTAATGTAATTTCGGGAGTCTTTTTTAAAAAGCGTACTTTTATTGACATCAAAAGTGAACGCTGCAGAAGGGGAGTTATAATCGATATTTGAGCTGATACTTACATCCTTTCTCATATAAATTGAGCTATTCATCATCATAGATTATGTTTTAGGTACTTCTAGACTTACACAAATGCCTAGCTACAGTCAGCCTCTGTCTGGAAAAAAATTAGCTAAAATTACCACTTCTATTTCAGAACATACGTGCGTATAATAAAAACACAAACGTTTGTTCTTAGTTATCAAAAACTCTGTTCAACATGAACGCAAACAGAGTCAGTAAAGGAGCATTCAACATGAAAGAACAGTTGATAAAAGCCATGCATCGTCACCAAATCGTTCACATGATGTATATAGCGAAATCAGGTGCCATTACGAAAAGGCGCGTGAAAATTATCCACATTAAAGGTGATTCCTTTACCGCCTTTTGTTTTACAAGGCTAGCGAAGCGTACGTTTCATATTAACAATGTTCTAGCACTTCTGCCCATTCTCCAACGGGAGTCTGAGGTGATATGAATTACAACGACTTCCCACAGAAAGATATTTTTTGTATTGATATGAAGTGCTTTTATGCAAGCTGTATTGCCATGCTAGAAGGGCTAGATGTGCTGACAGATCCAATTGCTATCATCGGTAATTTTGAACAACCTGGTAGTATTGTGCTGGCTGCATCACCAGTGATGAAAGAAAAATTTAACATTAAAACAGGGAATCGGCGTTATGAAATTCCCAAACATCCAGATATTAAGTTGTTTGAACCAAAAATGTCCTTTTTTCTAGAGATGTCCATGGCCATTACGCGTCTGATTGCACAATATGTCCCTCCAGAGGCGATCCATGTTTATAGTGTGGATGAAAGCTTTATAGATCTAACAGGCACGGAGCAACTTTGGGGTTCGCCTGAGCAGGTAGCCAAATTGATTCAGGAAGACATCTATGAAAAGTTTCGCATTCCGTCCGCCATTGGCATGGGACCAAACATGTTGATGGCTAAATTAGCATTAGATTTAGAGGCAAAAAAAACAGGCTTTGCCAAATGGACCTATGCCGATGTCCCAACAAAGCTTTGGCCAGTGCGTCCTTTATCTGATATGTGGGGGATTGGGAAACAGATGGCAGCCAATTTAAATGCGATGGGCATTCAAACAGTCGGTGGATTAGCCCATGCCGATTTAGCCGAATTAGAAAAGCGCTTTGGTATTATGGGTAATCAATACTATTACCATGCATGGGGCATTGATCTATCCACATTAGGTGAGCCATTGGTGAACAATGCGGCATTAAGCTTTGGGAAGGGTCAAATGCTCAGGAAGGATTATCACACACGAAAGGATATTGCAGTTGTACTCCTAGAAATGTGTGAGGATGTGATGCGACGTACACGGGAAGCAGGCTATGTCGGGCGGACTGTTAGCTTGGGGCTCTCTTACAGTCGCAATGCGATGACGAAGGGGTTCCATCGCTCAAGAACCATCGAAAGTCCAACCAATGAGACCCTTGTTATGTATCAGACTTGTCTGGACTTACTAGATGAGCATTTTGCGGGTGAGCCAGCGCGTCAATTATCTGTTAGACTGACAAATTTAGAGGCAGAGCGTAGCATTCAGCTTGATTTATTTGATGAGCGTAAGGACCAGCGACAGGTCATTGGTCATGTCATGGATGCGATTCGTAGAAAATATGGAGTGGTGGCCTTATTACGCGCAGCCTCCTATACCAGCGCTGGTACAGCTATTTCACGGAATCGCTTAGTGGGCGGGCATTTAGCATAAGGAGTGGAAAAAATGATAAGAGATAGAGGAACGATGAAATGGACAGCGATGATGCTACCAGAGCATTTAATGCTTTTGAAGGCATGGAAACAAGAGGTGTTGACAGAGTTGCCTCGGGAACATGCTGAATGGGAGCTTGAAGAATTACAGCAAATAATCACACAAGCATTCACACAGCATAACTATATTATGTTAACTATATGGGAACATGGTAACTATGTGCAATGGGGAGGTACCATTCAAGCGATGAACGAGGACCAGCTGCTACTAGAAACCATTACCACAACGAAGCACATCCCGTTAAGATACATTTATGCTGCTCGTATAGAAGATGATGGATGTGATTAATGGAGAGCAACGACGATTATTACATCAATATTTGCTGCTTGATTTAGCTGTGAAATCCTTACAGCACGATCTAACAGTGGCGGAGCATTTTAAGATGAAGCGTGTATTTTTACCTGCTATGGATGCTTTATTAAAGCAGCTACACAAAGATTATTTTCAATTAAAACGTCAGCTCGCCCAACAAAAAATACGATTAGTTGGCTGGCATCGAATTGATGATTATTTTAGTGATGTGCAGGTGGCTACCGCAGGCAATGATGAGGTACTACGCTATGCCAATCAAGCGTTAAAAACACAAGTCGAAGAGCTAATGAATAAACATTTACACAATGCCTAGGCTTACATCTACGACGAAAAAGCCAAAAGCTGATGACAGGAGTGGTCAGCTTTTGGCGGCTTTATTTCTCGATAGGTTTCACATCAATTTGCTCAACAAGAAACTCATTGTTAGTACGATTAAATTGATAGGTAATACGAACATCGGCTACATAAATAGGTGAGATGCCAATCGATCCAGGGATGTTTAACATTATTTTTTGATTTTCTACTGTATAAATGACCACACCACCGAAAGCAAGTTGCGCTTGCTTGATATCTGGTGCTGGATCAAAGTCATAATCAAATGTAGATTCTTTTCCCTGTGCTTTCATCGTAATCGCTAATGTGCCATCATCTTTTTTCGTAATCGTTGATTCAATAGTATGTGCAACGATGTCTTCATAATGTTGGACATTCATCTCCGATAAATCCTCTCCATTTACCACATGAATCTCATAGTGATTGAGGCCTGTCCCTCGTCCAGTTTGGATAATAATAGCAGCCTCTTCCTTATGATCATTTGTCAGATCTGTATAGAATAACTGAGGTTTAGTTCCTGTATCAGGGATTGTCCAGTCAAAATTTTTCCGCTTACCATCAATATCTAAAGTTACCTCTGTAATTTCATTTTGTGCTTCATTTCGTGCAAATAATCTCACCTTCTCATCATCGGAAACGGCGATCAATGGAGCCTCATGCTGTATCTCCAACTGTGATGAGACCTGTTCAGCAGGGGTGTTTACTGTCTCGTTTGGAACAGTAACACTACATCCAGCTAGTAGAGAAATTCCTAATAACCATAGCCACATCTCTTTTTTCAATGTCTAGTTCCACCTTTTCTATAGCTAATTGACTTTATTATACTGTACAAACATGCCCCATAGCAGTTGAATTCGTGAAGGAAAAGCTTATATGCCAGGGAGTGGAGGTGTAACAATGAAATTCTTAGAGATGGTAGGGGAAAATAGAATTTCGTTGTTTGTAAGGTACGTCTCGATTTTGAAAAGCAAATGAGTGACGATTTCTTTACAATGGCAAATTCATAACGATTTGCTCACCAATAGGTCCCATTCTTCTTTCTCCATGATCCATAAAGCCCACTTTGACATATAAATTCTGTGCAGCTATATTTTTATGATTGACGACTAACACTACTTCATTACATTCTTTAAACTCCTGCTTCACAAAATCAGCAAGTGCAGACATAGCCTTTTTAGCATAGCCCCTACCTTGCTGCTGATGGTCGATGGACAGGGCAGTTAGTAACATTGCCTGAGGATTACTAGAATATTGTTGGACTCTGTCCGTTGCATGAAGCACAAAAAAGCCGACAGGTACGCCACCACTTAAAATCACAATTGGATACTGTCCGACCTTCTCGATTGAAATCTCTTGAGGAAGTGCCGTAAATTGGTGTTGTTCTTCAGGTAATTCAAAACGATTTAACTGCTCTACATAGCTTTCAGAGAAATGTACTAACTCAATATTCGTTGTTTCTTGCATAAAAAAGCCTCCTTTTCTAATAGTTTAAACATAGAACAAACGTTCGTCAAGGAGGCTTGTATTAAAATAATGTGGGGGTAGGTCATTTTAACTTAAAAGGGTACCAAAAAGTAAAATAAAAGAAATACTAATCATCACAATAAGTGTAATGACCATTGTTAAAATTCCTCGAAGCAAGGTCGTTAAATTTTTAACATTTTTCATACCGACCAGGCTTAGGTAGAAACAGGCAATAGACAAGAGTAGTGTCAACAGTAATGGATGGAAATGAAGATAGGTGTCAAAGAAGTCTTTCATTGAACCTGATAGAAAAAATAATAGAATACAGCCCAAAGATAAGATAAATGACCAGAGATTTAAATTAATTCCCATTGTTTTCCTCCTTCCTATAAAAACGAATTTGTTGTAGGAATGTTCCGATGATTCCGCTTGATAGGGAAAAGGAGAAACTAAATGTGTGCTGCTAGAACAGGGTCACTCGGACGAAAGTGACCCCAAGTACCAAAAGGAGTGTAAAGTAAAGTTACAAGAACTTTACACTACTATTATTATGTGAAGCTAGCGGTTTAAGATAGTTATCTATCTAAATTACTAACTTTTAATTGTGAGTAAAAATAAATGAGCTAGAAAAAAACGAAAAGGGGAGGAGATTTGAATAGCTGTGGTAGCGATTCATGGTAAAAAGGCTTTAGCTTCTGTAATGGAACAGAGGCTAAAGCCTGAGACGATCAATTAACACATGAAGCTAGCACCAACGATAATAAGAAGGATGAATAGTACAACAATAAGCACGAATGTAGAGCTATTGCCGTTTCCATTGTCCCCGCCACAGTAATTATTGAAATTACAGTAACTCATGAAACACACCTCCTTTCTTTCTTTTAAAGTATGTATTGGACAAAAGGGGGGTATTAGCGAGTAGAGAAAAAATGAGTTGTCCCTTCATTCGGGAATAAAGCGGTGCAAGCTTTACTTTATTATTATGATGGAATAGTAGCTTGAGTTAGTTGTTAGCCTGTATAGCATCAAGAATAATGAAACAAATACTACTAATTGTTTTGGTATTCAACACGATGTAAAAAAACATCCGTTCTAGGATGTTTTTTTAGTATAACGGCTGCTGCGTATGACAAGGGGGGAAGCCGTTCACATCATGAATCATATGAAGGTCGTATTGCTTTAAGGCAAATTGACTTTGATACAAATATTCAAGAACAAGCAGTTTTCCTCCTGATACGCCACAGAGGACACCAGAAGTTCCTTGACCATTTGTAAAAGAAACACCAACAGGCTGACCGATTAAATACGGAATTTTATGTTGCCAAGGCACAATAGCCACTCCTTTCACTATAATATATGAAAGGCGTGGCTAGAGGTTCTTACCTTCACAAAATCATACACTCTGTTTGTGGAGATGCTAACTAAATACTGACAAATCAATCATTCTTTCATTACTATTTTTATGGTAATATAAGTTATATATGGGGTTATAAAGAATTTTTAGTTATTAACGATTGGGAGGAGAATGGATGAAATTTAAAAAGGGAATCACCTTTATTCTAGGTCTCTTACTACTTATGCTTGCTGCCTGTACACCAACAGAAAAAAGTGAGAGCCAACTTCATGAGAAAAAGCAAATAACAGATGATGAAGAGATGGTGTTCTCATTTGAGCACCCTCAAACCAAACAAAAATACAAAATCATTCATGCCAATCAACTGTTTTATCCGTATATGGAAAAGGTCAAAGAGAATCCGAATCTTTCAAGCTCGGAAACTCTGGATTTGTATAAAAAGGAAGTTATTCAACCGATCTACCAGGATTGTTTTGAAAATGGGGAATATTATCATATGGCAGAAACTCTGCTTAATACGGTTCCTAGCAGGCTAACAGAAATACAAATGGTGAGTGAAAAAATGGAAACACATAAAGCAGAAATCAATAAACTCATTCAAGAATCGCTATTGAAATCCGCAGACCTCTTACCCTCTCAAAGCGATGTAGCCGTTTGTGTATTCCCTTCAGCAACCAATAATAGAATACCCTTCGCAGTAGGAGCGGGCAAAATCATCCTCCCGCTTTATCTAAATGTTTTGGATGATGGTATAAAGTCAACTGTTGCTCACGAATACCATCACAGCGTTTGGGCGGAAAAATATTTAAATAAAGATGTCGGAGCTTCGGTATTGGATAGTATCGTCTTTGAAGGAAAAGCGGTCATGTTTGAAAAAAACGTTTATCCTGACTACGGCTATACAGCAAAGAATGTAACTTACAACAAGGAATTATGGTCTAAAGTAGAACCTGATTTACATAAGTACGACAGTAATCGTACCTCAGACATCTTATATGGTGGAAAAGGGTTACCGAAAAATTATGGTTACAGTGAAGGCTATAAGATGGTTAAAAACTATCTTGACTTGCATCCTGAACAAACACCAGAGGATTGGACAGCCTTAAGTGCACAAGAAATTTTCGAAGAAGGAAAATACTTGGAACACTATCAATAACTATTTTATGACACTTATTTGTGAGAGTACAAAATTAAAGAGCACTTTTACTGATTACAACATGGACTAGTAAAACATGCAGCATAATGATAGGACTTTCTCAATCAAAAAAACAAACAATAAGTCACTACGGTTTTAAATCGCAGTGGCTTATGTAATGCCGCACAGTCCTATTAGGATGATTGGAATGAGGAGAACCTTCCCAAGAACAATGCAACGGCTTTTAATGAATTAAAACTTGGGGAAATCTCTAACTAAACAGAGTATGTAAAAAGGGATAGCATTGTACAAAAACATCTTGGGGGCGATGTTAAAGGTGCTATCCCGACATTAATGTATGTGAAAGAACTTATAAACATTACCACTGTAAGTAAATTGAAAAGTAATTGAAATAAGGGTGTAAAGCTTTTATTATAGGTATAATCCTAGGCATCATGGATAAAAAAGGTGGTTTTTCCTTGTCTGCTATGGATGAATTTATATTTTCATTTAATAGAAAATTTTTAGTACATATTTTAAATATAATGTCGATTATGAATTGGTTGATTCGCCACCATCTACATGCAAGACTTGCCCTGTAACATGCCTCGAATCATCTGATGCTAAATAGACAAAAGTAGGGGCGACTTCAAAGGGCTGAGCCATTCGGTTAAATAAATTAGTTCCATGTAAGGCGTTTTCATCAGAGGAAAAGCTAGAAGGAATAAGTGGTGTCCAAATACGGCCAGGGGCTATCGCGTTGACACGAATCTGTTTTTTGGCAACGCTTTTAGCTAGGGAACGAGTCCAGCCTACGATAGCCGCCTTTGTAGCAGAATAATCGATGAGTAAAGGTTCTCCAGCATAAGCCACAACGGAGGCAGTGCCAATAATGGAGCTTCCTGCTCGTAAATAAGGGAGAGCGGCTTTTGTCGTATAGAAGTGAGCATATACATTTAATTTAAAGGTTTCATCAAACTGTTCATCCGTGATGTCTGTCAGCTCATTTTGCTGAAATTGAATCCCAACATGGTTACATAAAATATCCAATTGACCAAAAGTGTTCATCGTTTCGGAAACAATGTCTACACATTGTTTTTTAAAGCGAAGATCTCCAGGAAGCAGCAGACATTTTTGTCCTAATTCTTCAACTCTTTTTTTCGTTCTTAGCGCATCTTCATGCTCATCTAGATAAGCAATGGCCACATCGGCCTCTTCTTTCGCAAAGGCAATGGCAGCAGCTGCACCCATCCCGCTATCACCCCCAGTAATAAGCGCAACTTTTCCCTTTAATTTACCACTCCCTTTATAATGAGGATTTTCTATGATGGGCTTAGGAACCATTAAGCTTTCCAATCCCGGTTGGCGTAATTGTCTTTGTTCAGGTTGAGTAAGTGGCACTTCTTTATATTGCGTAATCTTCCCATAGACAGGATATTGCGGGTATGGATCTTCCTTTTTATTGTCCTCAAACCACTTTTGATAAAAGTGGATTTGTGCTAATAATTCACGATAGTCCTTGTCATTCGGATTAGTAATAACCAATCCCTCCTTTTCAACATATACTATGAAAGCTTAGCTTTTTGTGTTAAACATCCAAACAAGCCGTGAAGGAAACAGGAGGACTGAAAATGGAGGTTGAATTTTTCCCAAAAGTTACGCGATTATTAGAAAATGAAGCGTCTACACTTGAGATCCATTATTTGAATGACACCTGGTTAACACCAACCATTGGCGTAAGACCACCTTATTATAGCTACCCAATCTACGAGTCATATTATCCGATTTGGGACAATGAATAAACTGTAAACGAAGAAGCCATCTGATGCTGAAAAAACAACACCAGATGGCTTCTTTATTTATAAGAATATTAATAATTTTTAATCTCTTCGAAAGTCCCGAACGTTGCATCCCGTAGATTAATTGTACCATATATATTTTTCTTCCCATCAATCACTAGCACCTTTGGATGCATGTATTGTCTGGGAATACTTGATTTTTGTCCGTCCGTTTTGTGGAATGCTAAAATTTGTTGCAATGTCACATCATCGGTATACGTAAATCCACCGAAATCATCATTATAGGTATGAAAAGGTACCGGCCGAATGATAGGTAAATAATAAAATGTACGGTCTTTTAGTACTTTTCCTTCCAATAGAACATCTCCATTATTTGTTACTGTGTAACGCTTATCACCGATATGATTCATGGCATCTGTATCAGATACCATCACACCTTGATAGTCGAAATAATATCGGTAATGCACCGTCTTGGGTGTTCTTATAATTTCTTCATTTTTCATAGATAATACATTTCCATTGATTGTATGCTCTATTATGCCAGAATCACTGTTTATGAAATACATAGATATACCTTGTTTATCTAAATATCCTGCTTCTGATCCATATTCTTTTCCTGTATCTAATAATTTGTAATGCGCATCTGTAAAACTATGCATTAAGAAAAGGTTCATATTGATATATCCATGTTGACCTGGAATGTATTTTTTTACAATGGAGAAAGCATTTGATTGCATAAATTGATTTCTTAGCTGTAATCGTGATTCGTGAGGGCGACCAAAAAGGCTAGTCCCTTCAATTAGCACTTCTTCGTCGATGGCAAAGTTACCATCATAGCGTGCATAAATATGAAGAAGAGAATTAGAAAAGGACACTTGTAAATGGGATTTATTGATCGTTGTTACATTTGAAATTTTTTGAAATCCTAGCTCTTCAGCTGTTTTTTCAAAATGAATAACATGGTGATTGCGCTCAATTAATTTGATTGTTCTTGATAAAAAAGAAGCAAACTGCACACGTGTCACACTGTTTTTGGGATTGAAAGTATCTACATTGGAAATGCCTAAAGCATTAAGTGCCTCTATATAGGGTCTAGCTTCTTTATTTGCTTTCTGTATATCCACTACATCACTTTGCAAATCATAGGCATAGTCAATCAATGAATAGTTTCGGGCTAATACCATAAGTCGGTTTAACGTTAGTGCCATTTGTTCTCGTGTCATGTGATTATATGGATTTAGACGTCCATTTTCTCCTTTAAAGATGCCATTATCGTAAAGTAAAGTTGAATACTTTAGCAATTCACGATCCTTCACACGAAGGGGCATATCCATAAAACGATCCATTTCCTCCCAATTTTTATCAACCTTCGCTATGCCGTTCTGTTCGATATATCGTCCCATCATTACGACAACTTGACCACGAGTAATCGTCGTGTTTGGGGAAAAAGTTGTCGGTGTTGTTCCCTTAATAATATTTCTTTTTGTTAGATCCTGTACTTCTTGTTGCATTTGATTCGGCAGTTTTTTTATATCATCAAAGCCACTTGCAGAGACAGAAATGTGATTCATTAAAAAAACGAAACAGAATAAAACGAACATTATTGTATAAATAAGCTTTCTTTTCATCTTTCACCTGCTTTAACCAATATCCACAAAATGATAGCATGTTTAAACAGATAAATTCTATTGGTAATGAATAACAAATATAAAGTGACCCAGAGCTAACTAGATTTATTTTGCAGAAGGCTGTGTAATTGCAACTACTTTAGGTTCTCTTCACAATAATTTGCAGTGGCAAGTTCAAGTGATAAAAAGAGATTAATAGCATTAAATACGTTAAGATCAAATAAGGTGAAAGTTATTCATTCTTTTCAGTTAGTAGCGATAATTTTGAAAGGCAGAAATTCCTTTCACTTAAGAATATATTGATCGGCAACAAGCTACAGGTTTTCATTACATTTTGTCATGAGAAAGGATGGTAATATGAGTAGGAATTTTATTATCTTTGGAGCTAGCCAAGGATTGGGAGATGCATTTGTTAAGGGGTTACCTGTCAAAGGAGATACAGTATGGATGGTAGCACGAACGAGACCCAATAGTTTAGAGCTAAATGATGGAGTAAATCGTCACTGGTTATCCATTGATCTGTCTAGTCAACAACAAATTTCCACTTTAAAAGAAGTGTTACAAGGCATTCCGCTCGATGTATTAATTTATAATGTGGGTGTATGGGAAAAGCGTGGTTTTGAAGATGATTATACATTTGATAAGGATGAAGTAGAGGATATTTCGAAATTAATCAATATCAATCTAACTTCTACTATTACATATATTCAGGCACTTTTACCCAACTTAAGACAAGCGAAGCAGGGAAAGGTTATTTTAATTGGATCTACAGCAGGCTTAGATCACACAAACAATGCACAAGTTTCATTTGTCACATCTAAATTCGGCGTAAGGGGCATTACAAATGCACTGCGTGAACATTTAAGGAAAGATAAAATTTCTGTCACATGCATTAATCCTGGTGAACTGGCAGCAGAAGTACCCTATGAAGAAGGAGCGGAAAAAGCCATTCATTTATATGAAGGTACACGAATCCCCGTACAAGATATTGTCTCTCTTGTGCAATGTGTAATTAATCTATCAGCAGTCTCCTGTGTAAAAGAAATTAATGTCCCAGCCATAACGGATTTAAATGCATGATTACTCAGTGAACGCTACTCAATATTGAGTAGCGTCTTTTAATAAAAAGGACAAATAGATTCCGTGCCTTAGAAAAAATTTTCACGACCCCTTCACACATAACACTACAATTAGGCTCATATAAATAAAGGTAGTAAAAAAATCAACATCCTTTCATCGTCATAATCCAATTCTAAAAACACTTTCAGCCTATCAAATCTTAAGAAAATCTTCAGGTTCTACTAGGAAATATTTAAGATTCGCTGTGTATAATTATAAAAAAAGGAAATTCACGAAACCATTTGAAGATTTAAAACGTATTGGTAGTAGGAGAGAGAATATTGAAGTAGGTGAAGATATGGCACATACGATTTACATAGTATTAACCAAAACAGGGACGTTATTATCAAAAGCGATCGGCATGTATACGGGTAAGGAGATGAATCATGCATCCATAGCCTTTGATGAGGGGCTATTTGAAATGTATAGCTTTGGTCGAAGGCAATTGAACAATCCGTTAAGTGGGGGCTTTTTACGAGAGGATGCAGAAAGAGGGCTATTTGAGTGTGCGGATTGTGTTATTTATCGCTGTCGTATATCACATTATCAATATTTAGACATGATGAAAATTGTCCGTTATATGTACTGGAATCGAGATCGCTATAAATATAATTTTATCGGACTTTTTGGTGTGGTGATGCAAAAGGAAGTGAGACGTGAGCGTGCTTATTTTTGTTCCCAGTTTGTAGCGACGCTACTAAAGGTGGGAGGGCTAAAAATATATCAAAACCCAGCATTAATGACGCCTCATTGCCTAGCGCAATTACCGTATTTAGAGAAAGTATTTGCAGGGAAATTGGCAGATTATTTACAAACGGTTCGTGAGCCAGCTATGCTATATGGTTAAGATGCACTACCTGACGTTTAAATAGTAAAATAGACACTCATGCGACAATCTTCTATTTTGTAAGAGGATTGTCTTTTTATCTTTCAGCGAAAAACACCTCTTTATCGGTGGTGCGATAAATGTACAAATTGTACTTTTTGCTTCAATGGTGTCCCAATACTTTTCGAGCAAGCTCGAAAAAAATGAACGCAATTACGCTAAGGCGTCATCAATATTAGTCATATTTACCCCATATAGAATGTCAATAAACCTAGTTGCTGGAAACTGGAAAATGAGTCCTATTCCTGTTAAAAGAGTCACCATAAAATTGCTATCATAAATAATAGATACGTACGTTCTACGAGTGATATCAGCAAGGAGGATATGGAAATGAGTGATGAAATAGCAGCAGTTGGCTGGGATGCGATTGATCAGGCATTAGCACAGGTATATGGTGAGCAGGAGCCAAAGCATTATGGAACTTTGATTCCCTATTCACTAGGAGGACAAGATCCTTTAGATGGAATTAGTGTTTATAAAAGCGAAACATCCATTCCGCATTGGCATTTTGTTACATATGGCTTCTCGGAACTATATGAAAAGGAATTTGAAAACAAGGACTATAGTGGATATGGATTTGAATTAACATTTCGACTAGTACGTCAACTAGATGAGGACGAGCCACCTGCTTGGGCATTGAATTTACTACAGAATATGGGCAGATATGTGTTTAATAGTGGTAATGTATTTAGAGCGGGAGATTATTTGGATGCAAATGGTCCGATTTGCCTCGATGCCGACACACAATTAACGGCACTAGCCTTTACACATGATCCAGAGCTTGCTGAAATCGATACACCAAATGGCAAGATGGAGTTTATCCAAATGGTCGGTATTTCAGAGGATGAGTTAGAAGCGATGCAGACATGGAATACACTTGGTGTACTACAGGCTGGCATGAAGCAAATACCAAGCTATACTACGGATTTAACAAGAACTTCTCTCCTGCAAAATCCTGAAGTTGCCGAGGCAGTTGTGCGAGGAATGGAGGAAGATGGCTCTAATACGGGGTTTCTTTTCGTAGATCAACTTGCTTGGGAAGTAGAAAAAAAGAGCTGGTTTAACAAACCGTCTAATGTTGTTCAACTTGGAGCAAAGCAAGCAGCTGTCATTAGTAAATTATTACGTGGACGTATTCTGAAAGATAAAGATCTTACTTTAGTCGGTCAACAAATAACGATAATATTTAAAGCAGGCCCTCAGGTAGGTTATTCAGAGAATGGTCAAGAGATTACGATCACATTGAACAAGGCAGCGGTAGGAGAATTAAGTCAGAGGCTGATACCGCAAGAAAGTCAATTCACTATTTCTTCTTTAGCTGGTGTAAGTTTTCAAATTTTGAAGACACATATTAAAAATCAAGAAGGAGCGGTTGTGAAAACAATCGGATAAGATGGATCTCTCGCTAAGGCTTTAGCGGGAGATTTTTCTCTAACAATAGAAAGGGAGGATGTACAGTGAAGCAGTGTGTAGAGCATTTTCTAGCGGCTGTGTGGGAGCAAATCACGGCTGTTTATCAAGAAGAGAGTAAACGAATAACAGGGCTGAAAGAGCAAAGTAGGTTACAAGCAGGCATCCTTCAATATTTGAAAGTTGCCTGGAAAAAAGGAAAAAGTCCTAATGGCACAATCTTTATAGATGTTTATGAGCCATTTAGTTGGAGTGATAGCTCCTATAAGGTGGAAGCGGGTTCATACATACAAGAATTTACAGATGTCCAGCATATTGAAGAGCTTTTTAGTGCTTTATGTACTAAAACAGAGGAAGTATTTCAATCTGAGCAATACGGTCCCCGATTTTTTGATTACCGCTTTGAGGTTGTGCTGGAATTTGAACATGATAAAACGGTGCTTCATTATCAAAAGGAGCTGTTGAATAATCGTAAACTAGCGTCAACGAAACAAGTGCTGGCAAGCTTTATAGAAACAAAGGTGATGGCAGAGCTACCAGTAAGACCAAGTGACAATGATGAATTTTTCCTTGCGAAGCATTTGGTCAATCCACATTTTTTCCATCAAACAGCTGAGGAAGTCGAACCACTTATTCATCGGCTTCAAGAAAAGCATCGGGCGAATAAAGAACGTTTAGACAAATGGATTTATTATTATACAATGGCCTTTAAGCAGTGGGCAGAGGAGCATTTTTTAACGCACTATTTTGAACAAGCAGGCGATTATAGGAAAGAGTGGGTATTGAAAACAGAGGACTCGGTACAACAACTAGAGCAGGAAAAACTAGATTTCTTTCTTTATGTCGCGTTGAAGATTGGTCAAAAAGAGCCAGCCACTCGATTAGAATACTTGGAACTTGCGAAGCAGCTTGGCTCGCTGCAGGCAGCTAATTATTTGGAAAAAGGAAGCGGTCGTTTTGAAAGTATAAGAAAGCGGGATGTATTCGAAGGACAGGCAAATGATATTTTACAAACGATTGATATACGAGTGATGGTAGAAGAGGAAAACGCTTATCGTGAAGCCCTTTACTATATCATTCAACTGCTACAAGAAGGTTTTCCAAAGGGCTATAAGCTGACTTTAAAGAGTAAAGCGAAAAATTATCTTCCTATTAAAAAGTTAGCTAAATCAAAGCTTCATCAATTTTTCGCCAATTGCCTACAATATCCAAATCTTTTCCCTTTATTAGCGGACTATGCCCAGCTTGCTATGGAGGAATTTGCTTGGTATCAGGATGTTGAGCCGAGTGAAAAATCAGCTATGCCCAGCACCTATGCGGTTTTTGGATTAGGACTTTATAGCAAGGATTATTTTCCACTTGTTCAACGATATATGTTACTCGTTGATACAGAGCATCAATCCGTGCAAGATGCTTATGCGGAAGCCTTTCTTGAAGCGCATGGCTTATCAGTAGAGATGATGCCTGTGTTTGTAGCTATTTTACTTGGTGCAAGTGAATCAGCTAAGCCAATAAAGAACATTGACATCATGGATTTAGATTTGCTCGTGGCACTCGGACAAGAACTTGAAAAGAAAGCAGATTATCAGCGCCCATTTGTTTTATATCGAATATTCGGTAGTTCCAAGAAGCTTGCTCAGCGACTAAAGCAAGAATCAGCACCAATAAGGGATGAACTTGAGAAATTACTGCAATGGATGGATTCCTGAAGGGGGTAGACGAATGGAATGGACGGAAGTGAGTAAATCCAAGGATTTAGAGGTCGTTCGGGAGGCCCTTACTAAATTAGATGTAAATGAGCGAGATGCACGAGGGAGAACACCATTG
The DNA here is from genome assembly GCF_001705465.1 of Lysinibacillus sp. AR18-8. Lineage (NCBI taxonomy): Bacteria > Bacillati > Bacillota > Bacilli > Caryophanales > Bacillaceae > Lysinibacillus > Lysinibacillus sp. AR18-8. Next base: position 26,847 of record NZ_MDGU01000012.1, read on the forward strand.
ATGCTTTTTATAACAAATCGAATGCCACATGAAGGAATCAAGCTTCTTTTGGCACAGCATATAGACTTGGAGGCACGAGATAAGCTTGGTGATACAGCACTGAAAAAAGCGGTAAAGTTTAAGCAGAAAGAAGTGATTTCTTTACTACTTGCAAAGGGTGTAAATTTATCTGAGCCAGAGGGGATTACCGCTACAGCTTGGTTTGCGGCAAGGGAGCATGCAAGAATTGCTGATATATTGGTAGATACACCAGGTGCAATCCGTCTAACTTTGAATGCACAAGAACAACAGCAAGTTGATGCCATTTTATACGAGGATTCTCTCAATACAATGTGCCAGCGCATAAGCAAGGTATTATCAGCTGTTATTTTACATGCCATTGTCAATAGCTATAACTGGGATGATGGCCCCGAGCCCATGCTCGCAGCATTAGCTAATCCAGTTTGTGCCCCTATTACCATGATAGACATGTTTGAGCTAATGGAAGGAGAATATTGGCTAGCACTAACAGAGGAAGAGATAGCGAGTTCCGATTGGAAGCGACCATGGAAAGAGATGGCACTAACCTTACAAGAAAAATTAAAGTGCTAGCTAGCGAGGAGAGAATAATGGACCAAAAAGCAAGGAAAATATTAATGCAAACCTATTGGCAATCTGGTGGATGGCGTTCAGGTGGTTATACCTATACAGAAGAAGATTTTCAATATGCTAAAAGTAAGGGCTTGATGTTTGATCAATTAACGATTTCCCATGATGAATGTGTACAAAGATTGCGACAGCTTCATGAGAAATTCTTAACAAAGGAGCTTGTGGTAAAGGCATTTTTGCATAGCTTATCGACGCGTAAAGTACATTTACGCAGTGCCTTATCGAGCTGGGCTCTTACGCATGATTTACCAATGCATACGTATGATGAACAACCTGTGGCATTGGTCTCCTATAGTGGCTGTGGCTACTGTAATGAGCGGAAAATCATGTCCAATGCTACGTATGCCAATGAAGATTTAAATGTGCTTAATTTTGAACGCATCAAGTGGGGAGGGGTTCGCCTCAATTGGCTCATCTATTGTTTACTAGACTTAGAATGCCTAGTGAAAGAACAAGAAGCATTGAATGTAAGTGAGGATGACGTAGCCATCTTACAACAGATGGTAGTAGCAATAGAATCCTGTAACGACACAGATGCAGCTAGACAGCTTGAAAAGCGCTGGAAAGATGTTTTCAAGTCCAATCAACATGAACGAGATGTGGTCATGGAAATCTGGGGTTATGCGGGACTACTCGTATCAAAGGATGATTATCGCAAGGAGCGTGGACGTGGAACTGATTTTATGTCGATGGCGACTTGGAGAGGACAGGATGGCTATTCACAGGAAAAGATGAAGTTTTACTTTGGCTCCTACCTATAAAAAGGAGCAGTATTCGATCACAAAACTGACCAAAGGATGCTGAGGATTATTGATATAGCGAAGGAATTTTAAGAGCGGCTACTATAATGAACAGCTATCATGGTCATGCGTGCAGATTTTACCTTTACCAGAGCTTTACTAAAATAAAAAAGAGAGGTGCAGTGAGATGGGGGCTTGGGGATACAAAGCATTGGAAAGTGATGAAGGGTTAGATGTAGTGGCGTTTTTGCGGGAGTTTATGGAACAGCATAAGGAATCCAATCAGCTAACATTATCGGAAATTGTACAGGCTATGAAACAGCAAGGCTTTTTTGGTAAAACATTGGAGGATATAGATTTTTTCTACGATATGAGTGCCCTGGCTTTGGCAGAGCTTTATAGTCAATATCTGAATACGGGAACCATTTATGGTCAAGAAAGTAAGGATAGACAAATACAATGGGTAGTAGATGAAAGCTCTTTGACATTTATATTGCGGTATTTACAGGACATTAGAGATGAAGTACCTGATCAACATGGTAGTAGAGAGATTGTAGAATTATGGCAAGAGTCCAAGAGTTGGCCAGAATGGCAGTCCAACTTAGCCTATCTTATTCAGACGGTGGAACAAGCGATTAACCGTTTGCCACAATAAAAATAAATGGAGTGATTGGAAATGACCTATGATTTTTGGATGATGGCTTCCATCATGGAGTTGGTTGAATATCCAGATGAGACAAGTGATGACTATATAGCACATCCAACTTTACAGACGATCATGGATGTGCTTGAAATCCAAGTACCGATAGTAGAGATTTACGAACGTTATTTTGGTCAATCCATTCATACAGGACATGTTTTAGTATTTGCGAATAAGCAGCAACCACATGTCTGTGTGGTACTTGATACTTATCGAGATCCGCTCGATCAGCTGGATTTAATTCAATTTGGCTGGAGAGTGAACACAAAAGATGTTCACCTAGTAAGACAGCTGACACGAAAACTATTTGATAATTGTGACGAGGGGATTCGCTATGAGGAAGGTCAATCCATTCTCTATCAGGTATTACAAGAACAACGCTATCCACGAAAACTTTACTATGAGACATTATATGAACAACAGCTGAAGAAATTTTGGGTATGATAGCATCAAAAAGGATTCGTAACACTTTCTATAAAAAGTGTACGAATCCATTTCCTAGAACCTATACAAAGAAAAAGCTGAATAGAGATAGCGCAATCGAAATGATTACAATAGGTCCAATCATTTTCATATGTCGTTTTCGTGCCATTACAACAATCGCTACATATTCACGAATCATCGCATTTGGCCAATAATAAAAGGCTGTCTTAGAGCCAATGCCCTGACTATCTAAGCCCGCAAGTCTTGCATAAATACCCGCACGAAAAAGATGGAAATTATTCGTGGTGAAAATACTGTTATAGGCCTTACCCTGTTTCCGATCATCCATGAGCTGCTTAGAAAATAACATATTTTGATAGGTATTCACAGAGCGGTTCTCCTGGAGTGTATGCTCAATGGGAATGCCTTTTTCTATTGCATATCGTTGCATCGCTTCAGCTTCGGGTAGATTTTCATCAGGACCTTGTCCACCAGAGAAAATAATGGTAGGTGGAGTAGTCACTGCTGCTTGCTTATGATAGAAGTCAATTGCCTTTTGAATTCTACTAGCTAAAAGTGGAGGCACCTTATCATTAATTAATCCACTGCCTAGTACAATAATAAAGTCTTGATTCAATCGAGGGCGATTGAATTGGTAGAGAAAATAAGCAGATAAAAAATTGGATAAATGGATAAAAAAATAAAACGTAATGAGTGAAATTCCACCAAAAATGGGCTGGAGGTGGACTGAAAACAAACTCGCTGGATTGATAATCGGTAATAGGATAAAAAGTAAAATGCCAATCGCCACAAGTAATGTTAAGGAATTGGCTAAACGTCTACCTTCTCGCTTCATTAATACTCTCGCATTTAAAAATAAACCAAACATTAAAGCAACAATACCAAAAGGAATTAAAATGAAAAGAGCAATCAGTGGAATAATGACAATAAGCCTTAAAAAGTAATGGTCAGATGCTAAAGATAGAATGACGCAGAATAGCAGAAATGAACAGACAAATAGATTAAATAATAGCCCGTTGATCATTTTTCTTGGGTCTTTGAAGTAAGAAATAAGAAAAACGACGAAAAGAATCAGTGGAATAATGCCAAAATACATACAAAATGCACCTCTAGTGATGGAAGTTGGTTAATGATATCTCTATATTATAAGTAATTATTGGATGAAATCAACCATCGATGAAAAAGTGGAGGGGGAGCATCTAGAAGCTCCCTCTATTTTTTGTGTGTACGATGATAGGTTTTATTGAGGTAATGAATATATTGGGTGCGGGTCAATCCACCCGTTTGGCGATTAAAGTCATCGTAGGAGATATCATCTGGAAAACTAAATTCAGCGAGTGCCCGCTGACGATCTTCGCGGAAGTGTGGATGATCTAGCGACTCTGTTACAATTCCTTCCTCTTGCTTCAACCAATCACTGGCAACGCCTGCATAGACACCATGATTGGTAAAACGGCTAGCTGTTTGATAGGAGGTGGAAGGTGCAGGTTTACTAATTGTTCCTGTCCCCCAGGATAGACGATATCGAGGCTCTTTCCCATAGTTTAGTGTCACGCCATAGCCCATTGGAAATACAATATCGGATTCTGTTAACATTTTATGGCCTATCTTTTCATAGCATCCTCGCATAAAATGGTCATCCATCACAATATGGGTTTGAGGGGCCAATGGAGCAGATATGATTTCCTCAAGAGAAGGCAGGCGCTCTGTCGTTGTCAACAAATAGGGCCGTACAAACAATGGCATTGTCATTACATTATGCCAAATACTATCTTCTCCAAATAGATGATCCTTTTGCATTTGTCGTAAATCGCCAATGACAAGCACATAGCCATCTACAAATAAATCGATTTCTACACGAAAAATATCACCTGGCACAGTCTTATAGCGTAGACTTTTCATCTTGGTTAGCTTTTCTAGCTTGTCTGAGTAATCAGCAGGAAGCTGGGAGGGAAATTGCTCTAACCAATTCAAGAGAGCCGACTTAGTCGTTAAATGCTCAAAGCCTGTTAATGGTAGCTGGTAATATGTTTTAGTGTTACGAGCTGTGATATAGCTAGATGGATGGTTTTCATTACCTAGACCAACAGAAAAAACAACGCCTGCAGCTTTCACAGCGGAGATATTGGTATAATTCAATTTCTTTTCTTTTCCACGCGCAGTTTGAGGGAAAATGACTTCACGATTACGTGTTAAAATGTCGACATCCGCTTCTTGGTAGCTATGCTCATTCACGAAAATTCTTTTTTTAATGAGATCGCCTTCAAGGCAAATAAAATAATCCTCTCGAATCGGAATCGTTTCCCAATGTGCTTCTAAAGTATGTAGGCCGAAATAGGGGCGCAATGAATTCGTTAACCAACTAGTAAATGGTGTCAATCGAATTTCCTCCTAGCTATTGTTTTGTATTTTGGTCAAGTATACTGAATTTGGTGGGTGTCGAAAATAGCTTAGATGGAAAATAGTTACTTTTATGCAGTGATAATAATTGCTTTTGGAGCAGATGTCTACCTTTTTCTTCAGGCTATAGAACTGCTATAATGACAGACAGAGGTGATGAATATGCATATTGTGACGATTGAAGGCATACCCTATGCTTGGCTTGAACAAATACAAGAAATCCACGCTCACGTTTTTGATGGAGCAAATTTGCCACTCGAAAAGCTAGAAAAGAAAGAAGGCCTTCTTTGCATATTGGCAGTGGAAGGTGACACATTGATCGGCTTTAAACTAGGCTACCCACATCCAGATAATATTTTTTATAGTTGGTTGGGTGGCGTTCATGTAGCACATCGAGGTCAGGGAATTGCAAGTCAATTAATGAAACAACAGCATGAGCATATCAAGACTTTAGGCTTTCACAAAGTTCGTACATACGGAAGAAATACATTCAAAGCCATGCTCATTACCAACCTCAAGCATGGTTTCGATATATTATCAACATTTATTGATGAAAAAGGCAGACATAAAATTATATTTGAAAAAACAATTGATTAAGGAGTTTTATACATGAAAGCATATTTAGCAAATGGGTTATTTTCGTTAGGCGATCGTTTTGTAAATGAACAATTGGCAGCAGCTATTCGCGAGGTAGCACCAGGCATCGCATTATATGTACCTCAGGAGAATGAGGCCATCAATGATAAATCTGCCTATGCAGATAGCTTAGCGATTGCCCAAGCAGATTTAGAGATGCTACAGGATAGCGATGTTCTGATAGCTGTATTAGATGGGGTGGAAATTGATTCAGGCGTTGCCGCAGAGATAGGTGCGTTTTCGATGCTGAATCGTCCCATTATTGGTGTGCTAACAGATGTTCGTCAGCAAGGGCGGGACAATATGCAAAAAATAGAGGCACTGATCCGAGATGGGCTAGAGAATCAGTTTGTTTATCGTAATTTATTTGTTGTGGGGTTAATTAAACGCAATGGCGTGATTACAGCTTCTATTGAAGAGGCTGTGAAAGCCATACAAAAACTACAGAACGGGGAGGCATCATGATGCTATTAGCTACATCAGACATGGTGGCAGGAAAAGATATCATGGAAACATTAGGGCTAGTGAAAGGGAATTCTGTTCAATCTAGAAATATTGGTCGTGACATGATAGCAGGTCTTCGCAATATTGTCGGTGGAGAAATGAAGGAGTATGCGGAGATGCTTGTGCGCTCTCGTGAAATTGCCACAGAGGCAATGGTAGAGGAAGCCAAACAATTAGGTGCAGATGCAGTTGTAGGCGTTCGTTATGCTACTTCATCTGTCATGGATGGTACATCCGAAGTATTGGTATATGGAACAGCTGTAAAATTCAAATAAAAGAGTACAAGGACTTTCATTCAATGGAAGTCCTTTTTCAATGGTTAAAAAGTGACACATTCATCTAAAATGCTGTAAAATTTTAGTTAATTATGTCAAAAATACAGTCTATTGTGCTGCTTGAATGGTGATTTATTATAGGATGCGTATAGTACAAATTATACCAATAAAGTAGAAGTTTTATCTTGATTCAGTTTATAGATAATGAGATGAATGCACAAATGGAGTAGGTGTCAAAACACCAACTGAATCAAGATAAAAGCCCAAGCGGAGGTCACAGATTTTGAAGAGGAGCTTTTTGAGCAACTCGCAAAAAATCTGGACGCAATCAGTAGAAGGGCTATTTATGGCCAATATTCTGCAAGCTGGGCATGATAGAAGAAAGAGTGGGATATATGGTAGATTCACAACAAGGCAAAGGCTATCGCGTACTATCGATGTTTGATCGATTGATGGATGGCCAAGGAATCAACAAGAAGCAAGAAGCATTGACACATCAGGTTGGTGAAAAAACCATACAACGGGATATCGATGAAATTCGTACGTATCTGGAAAAGGCTAAGCTAGATTACCATTTACAATATGTACGTACAGAAAAAGTGTATAAATTAATGCATAAAAAAAACAATCGTTTATCTAAAGAACAGGTACTAGTCATCGTTAAAATACTGATTGCCTCAAAAGCTCTCGTAAAATCGGATATCGGTGAGATCGTTAATCAACTTCTCTCACGTGTAGCAGACGATCAACTGTTATTAAATGAAAAAATTGTATATGAAGATATCCATCAAAACAAGTCATTATTGTCCTTGATATGGGGAATTTCAACAGCTATTCAAAAGAGAAAGGTCATTACAATTGATTATTTACAGGAGGGTGAAGCGATTCCAACTACAAAAATTTTAAAGCCGCTCGCTGTTATCTTTTCAACACATTATTTTTATTTAATAGGAGATAATCAAGAAACCCCAACTGTTTACAGAATGGATCGTATTCAGCATTTTCGTGAAATGACTATCCATTTTGAATTTCCATCTGTACATCCATTACAAGTAGAGGACACTAATGACCTTACTCATATCCGTCTTCTCTATAAAGGCCGTTCTCCTCAAATAGTCTATAGTCGTTTCCCAACAGCCCACCTAGTTTCACAAAACAATCATGAATATGTTTTTGAGGCAGAAGTGTTAGAATATGGCGTGAAAGAGTGGTTGTTAAGTCAAGGAGCCGATATGGAGGTATTAGAGCCAATTGAACTGAGAGAAGAGATCATTGAGACCTTACAAGCTATGCAGCAAAATTATCGTTACATATAAAAACCCGTGCGTACATGCACGGGTTTTTACGCTTACTGAAACAATTGTTTGATAAATGTCGTATCGATATCCTTAGTGAGCTTATAATCTTTCATGTAATTTTCCTCATATAAATACACGAATAAATGCTGGTCATCATCTAAACGCAAGCCAATTTCTCTGTTGTCATTAATTGAGAGTGTTAGCCAGTATGCTTCATGAGCATCAGAATTCGAAAACCACACCTTTTTTAAAGGTAGGTCCTTGAATGGCTGCATAATTTGATTGATTTCTGCTGCGTCAGTAATCGTTACTGTTTTTTCATCTGAGGAACGAATAATTTCAATCTCATGAATTTCCTCCATTTCGAGACGTTCTGTTACCTCTGTTGTAAAATCAGTGTCTCGTGTTAACAGCATTGTCGAGATATACAGAATAAGTAGTGGTAGTAAAATGCCTAGAAGTAGTTTGTATCTTTTTTTCATGCTTGTCTCCTTAAATTCTAAAAATTCACACATATGTATTCTTTTCCACGCTATAATTGAGCATATACTGAAATGATGAAGGAAGGCAATTAAATGACACATAATCATGAAGAAAAAGAACTATTTTACCCAAGTGGAATCATCATGTATCGAGGTGGCGTCAAGAAGAATGATTTCGGTCACGATATTTATGACGGCAAAGGCTCGCTATTTGATCAAGAGGGACAATTATTATTCGAGGGTGAATTCGTCAATCATATGAAGCAAGGCAATGGCATTATGTATTTGAAAGGACAACTCATTTATCAGGGTGAATTCATACAAAATAAAAAACAGGGTCATGGCATTTTATATAAGGATGGTCATATCCATTATGAAGGTCATTTTCGCAATGATTTAATGGATGGCTATGGTGTTTTATATTATGAAGAAGAAGTAATTAGCCCTTATCAAACACTACGAGCACAGTATCCACATTTAAATCAACCGCAGTATGAGGGTGACTTTGTCCATGGCATGAAAAAGGGAAAAGGCAAGCAATACTATCCAAATGGATTTTTACAATATGAGGGTGATTTTATTTGGCATCATATGCAAGGGGCAGGGAAGCTATATTACCCTACGGAATCACCAACAGCTGAGGAGCTTGCACGTGGTGTAACTAATCTCCACTATGAAGGTCATTTCTTTGAGGACCTAAAGCATGGTAAAGGCAAAGTATATTCTAGGGATGGAATTTTAGAAGCGGAAGGGCAATTTAAAGAGGATATGATGACAGGGCAAGGAACGCTCTATTATGCCAATGGGCAAGCTTCCTATATTGGTGACCTCGTTCAAGGCAAAAAACATGGACGAGGCGATTATTATAATGAAGAAGGCAAAATTATCTATAGTGGTGAATTTATTAACGATGAGCGGTTACGCATTACACCTGAAGTCGAGCAAGAGATTGCCAAGCTACAAAAACAATTAGATAGTCTTGTAGGTCTTCCGAATGCAAAGAAGGAATTACATAATTTAATAAACTTTATTAAAATTCAAAGTCTGCGTGTGGATCATGGTTTAACAAGCTTTCCTATTACGTATCATCTTGTCTTCTCGGGCAATCCAGGCACAGGTAAAACAACAGTGGCACGCATTATTGGCCAAATCTACAAGCATCTTGGCGTCCTTTCAAGTGGGCATTTTGTGGAAACAGATCGTGCAGGTTTAGTCGCTGGCTATGTTGGACAAACAGCGTTAAAGGTTCAGGAAGTCGTTAACAAAGCAAAGGGCGGGGTACTTTTTATTGATGAAGCCTATTCATTAATAAATGATAAACAGGATGCATTTGGGAAGGAAGCTATTGATAGTTTATTAAAGGCAATGGAGGATCTACGTGATGACTTGGTAATTATTGTTGCGGGCTATACAGAGCTAATAGAAGATTTTTTACAATCTAATCCAGGCTTTAAATCTCGCTTTAATCATTTTGTACAATTTGATAATTTTAGCACGGATGAACTCTATGATATTTTTGCGATGCTTTGTCAAACGAACGATTATCAATTTGGCGAAGCATTTGCCCAACATATGAAAACACAGCTACGTCATATGCCGATTGAAACCATCCCTAATTTCTCGAATGGTCGTTATATTCGAAACTTGTTTGAGAAACTAGTGACAATCCAATCAAACCGATTGATTCAACAGGCAACAATCTCGAGAGAAGAACTCATGACATTTGAGGAGCAGGATATTTTACAGGGCATTGCAGAAAAGTTGTTTGACAATACTTTTTAAGACAAGGAGTAGACGCATGAAAAAGCTATTAGTGTTTATTTTAGTGTGTGCATGTATTTTACCACGACTAGTAACAGTTCATGTTACAGTGAATAATCATATTAATGTACGCCATAAAAACGATAAAAGTTGATGAGTGATGTATAAAGTGGTAATATAAGACAAAACATACGCTAACGTATTTTTTGGAGGGCAATTATGCAAGTAACGAAAGAGGATTGGATTAGAGCGGGTCTAGAGCAATTAGCAGAAGCGGGGATTCATAAAGTACGTATTGAAGCACTTGCTCGATCATTAAACATTAGTAAAGGTAGCTTTTATCATTATTTTCGTGATCGTCAACAACTATTAGATGCCATGCTAGACTATTGGGAAAACCACGCAACAAAGGCCATTATTCAAAATATGGAGCAAGTTGATGCTAATCTAGAGCAGCTTTTACGGATAAGTTTTCACAAAAATAAAAAGATGGAGATAGGCATTTATGCTTGGGCCAAATATGATTCAGATGTCGCAAAGCGTATCGTTCAAATAGAGGAGCAGCGAATAGCCTGTGTGGCGACACTCTATCAAAAAAGTGGTATCAGCATAGACGAATCCACTGATCGTGCAAGATTAGCATATTTAACCTATATAGGCTGGATGACACGATTTGAAGCCAATCCTCATTTCGATCTCGAAAAAATGATTAAGCTGTTAATACAGTAAGAAGGTCTCTCAGAGCTAACATGGGCTTTGAGGGACTATATTTAACGCCAGAACATACGGTAGCGTATGTAAATGAAGAGGAGGTAGAACATGTTTATTTTATCAATTGTCGCAGTGGGACTATTAGGGCTCATTAGTATCCTACATATTTATTGGGCCTTTGGTGGTCGATGGGGTACAGAAGCTGTTATTCCTATGAAAGAAGGCAGCCAACAAGCCGTTTTTACGCCTAGAAAATGGGGAACGCTCTTTGTTGCAATGCTGTTGATGCTAGCAAGTGGTATCATCCTTGTTCAAGGAGGCTTCATGCCATTTTTTCAAGCCTCTATTTTTTCAAAAGTAGGAAGTATCGTTTGTGCGCTAGTATTTTTGCTACGAGCAATTGGTGATTTTAAGTATGTTGGTATTTTTAAAACGATTAAGCATTCCACATTTGCTCAAAATGATTCAAAATGGTATAGTCCTTTATGCTTGTTTCTTAGCTTTGTTTATGTGCTGGTGTTAGTTTAACAGCCAATTTTACTTTAATAAGGGGAGCAGAATGGGGGATATAAAATGGAGCAAATGATCTACTTACTTCGCCATGGTGAGACAAATTATAATACACAAGGGAGATATCAAGGACAGCTTGATTCACCACTCACTGAGCGTGGTCGGGAGCAGGTTCAGCAAAATGCGCGCATGCTGAAATCACTCATTGGCGATGCAGATGAATGGACCATCCTATCAAGTCCAATGGGAAGAGCCATGCAAAGCACAGCCATACTTTGTGAAACACTGGGCTATGACAGCAACAAGGTGAGGCAGGATCCACGTTTAACAGAGGTTGCTGTGGGACAATGGGCTGGATTAACCATGGCGGAAATACAGCAACAATGGCCTGCCTTGTTAACGAACACAGATGCCTTCAATTGGTATTTTCGTGCACCAGATGGGGAAACCTATGAAGCTGTTGTAAGCAGATTAACTGCTTTGCTTGAAACGATTCAACCACTTTCAAAAGTGATTATTGTCTCGCATGGCTTAACTGGTCGTATTTTACGCGGCGTCTATGCAAGTCTAAGCAAAGAAGAGACGCTCAAGTTAGAGGTTTCTCAAGATGTAATGTTCAAATTGAAAAATAAAGAGATTACAAGAATTAGTTCAAATTTCGATGATGATTTTTACCTGTGAAAATATTTGAGCGCATCCCATTTTTCTCAAGGAATATTCAGAAATGCCGCCTCTTATAATGTGTAGGAGGCGTTTTTTATGAAAAAATGGATGTTAGTAGGCTGTATTTGTATCATGGTTTTCTTATTTTATTATACAAGCAAAACATATGAATTCACGCATCTAGAACTGCCATCATTACATAGTCAAAATGCTTTGTTACTCAATGAACAGGGCGATGTATTATACGAAAAAAATGCGGATGCTATTATTTATCCTGCATCTTTAACAAAGATCATGACAGCCATCGTTGCCATAGAGATGACAGATAATTTACAAACACAAACCATTGTAGAGCCCCAAACGATTGCGAACTATACGGCACAAAATGCTTCGATGGCAGGCTTTCAAGCAGGAGATTTTGTCACGATGGAGGATTTATTGTATGGTACACTCCTTGCCTCAGGTGCCGATGCAACAGGAACACTTGCAGATGCTGTCGCTGGCAGTGAGGACAAATTTGTCACGTTGATGAATAACAAGGCGCAAGAATTAGGCATGCATGACACACATTTTGTTAATACCAGTGGCCTACATGATGAGGCACATGTATCCAGCGTGCGGGATATCAGCAAGCTTCTGCGATATGCATTAGAAAATCATACCTTTTATCAAATATTTACCTCAAAAAACTACACAACCTATGTTCCCAATCAATTAATCATCACAAACTCATTATTTACAAAATTACCTGGTCTAGACAGTCCGATAATAGGTGGAAAAACAGGCTATACCCCAGAAGCAGGACTGTGTCTGGCGACCATAATCGAGAAAGAAGGGAAATCTTTTTTATTCATTACAACCAATGCTCCTAGCTATATATGGAACCCACCCCCACATATTGAAGATGCCCTAACGGCCTTCGAAGCTTTATAGCAGGAAAAATAATGAAAAAACCTCAACTTTTTCATGGTTTTTAACGTCTTAATAGAAAGGGGAATTATATAGCTGAGGTTTGGTGGTGGATAACCAGCTTTTTATAGGAACCATCAAATACGGGGAGAGCTGCTTCTCAAAGAGGTGAGAGCCCTCTCCCAGTAAGGAGAAAGTCACTCACTTAAGTCCGTAGGCCGTTTAGCAGCATGAGATAAAGGAGCTAACACAAAATCTACAAAATAAGCCACCATCATTTAATTATCATAACCTATGCATAGTTTCTCAGTAAAAAGGGAAGGAGGGATGTATAAGTATTTACTAAAATATGAATTTTAGCAGCATCGTAAAAGGGAATCTAGTTGATTATTACTATTTTATGGCAGGGTTGTTTACTCTATAATAAAAGTTAAATCTTAGCAATTTTTTAGCAAACAGACATGGAAGACATCTAAGGGCGGTGTAGAACAATGAAAAAATTTTTACCCTTTGCCATCGTTTTTACGTTTATGATGTGCATCTTGGCAGGGCAACTTTCAGTAAATGCTGAAGGGTCAGTGGTGATTCACAAGGTAGTCAAAGATACGGTTATTTTTGAAGAAGCTTCTACGAATAGTGCGGAGATCGGGGAACTTTCGAAAGGTAGCTTTGTTTCAGTAACAAAAGTAAGTAAAGGTTGGACACATATTCAAACGCCAGAGCAGGAGGGCTATGTCACATCTGATGCTTTAGTCAAGTTGAAGTCTGAGGGATACCTAGTGATTCAAAAGGGCAGTACAACATTATTTACAGCCCCAAGTCAACATGCCCAGCATGTAGGACAGCTCTATGAAGGACGAATAATTTATGTATATGGCACAGCACCTGGTGGTTGGTCTTTCGTTCAATATGGCGAGGAGATAGGATATGTAGCGACAAACGCATTAAAAAAACCAGCTCCAACGAAGAAAAAAATTAATGCTGTTGCTGGTGCTGAATTACGATTAACAGCTAGTCCAAACGGAGAAGTTCTTGGTACACTTCCCAATAAAACAACTGTCCAGTATTACATAACACTTGCTGGTTGGGCTTATGTAGAAGCAGGCGACCAAAAAGGGTATGTCAAAGCTTCTGAGCTAGCCGATATTCAGTTAATAGATAATAAAGTTTATAATAAAGGTGTGCCAGTAGCGAAAGGCGCAAAAAAACGGGTAGCCTTAACATTTGATGATGGGCCAGATGCTAAGGTGACACCACAAATTTTGGCAACGTTAAAGAAATACGATGCCAAGGCTACATTCTTTATGGTAGGTAAAAATGTGTCAAGAAATGCTGCAATCGTTAAACAAGTCTATGAAGCAGGACATGAAATCGGCAACCATACCTTGAGCCATAAAAAATTAACGACCTTATCAATAGCAGGCGTTAAACAAGAAGTCAATGGCACAAGTAATGCTATTTATGCAGCCATCGGGCAGTATCCAACTGTTTTCCGCCCACCCTATGGGGCGACCAATGACCAAGTACGTTCTGTCATGACAATACCCTCGATTTTGTGGTCGATTGATACACTGGATTGGAAACATCACAATCCAGATAAAATTTTAGCGTATGTCAAAGCCTCTGTAAAAGATGGGAGTATTATTCTAATGCACGATATCCATCAAACGACAGCCAATGGTTTAGAAAATGTTATTCTTTATTTACAAAAACAAGGCTATGAATTTGTTACAGTAAGTGAGATATTACAATAATAGAAAAGCTTTGCAATCGTCTACTCAGAACGAATGCAAAGCTCTTTTTTATTTAAATAAATTGATAGTCGTAATAATAATAGGAATCCCAAATACGTCAATTAAAAATGCGCCGACAATCGGTACGACAAGAAAGGCTTTTTTAGAAGGACCGAAGCGTTGCACAACGGCTGACATATTGGCCATGGCATTTGGTGTTGCGCCTAGACCATGTCCTGCAAAACCTGCTACCATAACAGCAGCATCGTAGTTTTTGCCAAGTAATTTAAATAACACAAAAATACTAAATACAACAATAAAGAATACTTGCGCAAAAACAATGATGAATAATGGTAGTGCCAAATCAGCAATTTCCCATAATTTAATACTCATGAGAGCCATGGAAAGGAATACACCTAATGTGACATCTCCAATTAATGAGATGCTTTTCATATTAATGGCTTCAGGTTTGAATTTATCCATAATATTGCGCACTAATACAGCCACAAACATTGCTCCTACATAGCCAGGTAGAACGAAACCTGTTGCTTCTGAGAATAGTGTGCCGACGTACGTACCAACAGCCATACAGAAAGTAATTAATAAGACTTGTGTAAAGAACGAATCCGATGTAATTTGCTCATGTTTATTTTCATATTGGACTTCTTCCGATTCTTGTTCATCTGGTGTTAAATTATATTTACCTACTAAATATTTGACAATTGGACCACCAATTAAGCCACCAGCAACTAGACCACATGTTGCGGCAGCAGCACCAATTGTCATAGCTGAAGAAATCCCTAAATCTTCTAAGGTTTGGCCAAATGCAGCTGCAGCGCCATGACCACCCTCCATAGAAACGGCACCCGCCATCATACCGATTAAAGGATGGATCCCCATAAGTGAGGCCAGAGATACCCCAATGACATTTTGCATTAACGCTAGGAAGCCACATGCTAGCCAGTAGATAATCAGTAATTTACCACCGAGCTTTACAAGTTTAAAGCTTGCACCTAAGCCAATTGTCGTAAAGAAAGTAATCATAAATAAGCTTTGTAAAGAAGTATCAAGTGATATTTCTAAAATACCCGTTGTTTTTAAGATAGTGGCAAGAGCAGCGAACAATAAACCACCAACCACTGGTGCTGGGATACAGAAACGCTTTAAAAAGCCTATTTTATTGATAAGAAAGCTTCCTAATGCAAAGAGTGCAACAGCTAGGAATACCGTTGTAATTTGATTAATTTCGATCATGAACCTTGCCCCCTAAGTAAGTTGTTCAGTGCCTCATATACAAAATAGGCACCTAATTTCACTGTACGTCCATTTTCATCTAATAACGGATTGACCTCACAAATATCAAATGAATGGGTGTGAGGGTGTGAAGTGACTTGTTGCAAAATGGAGCGCACAGTCGATGGGTCAAGCCCAAACGGTGATGGAGCACTTACACCTGGAGCAAATGCTGCATTCAATACATCCATACATAATGTTAAAAGAATATAATCATGCTTATCCATAAAATGTTGTAATGCATCCGTTAATTGTTGTTGGTAGGCTACCGTCATTTGATCCTCATAAACATACTTCACGTTTAATTCATCAGCTTTTTCGAAAAGTTCTCTTGTATTGCCGTAGCGTTGAATACCAACAACAAAATAGTCAGCGTGTGGATCCTGCTCTAAAATTTGACGGAACATCGTACCTGACGAAGGTTGTTCATCATATGGTCGTAAATCAAAGTGAGCATCTATATTGATGATGCCGATTTTAGCTTCCTTTGGTAGAGCAGAACGAACGCCTAAATAATGGCCATACAGCGTTTCATGCCCGCCACCTAGCACCACACATGATATGTTTTTTTGTAGTACTGTTGCTACGACTTCACCAAGCTCACGTTGCGCCTCCTCTAAAGCATGGTTTAGACAAACGATATTGCCAACATCAATAATTTGCTGATCGTCCTCAAATGTCCACGGTAAGCTGGCTAAGCCTTCTCGTAGGGCGTTTGGACCATTTGCTGCCCCTACACGGCCTTGATTTCGACGTACCCCTTCATCGCAGATAAAGCCAACGAGAGCAGCACTTTTCTTATCTGAAGCGCTTACATCATTAATCGCAACTCTTTTTACTTGTTGATGTAAACGAAAGCTGCTTGTATTTGTCGTTGAATCTATTCGGCCTTTCCATTGTTTTTGATCTGTCATTGTGTACATAAACTTATCAACCCCATTGTGAATATTATTGTAGAAAAAGTATTGTTGTAATTCATTATATATTCACATAATTATAATTACTAATATATAATTAATATTAATCTATAGCTTTTAACTATAAATCTGGGAGGTATCTATAGGTGGACATAAAACAATTACACTATTTTATCGCTGTTTCAGAACAGATGAATTTCTCAAAAGCCGCAGAAAGACTGCATATTTCGCAGCCTTCCTTAAGTAATGCGATCAAAAAATTAGAACAAGAGATTGGCTCCCCTTTATTAGAGAGAAATACTAGAAATCTGCAATTAACAGAAGCTGGAGAGTTACTTTTTGAACGAGCAAAAGTTATTGTAAAAAATATGGAAGTGCTAAAAATCGAAATGGATGAAGTGATTGTTCATGGCACGAGGGACATTACCATTGGTGTCATGGAATCTATTAAGCATTGGCTGCCAAAGGTAATCGCCAACTATAAAAAAGACTATCCTCACATGAAAATTCACTTAGTCGATATTTTAGGTAGTAAGCGGGTGAAAAAATCCTTGAAAAGCTATAAAACTCATTTAATCATCACCAATCAGCTAATGGATGATCCAGAGTTGGAAGTTCAAACTTTATATGAAGAACGGTTGGTCGCAGTATTACCTTTACATCATCCGTTAGCTCAAAAGGATACTTTAACCATCTCAGATATTTGTGAAGAACCATTTATTATTAGTACCGAGGGCTTTCAAACAAGACGAGATATCTTAACGTCATTTGAACAGGCTGGTAAAAACATTAATATTCAATTTGAAATTGAGCGTTTTGAAACCGCTGTATCGCTTGTACGAGAACATTTAGGAGTGACCATATTACCTGAAAATTACTTGCAAGGACCGACTGCCAAAACAATTGTAAAAAAAGAAATAGAGGGTCTGAATTTAAGTCGCAATGTCTATCTAGTGTACTTAAAAAACCGTCATTTACCATTAGCCATCCGACAATTACTGAAGGATATAGTACAGTTTTTTGAAAATAAATGATGTAAGTCCATAGTAATGAATTCTCGCTTTTATTAGAAAATTCAAAAATAGAACATTGCTTTACTAGAAAAATAGCGGTAACATTTATTGTAAGAATGAAAATGAACATTCATTCATTTTGCGAAGTTCAAGCAAAGGGGGTATCTTCTAATGAATTTTTCCTATAGTGAAAAAGTTGAGAAGTTACAGGACAAGCTGAAGAATTTTATGGCGCAATACATTTATCCAAATGAGGCCGTTTATGCTGCACAGGTTGAGGCAATGGAGGATCGTTGGGGAGCGATTCCACCGATTATGGAGGAGCTGAAGCAGAAGGCACAACAGGCAGGTTTGTGGAATTTATTTTTACCAGATAGTGAATATGGGGCAGGCTTAACCAACTTAGAATACGCACCTTTATGTGAAATCATGGGCCGCTCACTTCTTGCCCCCGAAGTGTTTAACTGTAATGCACCTGACACAGGCAATATGGAAGTACTTGTACGCTATGGAACGGCACAGCAAAAAAAACAGTGGCTAGAACCGTTATTACGAGGTGAAATACGGTCCTGCTTTGCGATGACGGAGCCAGCCGTTGCATCCAGTGATGCTACAAATATTGAGGCAAGCATTGAACGCGATGGAGATGAATACATTTTAAATGGCCATAAATGGTGGACAACTGGTGCTGGGGATCCTCGCTGTAGGGTGGCTATTTTTATGGGCAAGCATAAAGATACAACGGCTCCTATCCATGAGCAGCAGTCTATGATTCTTGTACCGATGGATACACCAGGAGTAAAAGTGGAGCGTATGCTAACGGCTTTTGGCTACGACCATGCGCCAGAAGGACATGGTGAGGTTACATTTACCAATGTGCGTGTACCGGTGGAAAATATTTTATGGGGTGAAGGTAAAGGCTTTGCCATTGCGCAAGGCAGACTAGGACCAGGTAGAATTCATCATTGTATGCGTCTTATTGGTGCCGCAGAGCGTGCATTAGAGGAAATGTGTGTACGTGTACAAGCGCGGCAGGCATTTCATCGACCACTAGCAGATCAAGGGGTAATGCGGGAGCGCATTGCAGAATCTCGGATGGATATTGAGCAAGCAAGACTTTTAACATTGAAGGCTGCTTATATGATGGACACAGTAGGCAACAAAGAGGCAAAAGCTGAAATTGCTATGATTAAGGTAGTTGCTCCAAATATGGCACTCAGAGTCATTGATCGAGCTATCCAAGCATTTGGTGCTGCTGGGGTAGGTCCCGATACTACGCTTGCTGCACAATGGGCAAATTCTCGTACATTACGTTTAGCGGATGGACCAGATGAGGTGCATCGTAATACCATTGCTAAACTAGAATTGAAAAAGCATGCCAACAAACAAGAGGAGCTGGTGAAATGACGGTCCTAGAGTTATTTAGCTTAAAAGGTAAAACAGCGATTGTGACAGGTGGAGGACGTGGACTCGGTGCGCAAATTGCTCAAGGATTTGCAGAGGCTGGAGCCAATGTGGTCTTATGCTCACGAAAGGTGGAGGCATGTGAGGAGGTTGCCGCAGGACTCGAAAAGCTTGGTGTTCAAGCATTAGCTCTAGCCTGTGATGTCACAAAGCCTGAGGATATTGCCAATGTGGTAGCCCAAACGATTACAACATTTGGTAGAATTGATATTTTAGTCAATAACAGTGGCGCATCATGGGGAACACCTGCCATTGATATGCCCTACGAAGCCTGGCAAAAAGTATTTGATGTCAATGTCAACGGGACATTTTTATTCAGCCAAGCCGTTGGCAAAATTATGCTAGAGCAGAAAAGCGGCAAAATCATTAATATTGCTTCTATTGCTGGACTAGGTGGGACGCTACCAGCCTTTATGGATACGATTGCCTATAACGCGAGTAAAGGGGCTGTCATTACTTTAACGAAGGATTTAGCCGTCAAATGGGGGCCACATGGAGTCAATGTCAACGCTATTGCACCAGGTTTTTTCCCTACGAAAATGTCCAATGTCTTAATCGAACGTGGACAAGACTATTTGATGGGTGTTACACCGTTGAAACGCTTAGGCTCCGAAAATGATTTGAAGGGCGTAGCTTTATTTTTAGCAGCACCAGCTTCGGACTATGTAACAGGGGATGTCATTGTAGTAGATGGGGGCATGAGCTCCATTATTTAAGGAGGGAAATAGAATGGATACGATGCAAGTAAGGTCAAGTGAACGTTTGGATGTTGATAAACTACATGCCTTTTTAGAGAGTTATTTCACTGAGCTTCCACAGGGGAAGCTTGAAATAGCACAATTTAGTGCAGGGCATTCCAATTTGACGTATTGTTTAAAAATAGCTGATTTTGAAGCTGTTCTACGTCGTCCTCCGCTTGGACCAGTTGCCAAAAAAGCGCATGATATGAAGCGGGAATTTACGATTTTATCGGCACTGCATCCATTTTTACCATCGGTTCCAAAACCATATGTCTATGTAGAGGATCGAGACATTATCGGTAGTGATTTCTTTTTAATGGAGCGCAAAAAAGGAATCGTCCTTGATACACATTTTCCAAAAGGCAAAGAACCAACAGAGGAGCTAGCACGTCAATTGTCCGAACTGATGGTTGATTCTTTAGTTGCATTACATGCTATTCCTTATCAGGACACTCCGTTAAAGGATATCGTGAAGCCTGACGGATTTCTTGAAAGACAAGTGTATGGCTGGATTGAGCGTTATGAAAATGCGAAAACAGCAGAACATGCAGAAGTAGCGATGTTAACAGAGTGGTTAAAAAACAATCTTCCGTCCAATCATGAGGCAACCATTATTCATTATGATTATAAATTGAATAATGCAATGTTCTCTGAGGACTATACCGAAATGATTGGCCTTTTTGATTGGGAGATGGCAACAGTAGGGGACCCACTTGCTGATATTGGTGTAGCAATGAGTTATTGGATGCAAGCGGATGACCCGAAAATGCTATTATATGCACTTGGTGAACCACCAGTAACTGTATTACCAGGCTTTTATACCCGACAGCAATTTATTGATCGTTATGCAGAGAAAAGTGGGCGAGATGTGTCAGCTATTCATTATTACTGTACATTTGCTTATTTTAAATTAGCCGTTATTTGTCAGCAAATCTATTATCGCTATGTTCAAGGACAAACGCAGGATGATCGCTTTGCTCAGATGGATAAAATGGTCGCTGCCCTCATACAACAAGCTTCTCAATCAATATGATTTTATGGAAAAACGGTTACTTTTAATAAAGTAGCTGTTTTTTAAAGCCTATTATAACAGATTATCCGACATTAATTTATATAATTATTCATACTAACTCGCACAAAATTTACTCAAAAAACATAATAAATCACGTACAAGAAATTAAAAGAGGAGGGAACGTTTGTTCTTTTAGGCAGGAGTGTTAATCAATAACCATTTATTGTTTTTCGATAAAAAATAATTGACTTGCAATAAAAATAACGCTATCATCAATTACAACAAGGATTTAACAAATGGAGGAAGAAATAATGGGGAAATATTTACTTGCCACAATTCCGATGATCGTGGGGATCGTATGTTTATTTATAAAAGGCCTTATAGGAGATGAGATACTAGCAGATGGTACGATAGTGGAGAAAAACTTCTTTTTAATTCCATTGAGCTATTTATTTTTCTTTAGCGGTATACTTACATTCTTGATTATGGCGTTATCTTCTACATTCAAAAAGCAAACTTCCATATAATAATGCTAAAAACAGGCTCTAAATAGGGCCTGTTTTTTATAACCATGTTTGATCTAGCTTATCACTGTAGTACTGAATAGCTTTTTTATAATCTTGAATGCCTTGATGATTGGCTGTGCGTAATATCGTGTTCAATAATGTTTCCATTGATTTTGCATGTTCGCCAAGATTATAGAGTGTCATGGCATAGAAGACCTTGATATGCTCAGCCTTGGGGAACTCTTGAATGGCTTGTTCAAAGATCCGTTTTGCTTGCTCGTATTGTCCTATAGTCCGATAGGTGCTCCCTAAACCAAGATAGGCATCCACTAAAACTTCTGGTTCTAGCCCCAACTTTATCGCTTCTTCGTAGTGCGGAACAGCCTCTTTTTCCTGCCCTAAAGAATCAAATGTCCAAGCACATTGAAAGTGATAATAAGCATTTTGAGGCTGTTCCTTGACCAGTGCCACCATACATTGATTTGCTTCCTCAAGCTGTCCGTTTTTTCTTAATGTAAGTATGTGTTCTAATTGTTTGTCCATTATATTTAACCTCTTCTTTACTTAAGTAACTTACCATTCATAAAAACAATCTTCTATCAGCAACTCAAATGAATCAGCTATTCGCTTAATTTCTCCACAACCATGATCGCAAATAAAAACATGGCCTGATGGATCGATGAAAATGGGATTACCCCCACCATCCATTGAAATAACATAGCTCGTTTCTAAAACATTTGGAGATAGGAACTCTTTATATTGTTGACGGAAATCCAGTGTTAAATCGACAACGGTTTCGTTTCCTAGACTTGAGCCGTTAGAAAAAGCATGGATTGCTATACCTGCATATGCCCCACCAAACGTTTTAATGAACGCTACGTAGTCGCTGTGAAATTGTACATGAAGTTGTTGCTGTGCCTCTATGATTTCCCTTTGACTTGCAGGTTTACCCACTAACGTTTGATGCTTCTCATTAAATAAAAATAACCGCAAACGCTTTATTAGATCTTCCCTCATAGACATTCTCCTTTTATTCAGTATACACGATCCTTCATTGCTAGGAATCTGAGGAAATGATATTGTTATTGTAAATAATAACATCTACTGGGGTGATAGAATGCTAGAGCGTTCAATGAAAAAAACACGGGAAAACCAAGAGGGAAGGGAGTGATGATACAAAAATAGAAAAGAGGATGAAGAAAATGACATATCAAAAACTTATGTGTGATGGATTTGAATTAAACTATTGTATAAAGGGGCAAGGCCAACCAATTTTAGTGGTGGGGAGTAGTGTTTATTATCCACGTCTGTTCTCAGAAGACTTTTATCAACATTTCCAGGTGATTTTTTTAGATCATCGAGGTTTTGGTAAGCCAGCTCAAGCATTTACGCAAGAAGATTACACATTAAACAAAATAGTGAAGGATATGGAGTGTGCGAGACAAATCCTACAGCTAGATAATTTAATAGTTTTAGGACATTCAGGACATGCATTTATGGCAATGGCGTATGCCAAAGCCTATCCCCAGCATGTTCAAAAACTCGTACTCTTAAATACAGCAACATCGAATAGTCAAGAAAGACAGCAACAAAGCTTGTCTTATTTTGAGGCACATGCAAGTATGGAGCGTAAACATCAATTTGCGCACGAAATAGCCTTATTGGAACAGGATCTAAAGAAGGAGCCTGAACGACGCTTTGTTCATATGTGTATTCGTATGGGGGCGCATAGTTTTTATGATTTTATGTTCAATGCTACCTCTATGTGGGATAACGTTCATCCGAATATGGAAATTATTGATTATCTATGGGGAGTAGCTTTTGCGGAGCAGAACCTTTTACAACAAATGCTACAAGTTAACAAGCCAATTTTTCTAGGTCTAGGCAGGTATGATTATTTAGTAGCCCCTATTTCATTATGGGATGCAGTAGATCATATTCCCTATGTAAAGAAAGTCATTTTTGAAAAAAGTGGTCATAATCCTATGTTTGAAGAGCCTGTATTTTTTAATGAACAACTAATTCAATGGATAAACGAGAGGTAGTCGAATGGCTGGTTATGCTTGTATAGCAATTAACCAGCCTATTTTAATAATAAAAAGAGAAAAGCCAAAGTATCAACTACCTCAACAAGTTTTACGTATTGCATCAATGTTTTGACAGTCCATAATGACAGGCCGTGCCATATCATCGATTTGAAGGAAGTACCCGCAGCAGCTTTGCGGAATAAGATAAATAAAGTATATTCCTAGAAATTGGCTGCCATCTGAGAGGTATACATCTACTAAAGTCCCTGGTTCAAAACATTCTAAGTGACTACAAATACAGCTTTGACAATGCTTTTCAATTTGATTTTGTTTCTGATATTTTTTTTCAAATTGGGGACTATTATAATATTTTATTTTATAAGAATCTTCCTCAATAATAGGATGATCTACGCTGGGAGAGTGACCAAAGTAAACATTCTTTGAGTCACAATAGCATTTAGAAAATTTATGATAATTGTTAAATTCCCAATTCATTCGTGTTAAATATCTGTTTCCATCCATTTCTAAAACGCTCCTTTATGATTACAATGTCATGCTAGCATGAGTCATCTATTTCTAGTCTATGTTAAAAAGCCCTTTAGGAGATGGTAAAATGTCCATTTATCTGTACAATATAAGAAAAGACTAAACTCATTAGTAGAGTTTAGTCTTTCAAGTTGTAATCGCCTTTCAATAAGCCATATATCTCTAAATCAACAACACCCTTACCAGACCATAATGAAGCTTGTCTCAGAAGACCTTCTTTTAAAAATCCATTTTTTAACAGAACCTTTTTCGAGGGTTCATTTAAAGGCATGACTTCTGCCTGTATTCGATTAACATTTACCTCTTCCAATAAAAATTTTACGATTGTTGCAACTGCCTCTGATGCAATGCCTTTTCCCCAGGATGCTTCAGCTAAATAGTAACCGATTGTTACCATATCTACTTTTTGATTAAAGTCCATCGCTTCGATAATCCCTACTAGTTTTTCACGCTGTGATATTTCGAAGATCCCCCATTTAATCCTGCTTTTCTTCGTATAATCACGTTCAAAATGGCCAATCATTTTTTGAACAGTTTGAAGGTTATGTTTTGGGATGATGCCACAATACTCAAATACCTTGTCATTATCATAAATAGCAAATAGCTCTTGTATATGTGAGTCTTCAATTTTTTTAAATTGTAAATTAGCTGAATGTAGGGTAGGGAACTGCTTAAATACTTTCTCAATAATCATCGACCTTGCTCCTTTATTATTCTTTAATGGGAATGTAGATTTTCATTTTCATCTCCTGTGGATAGATCGATTGCATGACATCCGTTATTTCAAAATCAGGACCTGTATCGCGCTCATAATTAGAATTCGGCAACCATACTCCGTAAATGAAACGTCTTGTATTTTGAATTCCTTCCGCAGTACCATTCAATGTAAATTCTGCATATTTACCAGCAGGAATTTCAAGGTGGGTGAAGCCTTTCTCTAATTGCTCCTCAAAGATTTCGACTTCCTCTCCTACAATAAAAGAAAACCGGCCATCCTCCTGAAAGTTTGTAGAAATGCCATACGCCATATTAGGGGCTACCTTATGGGAGATTCGTTCATAATATTGCTGCTGACCAAAATCCAAATAAAAGCCAGGGATTTCTGCATAGTATTGTTCGTCTTGTAAGGACGTTTTGTATTCATAGCCTGTAATACGTTTTTTAGATAAGTGAAGTATTTCCGGTCGCTGCATAGGGAGTTCTCCTTCCAGTTTATAATCCAAAAAGTTTATTTTGGTTTGAAATGGTATGGAGTTGGCTCCTTTTCGGTATTTAGCAGGTGTGACACCAAAATACTGAACAAATGCCCGTGTAAATGCCTCCTGAGAACCATATTGAAAGTTGATTGCAATCTCAAGTATATTCTGCGTTGTTGTTGCTAATAAGGAAGCTGCTTCAGAAAGCCTCCTGTTGCGAATATACTGCTGCACAGAAAAACCTGTAATGGCTTGGAAAAGTCGTTGGAAATGAAATGCTGAAAAGTAAGACTGAGAAGAAATATCTGTAATCGTTAACTTTTCACGTAGGTTTTTCTCAATAAACTCTATGGCGTTTTGAATTCTTTCAAAATAATCCATACCATCATCCTTTCTTAACTCAATGGTACCGTTTAATGGGAAGGGTTTTTTGATAATTTGTGCTAATTTGTACATTAAATTGTAATGTATAGGAAATCAATAGAAACATTGATTAAAACAACAATTAAATGTATAATTTAACTAAATTTACAAGAAAGTGAGTGATAGATGATGATAGTCAGCTCTGTTTTCCCATTGAATATAATTAAGGTGCGGGAGAATAAATAGATTAGTTGATTTCTTCCGCAAACAATCGGAGGAGAATATATGTACAAAAATTACGGACCGTTAAGCACAGCACTTTATGATTTTACGAAACCAGTTGGATACTCGCTTGATGGAGATATTGAATATTATCTAGAACGACTGCAAGGTGTAAAGGGGAAGATTCTAGAAGCAGGGGTTGGTTCTGGACGTTTCTATATTCCTTTTATGGAAAAAGGCTTTGAAATAGAGGGAATTGATCATTCCCCAGAAATGCTAGCATCCTGTCGAAAAAGATGCCAAGAACGAGGATTGACGCCAGTGCTGTATGAAGGAAATGTTTGCCAATTCACCTTAGGTCAACAATACGAAGCCATTGTTATGCCTACAGGCTCATTTTGTTTAATTGAAAATCATCAAGAAGCACTATCAGCTTTAACCTCTATGTATCAGCACCTTGTCCCTGGTGGGAGACTCCTAGTAGATTTATTACTTCCTACAGACTGGAAAACAGGAGAAATTACGACATCTTACCATCAAATTTCACAAGATGAAGGAATTGCCCTTGAAAGAAAATCGATTGCCATGAATTGGGTGGAGCAATATACGCTGATGGTTTTAAAATATGAGAAGTGGCAACAAGGCACATTAAGTGATACAGAACTACAAAAGTTTTTATTACGCTGGTATGGAATTGAAGAATTTAAGCTTCTATTACAAAGTATTGGCTTTTCTGCAATAACTTGTTCTGCGAATTATAAGTTCCTTCAACAACCAACTGAAGAAACGTCACTCATAACGTTTGAAGCGGTACGTTAATTAAAATGACCAGTATTCCTTAAAAGAGTACTGGTCATTTTTACGAATTAGTCAAGCTTTAATTTTGTTGCAGTTCCTACTCCTTTTGTATGCACATCGACTTCAATTTGAACTTCAAGATTAGGGTAGAGGGTTTGCCAGTTCTTTTTAATTCGATTCCATGCTTGATAGTCCTCTCGGTGTAATACATTACTAAATTTTAATAAATCGGCTTGATAGGTTTGTTGAATTGTTTGCAGTGTACGTTCTAATCGTTCCTTGATTAGTCTGCTCGTTTCTTTATTTAAAGCATCGATGGTTTTTGATTTTGTTAAATCCAAAGAACAACTTACCTCTGCAACGTTTTGCTCAATATCAAGTTTAATGGAAATTGAGGGTACATCATTTTGAAAATGACCCGTCATTTTAGTAGAAGAATTAATAATTTCTGTTGAGATTTTCCCTTCTTCAGGACAAGCAATAATTTCAAATGTACTTTTTATATTATTATTTAAAAAATTATAGTCTCTGCTTTCTTGTTCTGATAAATAGCCGATGAGCTTATAATTTTTAAAAATAGCCAGTCCACCATATTTTAATTGTGCAGGGCTATCAATTTTTTCTATATTCGAGTTAAAATCTCCAGCATCTGCATCACCGTATATATGAATAGAGGGTAAGACGGCACTATGATCAATACTGCCTAACGATTGAATTAAATCATCAAGAATAACAGATTCTGTTGTGCCCAATACTGCTTCAGAAACCTTTAATGATTTAAACATTTTGCTAGCAGGCACATCCTCTAAAGGGGTTAAAACACTTAATATTTCTTGTGCAGTCGAATCATGAGAAACAATAAAATTAAAATCACTTCGTCCTTCTGGGTCTCTTTGAAATAAATCTAAAATGCTATTCATACCTTCCTCAGCCATTTCTTCACCAATAATAATAATTTGGGCATGCGCATAATAAGGCTTTCTAGGTGTTAGCGCTGTTAATTTTCGAATGGCATCAAATAATGATTTACCTTTTGCATGGTGGGTAAAAACAGGGACTTGAATGCCAGATGCTTTGTTCGAAGCCACTTGACTTGGATTAACAATCTGAACAGAAATTTCGAATTGCTCGTCCGATTTATCCACACCAACAGCCGTAACAATAGCTAGTTCGTTTAACTCCCGCTTATTCCAGCATCCACCTAGTAAAAGAAGTACTGACAGCAATAGGATGAATGATACCTTGTGTTTAATGGTGGACACCTCCTCCAGGAAAAGAAGACATTTCGGATACTATTAAGGATAAGCAAAAGACAGGCAAAATAATCAATAATGAAAATCTCAATGAATCTTTTTGAAGGAGAATAAAATGAAGAAAACAAACTGTGAAATGGAAGTAAGAAAAATGAAACAATCCTTATTTAAAGGTGTAGAGGCCATTTTTATTCCAATAAAAGATCCTAAATTATCGGCTAAATGGTATGAGGAAATACTCGGATTTAAGCTTCAATATATAGAAGAGGGCGCAGCAGTTATGAAAATCACTGAACAATCCCCCACGGTCATTTGCTTAGTAAAAGCTAAGGAGCATCAGCCATGTCATTTTCCAGACAATCACTTTGGTGTGGGAAAATATGTGAACTTCCTCTCTCGAAATATTGAAGAGACCTATTTATTTCTAGTGGATCATCATGTTCAAGTCGAGGCTTTAGAAGGAGAAGGGGACACCAAATTTTTTACCTTCTATGACCCTGATGGGAATCCTTTAGGTGTTTGTCAATCATTATAAGCGGGTCACTGCGTTAACAGTGACCCTAGTAACAAATCTAGGAGGTGTAAGGCTAATTAGCTTTACACTACTATAGTATACTAATTCTCTATATTGAAATAGTTAATTGCCTGGGTAATAAAAAGAAAATTTAGAATTTTATAAAATCAAATGGGATGGACCTATTTTTTAACAATATGCATGTAATGGATAGTTTCAAAAGCACATAAGTAATCTGTTCGATTTTGAAAATACAGCTCTTGAATCGCTGTAGGAGATAGATGTTCATATATAAGCAAACCTAATCGATCTAGCATCCTCTCCATGTCCTCATAAGCATAGCATGATTTCATTGGTTCACCACCAACTGCGGCCATTTTGACCATGTTTTCTACTCTATTGGAGAGTCCTTTTTCCGTGAAGAGTGTTTCATCACCATAATCCAAAACAATGGAACTACCTGATGGAACTAAGGCAAATAGATGATTGAGTAAACTTGCTAATTCATCTTTTGTTAAATAATAGGACACACCTAACAGACTAAAAAATGTTTTTTTAGATTGAAAGCCTTGCTCTGAAAATAATTGAGATTGAAATTGCTTTGTAAAATCCATCGGTACAAAATGCAGATGATTCAAGAGGGGGAGAGAAGCTTCCTGTAATCTTTTCATTTTTGATTCCTGTGTTGTGGGATAATCCACCTCAAAAATTTCCAGCATGGTTTGTCCTTGCTCCTGACGATAGGGAAAAGTATCAAAGCCAGCACCTAAGATGACATATTGCTCGACACCAAGCTGTATTTCGCTATGCAAGACCCTTTCACAATAAGCAGCACGTGCCAAAGGAGTCGGTGAGAGTTGAACTTGTGTTATCCATTTTATTAATTCCTTTGAATCGTCTTTAAATTTTGTAGCGATATCTTTATTAAAAAATTCAATGCCTTGTATCAAATTAGCTTGGATATTTTGATATTCTTCTTGTGAAATCAATTCTTTGGCTATATAATCATCAAAAATTTTCGGCGTATCAAATTGGCTATGGTAGGCTCTACTAAAGGCAGCAACTAATGAAGTGATACTAGATTCCTGTTGATTCATACCAACACTCCTTAACAAAAAATAGGATTCCCCTGGCCAGGAGAATCCTATTATATATAATATTTATTTAAATGTAAATTTTAGCATAAAAACATTTTTTTGTCAAGTTTTAGGTACTGAGAAAGAGGAGTAATATGAAAAAATTTAAAATAGGCTTATCTTTACTCTTAGCAGTAATTATTAGTGTTATGCTCATTACATGGAAAGATCAAAGCTATTCTGCTATTGATCTATTAGAAAATGCTAATTTTCATGTGGAAAATTCCACTGTTACGCTACATCGTATAGATACAGATACAGAAGATATCTTTTCTGAAATGAAAATATCAAAAGAAACACAGCAAGAATTGATACAGTCTTTTCAACAGGCAACATTCAAAAAAACAGCCATAAAAACTATTGATTACGATTACCGAATGACAATTTCACTCAATACAAGCTACCCGATGTTCATTGATTCTAAAAATAAAATATTGGTTCTCCTTAACACAAATGAAAGCTTTGAACTGATAAAAGATCACGCTTTTTTTAGTCTTTTAGAAAAAGCAACGGAAGATTCACAGAATTAGTTAGTATCCAACACAAGCTAAATAAGTAGGGATACAGCATAGATCTTCCCTGTGAATTATGTAGATGAACCAACTGGGAATGGTGAATTTCATACCTCCTTTTATAGTGACCATTCTGATGAAGAACTCGGTATCTGATATGAGGTGAAAAATAAAGGCACACAACAATTTAACTGGAGTGTCACGGCTTCGGAAGGGAAAATATGGGCTAAAGGAAGAGTAGCTGCTGAAGGACAAATATCTTTACTGGAAAAAGACCGATATAAGTCAGAGGAGCGTGTGCTATAGATGGAGCTGACGGCGTGTTTGATTTGCCATTTTTTTAGTAGAGTAAAAAATTTTTAAGAATGTGTAACTTTTTAAAACATCAGCCGTCTAACTCATCAGTAGAATACAAAGAACTAAAGCAAACTAGTAACATTCACTTTTCACAAAAGGGCCAGGATTCACATTTTTTCGTGTTTCCTGGTCTTTTTGTGGTGGTAGTCCTATAATTTAACGAAAAAATAAAGAATTTATGAAACCTTTAGCCTGTTCATTCGTATTGTAATTTGAATCTAAAGCTAGACAAGATTTAGTAAGATTCACTTTCACTTAAAAGACTAGAGCTTACATCATCATGTGAGAGTCTAGTCTTTTTTGTATGGTTGTTCAGATATTGTTCAGTATAATATGTTAATCTGTGAATGAAGATATTTCATAGTCTTCAACCTAAACGCAAAATGGCCAGTTCTCTTTAAAAGAGTGACTGGTCTTTTTGTTTAATGTTCCTTTACAGACGTGTTTCTTCAACATATTTTATGAATAGCACGAAAAATTAGTAGCTTCACCTATCATAGTTAAAACCATAGAGACCTGTATGGTTGTAACAGCGCATGTCTTGCTTGTATTGCTTTTCCATCACCATGCGAGAATGATGAAGTGGATTTCACGCTTTAAGCAGAAATTTTTCAGTTAGAGCAGGGGGAGCATTGTTATCAATTTCAGTTTGTAGAAACATACTTTAAATTATGTGAAAATAGCAAACAGTCACCCACCTATACAGTGGGGCTGTCATTGGTAAATGACCCTGTGTCATGAGCTACGGTTAGTCATTTATGAGATTTCATTATTTTTTATTTTAATGAAACTAAGAAAGACTTAAAATTTGATAGAATGATTTATTTTCTCGAAAAAGCATTAATTCCCCCTAAAATCCTATTGGAAAATATTTTAACTTGTTCAGCGCCTCAAGTTGTCGTAGTATTATAACGAATCAAAACTAAGTAAGTTAGTAAGATTCACTTTCACAATAAAACCAGGTGCTCCCCAAAAGAGAGCATCTGGTTTTTTGTTTATATACGATATAGCTGTATACTTAGCGATACCCGATCCATATTGCCTAAGCACACAGTGATTATTTTTTCTCAGCTGCAATGATTAAAAACATAGGTCTCCGTAGTTCATCTTGCATGTCCGGAATATTTTTTAGCATTTCCTCTGAAGGCATAGGTTCCTTCACCGCACTTATCGTAAATCCAGCTTGTATTAAGACATTTATATAAGTAGACAGTGTGCGATGGTATTTAATAACATTTTCGGTAAGGAAGGTCGTTTCTCGAATGCCTTCTGTCTGATAATGATCAACTGCCCAATGCAGGCGGTTGCCATTCTCATCGTAGACCCAATCTTGTTCATTGCGTGATGTGTATATAGGATGCTCTACAGAAAAGACAAATGAACCATTAGGTTTTAGATAAGCATAAACCTTCTTACAAAGTGCTTCGAAGGATTGTACATAGTGAATCGCTAATGAACTAATTACTACATCAAATTGAGAAGCGGAGAAATGGATATCTTCGATCGGCATCTTTAAATAGGTAATAAAAGGATCATTCGTTTTTTCCTGCGCTTTTTGCAGCATTTTTTCTGATAAATCCACACCAATTACTGATTTTGCCTGTTGTTCACGGGCATAGCGACAATGCCAGCCGAAGCCACAGCCTAGATCAAGTACGGTCTTATCCTGGAAATCTGGAAGAAGTGCTTTTAATACGTGCCATTCACCTGCCGCGTCTAGTCCTTGAACAGAACGTGGCATTTTTTCATATTCGGAAAAGAAATTGATTTCATCATATTTATTTTGTTTCATGTATAGAACACTCCTATCAATTAAGTTCGCCCCCTAAATCTACTGACAACCTAGGAGGCTAGCTATCTTCTTCTAACCATTGCTCCACCTCATGTAACTATTTTTTTACTATAACACATGATCATTCAGGCGTACCTAAAAAATAGGAGAAGAACAGACTTGGCGTCACTTGATTATGAGTAAGAAATAAATAATAAGTATTAGAGGAAAGCCGAATACACTCCTCGTCAAATCAAAAAGATCCCATCTCTAAAATTTAGAGATGAGAGCTACTGTCCTTTATATACTTTTAATCTAACCATTCAATTGAACAATCGTTAAGGAGCGGTTAGCATAACTAGCGACGAAGGAATCTGAAGCTGCACTGGCTCCCACCAAATCCCCTGCGGCTAATGTAGCTTGGACCACATAGGCCGAGCTACTTCTATTGACAACATTAAAGACTGCAATGCCGTTTAGAAAAATCGGTTGACCATTGACGGTAATGCTAACTGTGAAAAATGGTTGATCAGGATCAGGGGCTGCTGTTGCTTGCGCATTAATCGAAATGGTGATTTGATAGACACCGTCATTTTGAACGACCAATTCATTCCCAGATGGGCTAACCGTAACATTTGATAGCGCACCAACCACTTGGAAAGTGACGGGTGTTGGATCAGGTGATAAAGGGCCCAATGTATCTCCTCTAAGGGATCCGTACGCTAAAACACTTCGATCTGGTGAAGGGACAGGAACAACAGGACCAGGAAGTGCAACAATTTTTGGAAAATATTTCATTTCATTTGGACAACAGTTCTGACATGTATGTTTACCGAACATTCTCTAACCCTCCTTTATGCTCTCAATATAAATATTATATTCAACTCTCTTATCTTTAATTGAACGGACACCTAGGCTACAGATTAGATAAAATCTAAAAACACTAGTATTTTTAAGTAGTTATTTGTTGATGGTGTCCATTTTGTTAGAAGTATTCCAAAGTTTGAGATGTTATTTCAACTCATATAAAAAGAAAGCCCAGTATCAAGTCTGGGCTTTCCTTAGTTAGCGGTATCAAAAAAGCTACTTTCTCGCCTGAATCAAGGTGAACCAACTTTTTCCATTTAATGTACCAGAAACTCTGTATATGGGTTGATAGAAATCTTTTGTATCATACATATACGAGAGCTCTATTAAATCGACAGTAAGCTGATCGCCTTTTTTTATCAACAGTTCTTCTTCTGTTACAAGTGCATTATATTTTATCTGTGGAAATTTGCCCTTTTTAATTCGTTCATACACCTCTGCAGGTGACAAAATATTTACTTCACGGATCAATTGATGCTCATGAATATTATACGATAATGAATACAAACTACCATCTGGCTTCAAACCGAGCTCTACCTCACCAAGCCAATAATCTTGGTTCAATTCAGCTTGGTCAGGAAGCGTCCATTCAAATACGCCATTATCCAAAGCTGTAAACTCCCCATCTTTAGGAAGGAGAGAAAGCTCATCCATCATACTCTTTGCCTTCTTCACAAGTGTCTCTTGCACAGCTAAAGAAGGTTGTACGGGCGTATAAAGATCTTCTGTTAGCGACCAATTACCCTCTGAATTAATAAATAGCGTATACGAGTTCTCGGCTTTATCTTTCAATAAGAGCTCACGATCACCACTAATATCCTGCCGACTTAACTCTGATAAATCCAATTTCTTTTGCAACAAAGTCTCAACTTCATCTGTATGAATTATTTTTTTATACACGGGGGCAACGGTAGATGCTGTATGTAAATCTAATGAGGTTGTTACATCAACATCCGACATATTTGATTTTGTGTAGGCATTAATTGCTAAATGACCAAATTCCTGTTGAGCGTAGACAATCATCATGCCAATAAAAATCAAACCCATCATGAGAGGAATGGCTAGGTTACCGATCAAACTTTTCATTTTTATTTTTTTATGCTGAACAATGGAAGATCCTAGTCTATATAACTGGTATCCAATAATCCCACCAAGCGAGTTGTTGATTAAGTCATCAAGCTCGAAAATCCCTGCTCCTGTAAGTGTTTGATACGTTTCAATGGATAAGGTTGCCATCACCACTACAGGAAGAAGCCATTTAAACAATTTAAATTTAGAGAAAAGTAAAGGTAAGAAAATGCCTAGTGGCACAAACATTAAAATGTTAAAAATACAATTTTGAAGATCACGTAACGAGTATTTCTTCCATGCATCTATATAGCCACTAAATGGTTGGAGATTCATTTGCATGAAATGGGAAGAACCACGTCCAAAAATCGTTAGTTCACACACAAATACAATATAGCCGATAAAGAGTGCTACAAGTATCAGTTGCTTAAAGTTTATTTTTTTTCGATTTGACTGTTGTTTTTTATGATAGAGGAAATAATAAAGTCCAATAAGTAAGAACTCAGCACCAACTATAAGGATGACTGGCAACATTAAAATTCGAATGTTATTCATAATATCTGTAACGCCCAAGACAAGATGCTCCTAACTATGTTAATCTATTGTCGACTTTTCTTATTGTAAATGGTAATTATTAATAATTATTGAGAAAAATTATGAAGATTTCTTAAGATTTTGTAGCATACCTAATTGAGGGAAAATGCTTTTATTTTCCGAAAAAAGGAGGAACAGTCTAGGGATTATCAACGAAGTTTGTGAAAATTGCACGTTTAGAGGCAAAGATAAACCTTGCTGTTTCGATTTATCAGCATAATTTTATGGGCAATAAAGTATAGGTAGGCATTTTTTATAAGACTTCCGTTGTATTGTCTTGTCAGTCCTTATAATCAAAATTGACATAAACAATTGTCAGAAAATATCAATATACCCTATAATAAATAAAAAAGCTGAGAATAAGAGGTGAACTTATGGGGAAACCAGTAGATTACAATCTATTTCCGGGTTATCAAAACACACTTGACTCCAGACTTGATGAACGTAAGGAAGAATTTATTGAGGAACTAGAAAGAGCAAAAGTTGATGGACATATACTTGAATTTGAGAAAACACCAGAAGAATTGCCCCAATAGTAAGAGCAAAGCATCTTGAAAAAAGATGCTTTTTTCTTTTGTTTGGAGCTTGTTTATATGTATAAATTGGGCTTTTCACTGCAAGGAGCTCTTCCTTTTTAAGCGATAATAATTGAGAGAAATGTCAATAATTAATAGGATGTAGAGTACACTAAATACATTTAAAGTTAACGAAGGCAAAGGGAAAATGACCTCTCTAATCAATATTAACCAAATAGTGGTTGATACTAAAACAATAGCATCCAATAAAATCACCATAGTATGTTTATGGGCTTTAAAAATAAAATTAAATACAATTAATCTTACTAAAATTGGTGTCGTGAAGAAGTAAAATGAATAGATCTGTGTAATTTCTTCTAGGCTCATATGCATCTCCCTTTGGTGTTATTTGAGTTAAATAAGCGGCAGCACATAAAAATAGGACTATTAACAGTAGTCCTATTTTAAGAGTATAGCATATAAATGTCTATTTTTCCATTTTACGTAAATATGCGAGTTGTCCAATATGATAGGCATTATGGGTAGCGGCATTAGATATGATGGCCCACCATTGCGCCTTCACAGGGAATCCATTTACGATAGATAAAAGTTGTTCTTCCTCAATTAATTCTTGCCACGTAAGTAGGATATGTAATAACTTTTCTTTTAGTTCATAGAAAGTTACCTCCTCTTTAACTAGAAACGTATTCGCATTATTTGTTTGCGAAGGAGCCTTTACTTGATTTTCTCGATACCGTATTTGCCAAATTTCATTCCAGTAGATTAGATGCTGGACAATTTCAGCCATACTATGGCTAGAAGAATCGGGTTTCCAAAAGGCTTCTGCTTCAGATAGCCCTTCTACGACTTCAGAAAAAGAGATATACCAACTTGGGTCATTTGCATTAGCTAAAAGTTGATCTAACAAAATGGTCTTCGCCTCCATCATTCACGTTCCTTTCTTCAAAGTAATTTATTGAATAGTATAACATTTTAAGTTTTAATATACCGATAAAATAGTAGTTCTGACTAGCTTTTATGAATGCAACAATAAAAAAGCTGCAGCTTATTAGAGCTACAGCAAATATAGATGCGGATTTTAACACTAGTCAGTTAAAACAGGCAAATCAGCTTCTATTTTCAGCTTTTTTCGATTCTTCTTTTTTACTTCTAAGTAGTAATGCCATGAATAAGAAACTGGCCACCCAAAAGGCAAAGAATAAATTTTCTAGCAAAGCCCAATGACCATTTTTAATATAATTCCAAATGGTTGTAAATAAAAAAATAATGATGAAGAATGCGATATATAAGCATTTTCCGAATGTAGTCACTTCAAGCACCTCTATTATTAATCATCACACATAAGAAAAGAAGACCGTAATAAAACCCTCTGTTTCACTCGTTATGGGTGATACACTCAAGGTTAGTGTGTGTAAATTTTGGTTACTTATACATCCGCCGAAAAAATAGAAGGCAACACTTACCATATAACAACTTTTTTAAAAAAAATTTCAAAATTAGCGTATTCGCGTTATGTTAGACTGAACATAAGAAATAGATGGAAGGGACGGAAACAGAGTGAGACAGTATGCCAACAAAGAAGAATTGATTAGTACGATTAACGAAAAGTATAAAAAATATATTGCCGAATTTCATGATATACCAGAAATCTTGAAAAACAAACGGATTAACGAAGTTGATAAAACGCCATCTGAAAATCTTTCTTATCAACTTGGTTGGATAAATCTTTTGCTTCACTGGGAGCAAAAAGAACAAAAGGGCGAAGAAGTACATACACCTGCAGAAGGCTATAAATGGAATAATCTAAGTGGATTGTATAACTCTTTTTATAAACAATACGGAGAGTACTCTTTGAAGGAACAACAATCAATGCTTAATGAAGCTGTCAATCATTTATGTGAGTGGTTAAATACCCTTTCAGAAAAGGAATTATTTGAAGTTGATCAAAGACGATGGGCAAAAACACAAGCTAATTGGCCTGTTTGGAAATGGGTTCATATTAACTCAGTTGCTCCATTTACAAATTTCAGAACCAAAATTCGTAAATGGAAGAAGATGAACCTTTAAAAGATTAGATGTTCCTTACTATAACAAACCAAACGAATTGACTTTAGCCTTCCACAAATGGAGGGCTTTTTATTATCCACTATGACAACAAGTGTGATGGGCTATGGTGCGTTTTACTGTATCTCGATGCTTCATAAGGAGTGGAAGGGAATGCAGTCAAGCAACAATCTTTCAGCGAGCTGCTATTATGGTGTCATGTCAGTCCTTCTCTACAAAAGTAGTGAAGTTTTTTATGCCGCCGGAACTGAGCTGGTACATTAGCTCATACGAAAATGTAATTACATAATATAAAACTACTATTCGAATGACTATTGTAAAAGATAAATATGTACTATTTTACATAGAATTTAGAATATTCATATTAAATAACAAAGTATTTATTATTTTTCTGTTAAAATTATTATGTTAAACAATATTTTGGTATTGTTTGATAATTACCGATAATTTTGTTAAGAGGATTTAAAACTTATCTTTACTAAACAGGAATAGGGAGGGATTACGCAAAGTATGAGTAGGTGGGGAAATCCAAGTATTTGAACGCATTAACAGCTTCAGCGGTTGTAGTAACACCGATTACAAGGATGTACAGCGCTCGCCACAATTTTATAAAAAGATTAATAATTTAATGATCGTGCCATAATGGGTATATTTAAACCCGAAAAAAAACTAATCATCTGTATTTTGGAGAAGCTTTAATACGAATTTCTTTAATGCCATCTGGTAGTACAGGTACTATTTCGGGGGATTTAATCATTTATGCGCCGAATGTAACCCTCTCTTTAGATGGGTTAACCATTGTAGGGAACACAGTAATTGAATAATAACTTCCATGTAAAACCTAAGGAAAAGATTATTTTAGACTAAAATCATAAGGAGCTAAGCGAATGAAGAAATATGAATGTAATGTCGTTACCAAAATAGCGTTATCATTTTTACTTGTAATCTCTATGATTTCACCTTACTTCACAGTTGTAAAGGCCGAAACGACAGAAGCAATTGGAGTGGGGGAAGCGGTCAATCAATTTGATCCAACCGCAGTAAAGAGTAATGTTACTGTAGAGGGATATATAGTAGGGTTTGCTAAAAGTGAAACTTCATATTCTGTGATAGCAGATAGTGACACAAATATTGCGATTGCTGATACACCAGATGAAACAGATGTCACGAAAATGCTGTATATTCAATTACCAAGCTCCTATAGAGCCAATTTTGGATTATTTACTAACCCAAGTAATCTCGGGAAAAAAGTTAGAATAACAGGTTCACTGGAAAAATATTTTGGCAACCATGCAGGGCTAAAATCACCAACTTCAATGGAGTTTGTTGGGGACGATACTACTGAACCAAATCCTCCCGAGACAGCAACAATTGCCGAAGCTCGTGCAGCTGTTGGAACAGACCGCACAGTTCAAATTCAAGGGACGGTTACGACATTACCTGGTAGCTGGGGAGGCAAGGCCTTCTATGTACAGGATGAGACAGCAGGGGTATATGTCTTCTCTAGTTCTGCAGAAGCAGGGAGCTTAGCTGTTGGAGATATTGTCGGCATCACAGGGAAAACTAGTTTATATAGTGGAGAAGTTCAATTTAATTCACCGACAATTGAACGGATTTCTACAGGGACGGCACCTACACCGCAGACAGTAAATTTACCGATTGCGGATGATAGCACACAAGGAAGATTAATCACACTTGAAAATGTGAAGATTAAAGATTTAGCGCCATCTGGTACGTATGGTACATTTGAATTTAAAGCAGTCGATGCAGCAAATAACGAGCTGTTAATTCGCCATGATAACCGTACAGGCTATCAGTTCTCTCAGTTTGAAGCAGATGGTTTCAATAACAATGATGTCATCACAGTGACAGGGATTGCGTCAATTTTTAACGGGACATATCAATTAAAAACGTTAAGCGCGGAAAGCTTCCAATTAGTATCAAACTATGAGCCAACACAAGTAGAGAATATTAAGGCTTTACCAGCAACAGGCGAAGTTTATGCAGGAACGAAAGTAACATTATCTACAAATACCCCAAATGCAACCATCTATTACACAATCGATGGTTCTGAACCGTCAGTAGCTAGTGAGGTTTATGATGCAGCAGCGGGGATTGTTATAAATGAAGCCATGACTATAAAAGCATTTGCTACTGCAACAGGCCTAGACGATAGTGACATTGCATCCTTTAATTATACGGTTAAAGAAGAGCCAACTGTTATATCCATTACGGAAGCTCGTAATAAAGAAATCGGGCAAACTGTTATCGTATCAGGGATCGTGACAGCAAAATTAGAAACGGCTACAGCGCACATTCAAGATGAAGATGGGGCGGCGATAGCCATTTATCCTGTGGATAGTCTTGCCGCAAATGTCGGTGATCGAGTGACGGTGCAAGGACGAGTAGATGAATATAGCGGTCTAAAGCAATTAACGAATATTTCACTTGTTGGTATGCCTGTTCCTTCGACAATACCAGAGCCACATCTTATTAAAAGTAATGAGGTTGCGGAAGACAATGAATCGAAACTAGTTACAATTAAAAATGTTACCGTTACTGGTTCGGGTCAAAACTTTACAGGTACTGACGAAGTAGGCCCATTTGCTATTTACGATAAAACAAGAGATTCTGGTTTAGTGAGTGGAAAAACGTATGGGGAAATTACAGGGATTGTTGGTCAATATACAAACCATCAATTGCTCCCTCTTCGCGTTATTGAAGATGTAACAAAGGTGCAGGATATCAAAGCTTCTCACGTCGGGGGCGTAACAGCTGGCACGAAAGTCTCCCTTTCTACAATGACTGAAGGAGCAACGATTTATTACACAGTGGATGGCTCAACGCCAACAACAGCTAGTGCAAAGTATACAGAGGAAATCCTTGTTAATAAACCAATGACGCTTAAAGCGATTGCAGTGAAAGAAGGTTTAACGAACAGTGCAATTGCTACATTTGTTTATGAAATTATTGATACTAAAAATGCCAAGATTAGCGATATTCAAGGGGCAAGCCATAAATCACCATATGTCGATTTAACAGTAAATGATGTGGCAGGAATTGTAACATTCGTTTTAAATTCAACTAGCTTTATTATGCAAGAAAACGAGTCGTCATTTGATGGCGTAAAATCAACTGCTATCAAAGTAAATAAGACAGGACATAATGTAGCAGTAGGGGACGTTATTAACGTTTCAGGAAATGTAGTAGAGGCAGGTGGCAACTCTCGATTGACAGATACACAAATTGCAGCAACAAATATTACAAAAACAGGTACAGCAGGAATTCCAGAAGCCCTTGTGATAGGGGAGGATCTGTTGCCACCAAATAAAATTATCGATAATGATAGTTTTGCAATTTTTGACCCACAAGAAGATGGCATCGATTTTTGGGAATCTATCGAGTATATGCTGGTATCATTCCCGGATGCGAGAGTAATAGGACCGATTTATAATAACGATTCTCCAATTGTTGTACCGAGCACAACTAATAATACATTCAATGTGAATGGTGGTTTAAATATAGCGGCCGATGATTATAACCCAGAAAAAATTATGCTTGAAGGGGTAGCAGGGAAAAACTATGATTCAGGTGATCGTTTTAATGATGCCCTTATCGGATTTGTAGAGAATTTTACAGATGGCTATCGACTGAACACAAATAAAGTCTTCCCAGAAGTGACAAAAGCGAATCTTCAGCAAGAAGTGACGCATCTTGAACCAGTAGCGGACAAGTTAAATGTCGCTTCCTATAATATCGAAAACTTTTCAAATAATCCTGCCAATACATCAAACGAAAAAGTAGCCAGAATTGCAGGGACATTTGTGAATAATATGAAATCACCAGATATTATTACATTAGTCGAAGTTCAAGATAATGATGGACAAACTGATTCAGGAAATGCGGATGCATCGGAAAGCTATATGCGATTAATTCATGCAATTAAAGCTGCGGGTGGTCCTGCGTATGATTGGATTGATGTCATGCCAATTAACAATACAGTAGGTGGTGCACCTGGCGGTAATATTCGTGTAGGCTACCTATATAATCCAGAACGTGTTTCATTAGTGTCAGGTATAAAAGGAATGGGTGACCAAACCAATACGTGGACAGCAGATGGAAGCCTTACTTTAAATCCTGGCTTTGTTGATCCATCAAAATTTGTAGATACACGAAAACCAATTGCAGCCGAATTTGAATTCCAGAAAGAACGTGTAGTGATTATCGGAGCTCACCTAAATTCTAAAGGTGGAGATGGCTCACTTTGGGGACCAACTCAGCCACCAGTGCTAGAATCAGTAAAGAAACGTATTCAGCTTGCTCAAGCCATCAATGATTTTATCGATGAAGGACTTGCCATTAATCCAGATTTAAATATCATTGTAGCAGGGGACATGAATGACTTTGAATTCACACCAGCTCTTCAAACGTTAAAGGGTGATGTTTTAACGAATATGATAGATAAGGCCCCAGAGCAAGATCGTTTTACGTACTTCTTCCAAGGAAACAATCAAGTGTTGGATCATATTTTAGTTTCGAATAAGCTTGCTGACGTTACAGAAATTGACTTGATTCATATAAATGCGAACTTTACAGAAGCACAAGGCCGTGCATCAGATCATGACCCAGTATTAGTTCAAATTGATTTGAAAGCAGACAATGAGGAAATACCAACACCAATAACACCTGAAAATGTATACAATTATGATAACTACAAAACAGGTAAACTGATCATGAATCGCCCAAGCATTTCGCTAACGTTAGGGAAAAATACGAATATTAAAAATGGAATTGCGGTATTTAGTGAATATGCGGAATTCCACGGGGAAGGATTTGCGGATAAAACAGTAACGATTAGTCCCAAAAAAGGAAATGCTATTATTGATTTTAAAGGTACACAAATTGGAAAAATAATTATCGAAGGAAAAAATGTAAAAGAAATACGAAATTTACCTGATGGAGCGACCATTACGTATACTAAAGGGGCTTCGGCAGAGGAAATTGAGTTTAAGTAGTATCTAAAAAACAATCCAGCACTAGTCTATATTGATTTGGTGCTGGGTTGTTTGCTAATTAACCTAATATGTTCAGAATTCCCTGGCTCATTTGATTAATTTGCGCAATCATGGATTGGGATGATTGCAAAAGAACTTGATCTTTTTTCAATTTAGACGTTTCTTTTGCTATATCCGAATCACGTAAAGTTGATTCAGCTTTCATTAAGTTTTCTTCAGCGTTTTTAACGTTGTTGTAGGCATGTTCAAACATATTTTGATATGCACCTATAGTTGATCTTGCAGATGACACTCTCTTAATTGCATTTTCAATAATAGTAATTGCTGAATTTGCATTCTCTTGAGAATTAACAGATAGAGGATCGATATTTAGTTGCTCTACCGTTACGTTAGGTATTGATACTTTAACACTTTGTCCAGCATTACTCCCTACTTGTATATCTAAATGTAAGAACAAATCTTTTTCTTTCCCTGGTTCACCAAAAACATTAAGTTCAAACACTCCACTACCATTACTTGGCCAATTCAAACCATAATTCTCAGGTCTAAAATCGTATATATATAATTTTCCACCATCAGAAGCTAACTGTGAATAGTGCTTTACAAAATTTGTTGCGCCATTTGGTAGAGTATTCGAATTAGGTGGAGTTGGATCATATACGAATCCTGGCTGACCATAAGCTGTTTCAATTATCTTGTTGACTAAATCAGTCCCGTTTGTAATTGTACTCACATCCACTTCCATTACCGGATTAGAATCATTTAATCTTGATGTATCTGGATTACCATTTACAAATTTAATACTATAGGCTTGATTACAAGTACAACAAGTATAGTTAACTCCTTCTCCATTTAACTTAGCTACATCACTAGCTGAGTTAATATTGCTAAAATCAATAATAGCGCTAGCATAATCAATTGAATTATATGTATATTTATCCGTTATTCCACCACTAGTTGTAACTTGTTGAACATATTGAGATAAAGAACCAGATGTTATACTATTTCCATTTTTATCTTTCGTTCCAGCAAGCAAAACCATACCATTAAATTCCGTATTAGAGGCAATATCACTTAGTCCTTTTATGATTTGGTCCACCTCTTGTTGAACCTTTTGCCTATCGTCATCTGTTAAAGTATCATTTGAAGCTTGCACTGCAAGCTCTCTAAGTCGCTGTAGATTAGGATCTAACATATTTGCTAAGGCTCCATCAGCTGTGTTAATTAAAGACAATCCATCTTGAATGTTCTCCCCAGCTTGATTCAACCCTCGAATTTGCGCACGCATTTTTTCACTAATAGTTAAACCGGCAGCATCGTCAGCAGCTTGATTGATTTTATAGCCTGAAGAAAGTTTATTTAATGTTTTATTAATTTCCGAATTTGTTTGGTTATATCGATTTTGTGTAAACAAGCCTTGATTGTATTGAATCCGCATTTTCTAGCCCCTTTAAATATCTGTATTAGTAAAATAATACTGTAAAATTCTACTATAGTCCATTAATTAATGTGTAATTAGTTTTACTGCGTTAGGAAAATAGTCATTAATTATTCTAGGTTGATTTAATCGAATAATATCTTTTCAAATGAATTTGGCTGAAGCGAAAATTTTTTTGTTAAAATGCACTTCAACTAAATAAACGCAACTAATTACTCCATAACATGGCGTCAATAATAACTGCAATAATGAGTAGAACTACAATACCCCAAACGAATTTTTCAGCTGCTCGTATGTTTTCTTCGTTTGTGACTTTGTTTTGGACTTCCTTTCGTACTTTCTCTGACACTTCTCTCTTTTTTCTCGTTAAAGTATCTTCAAAAATCGAATTACAATATTCACATTTTACAAATACTAAACCATCTCTATATACTTTCTTAAAAGGGTTACTGGCTAAACAATTAGGACAATTATTCATTTGTATTCACCTCAATATATCTATCTACTATTTACCATTTTAGGAAAATTAACATATTTTGTACATAAAAATAAAAATCGGTAATCGATTTAATAGCAGACTATTTTACCTTTTTGTGGAAGTGACAAAAAATAGGACGGATATATTGAACTGCGAAGTAATAGAGTAGTATGCTTTTTACTCTAACTTGAGCCTCACAATGTACCAAATATAGGTTTATGTTTCAAAAGCAACCTTCCTTATAGAACAATAAGGACTTCCGTTCGAGAATTGAAACATTACAAAATCAGCAATCACAAGTACCTACAACAAAACAAGTGAAGCGAGAAATGAACGAAAAAGGAAGTAAAATTCTTATATTTTATGAAGAATTTACTGAATATAAACAAAAGAATCGTAAGGGAAAAATGGTGTATGAATATAGTTACTATGGGAGTGGAAAAATATGCTATAATTCATATAAATATTAATCGATGATACAAAATTTGTGATAAATCTACATCCCCAGATTTGTCCGACATATGATAGGAGTCAAATTTTAATGAATAGTCCAATCTAATATACCCCCTGTTAAACCAAATTCGAATGAAATAATAGGGGATGTTTAATAAAATTGAATAGTCCAATCTAATATACCCCTATTAAGCCAGAATTTTAATGAAATAATGGGGGATATATAATGAAATTGAATAGAAACTTTTCTTTATTACTAATAGGTCAGTCACTCGCTAATATAGGCGATGTATTATATATAGTCA
Organism: Lysinibacillus sp. AR18-8; assembly: GCF_001705465.1. Classification (NCBI taxonomy): domain Bacteria; kingdom Bacillati; phylum Bacillota; class Bacilli; order Caryophanales; family Bacillaceae; genus Lysinibacillus; species Lysinibacillus sp. AR18-8. Next base: position 71,719 of record NZ_MDGU01000012.1, read on the forward strand.
GTGTTATAAGAACAATTTTTGTAGTAACAGGTTCTGCAATTGCTGCATCGTTTGTTCCATTTACGATTGCTTCTTCTATGTTTATATCCAGTCTACTGACTCCTCTTTTGGTTGAGAAATTAAATCTTAAATGGTTACTTGCTGGGTCACAAATAGTAAAGACGGTTTTACTCTTTATTCTAGGGTTTATGTTAATTGGTTTAACAGCAGCTAATTATTATTTGATCTTTTTAATAATAGGCTTGATTGCTTTTTTTGACGGATGTGCAAATCCAATAAGACAGACATTAACTCCATACTATGTTAAACCTGAACATCTACTCCAAGCTAATGGAATTGCAGAAACAATTACGCAGACCATACAAGCAGTTATGTGGTTCGTAGGAAGTTCATTACTAATCTTTATGAGTTCTCAACAACTTATTTGGTTAGTTGGATGTTTATTTGTAATTGCAAGCATGTTACTTTGCCTTTTAGAAAGTGTAAACCATGAAACAACCGAGCAAAAAGGGAAACTAGAAAAAATTAAAGAAGGTTGGAAAACTTTATCTAACACTCCAGTATTAAAAAGGATTGCTTGGATAGAATTTTTGGAAACAATTGCAGCAACGGTTTGGATAGCTGCTATCTTATATGTGTTTGTTAACGAGGCTTTGAACGTTGATGAAAAATGGTGGGGATTTATCAATGGAGCTAACTTTTTAGGTCTGATTTTAGAAAGTGCTTATTGTATTAAATTTTCTTCTTTTGTTGAAAAGAAAATAGGAACCTTTATTTTTGCTGGTTCAATGGCAAGTTCCTTATTTACAATATTATTTAGCATAAACAGCATTCCAATGATTTCCTTACTTTTATCGCTCTGTGTAGGGTTTTTTGGACAAATTAAACAAATTCCTCAACAAACGGTTATACAAACTAGTGTGTCAAAAGAACAGTTATCAACTGTTTATACCTCATTAGGTGCGATCGGAACAGGGATTTTTGGCGTTGGCTCTCTTGTTATGGGAGTATTAGCAGATTTGTTAGGAATTAGAATGGTATTCGTTATTTCGGGGCTATTACTTGCGATAGTAAGTACAATTGCTTATAAAAACAAGCAATTGTTTGTTAGAAACGTTATGGAACAATGAAAGTATAGTTGAAAGATTAATTAGCTTTCATGTCCTTTGTTTTTTGTAAAAGTTTGTGAAGTAGGGCCATCATTTTTGATGGTCTTTTTTATTGAACCTATTGTACTAACGGGTGCTTTAGTAAAAGAAGAAAGGGTTCTATTTTTAAAAAAATTAGGTCTTAATAATCCTCAAAATGTTCAGCAAGGAAGAGGATTCTTGCTGAACATTACTATAAATATAATAATTTTTTTATTAATTAATAAAATTTTGAGGAATACATTCACGAACACCAGAATTTCTCAATGAGTTAAATAAAGCTGCACTGATTCTTAAAATAACAAAGTTATCAGTGCCATTTTCTAATTCATAGATCACAAAGTATGAATTATCAACTGTAAAAATACATTTTCGTTCTAATTCAAATCCAGGTGGTACAGGAGGAAGATTGAAACGTGGTACAACTAAAGGTGTATCTCCTTCATCTCTGATAAAATCAAAAGTTTGTTGGTCAATCTCATAGATATTAACTGGATCAATCTCCACACCTTTTTCTGGAATTGTAATTTCATCTTCAACTAATACGAAAAAGCGTTCGTTTCGAAAATTGAAAAGACCTCTCGCCCCAATTTCAAATGATGCCATTTTATATTCACCTCCTATTCTCTAAATATCTTATTCATATCAAATACAGTTGTTTGGACATTAAGGAGGGGGAGTGAAGAATAGTTTCTGGTCTGAAGTCATTAGAAGCTAATAGTAGGGTGAGATAGATTTACAATTTCGGATATGAATGGGGATTAGCTGGACAATTTGAAGTTCATGTCAGAAAGAAAATGTGCTGTAAGGAGTGATAAGCTGGAGGTAAATGAATGAATATGGAAAGCCCTATACACTGGTATAGGGCTTTTATAATCTTAACATTAAATTCTAAAGAATCTGTGTTAATTCTGAGTTCACAAACCGTTGGGCAGCAATAATTACACCTGAAGCTGTTCGTCCATAAACGCTATATATTCCACCATTTTGATTTGGAATAATTTCAACTTCATATTGAGCTCCAACTACACCAGGAGTTACAAAAGTAGAACCATTCGCAATAGCGGCAAAAGGAGTTGTTGATAATAATTGTCTTGACCCATCTAGTCGAAAAACTCTTACTACGCCGGTTAATAAACCTCCCGTAAGGTTAAGAATTTTGACACGAACACTAGCTGCATTAGCTGGTTGATTTCCTGTATTTTCAATTGGGCCAGTAGTTAAACTCATTTATTTCACCTCCAAATAAACAAAATTTGTATAATCTGCAGATTACATTTTCATAGTATGAAGTATTCTGTATACTCTCTAGCCTTATTAATCATATCTATAAATTAAAGAAAAGTGTGGGTTGGTTTAGTAAGTAATGCGAAGTATGTAAGTGAAGGTTAACCTATATCTCATGACATAGCACCTTAGTAGAACATTGAATAGTGGAGCTATTGAACAATATGAGGAAAGTAACTAGTGTCACTGGGTTGGTAATGACCCTAAAATGAGAGAGGCCGTGACGGTCAACTAGCGCCACTAAGTGTGTGCGATACACTCAATTATTAATTTGCAAATAAAAATACATAAAAAAAGCCGTAGTGTTTGCAGACGCTACAGCTCGAATTGGTTGATGCCTTTAAAGACAATCTAGTAAACGTAGTATATCGTAACTTAGGAGGAAGAAACTATGTAACAGGGCAAACAACAGTTACTAAAGATGGCTGAAACAATCGAATAAGCAAGGCAGCCAGTAACGAAAGCTGATAACAATAGCTAAATTGGAGTGATTGAATCAACATTACCAAAGGCATATGATGGTACAACCGTTGTATACAGGAAATTATCGAATTAAGGAAAAGGTGCAAAAGCAAATTTCGATAGTGCATGGGGATCGAGAGGTTGAAGTACTTCAGAGATTGCTTGATGGGATAGCATACGCGCTATTCGAAGCTCATGAAATTATCCAGTACGACAACAAAAGATGAAGTAGCCGAGAGACTACTTCTTATAAGTTATTTCTAAAAGTATTTTTAAGCGGAATTATTTTAGTATGAGATCTGGATAAACGATGTGCTTTCAAATAAGGTCATTCAGTCTAAAGCTCTTTATTTTTATGCCATTTCATTGTTTTTTTCAATATCCTCTACATTGATAAACTTTAAGACTACAAACAGGAGAATAAATCCTAATACACCTGCCGTAATATAGCTGGCATTGAGATAATTTTTCATGACGAGAGACATAATAGGAGGGCCTGCTGCAACGCCTATAAATCGTGCTGAGCTGTAAAAAGAGGATACGGTTCCTCTTAACTCTTTTCTAATATTGTCAGTAATAATTGTGTCAAGTGCGGGCAATAGTGCACCAATAGCAATCCCCACTATACTCGTAACGACTAATAAAAGAATCAGTTTTTTACTTGTAAACCCAACAAAGACAATACTGACAGACATTGCAATCAAGGAGGCAATGATTATTTTTTTAATCCTTCCTAGGTTTCCTTTAATTTTTCGACCAGATATAAATGAAGCTATACAAAGTAATAAAAGCGGGATGGCCAGGACAAACCCTTTTTTAATCCCTTTTATATCATGAACTTTTTCGAGATTTTCTGACAAGAAAAATAGCATACTAAATAATATGAGCATCACAAGGACTCCGTTAAGGAATACGGTATATAACCATTTTCCTTCCTCCTTGAAAACTTTTTTTGTATTCTGTAAAAACTCTTTGAGCTTCAATGGTTCATCATCATCTTTAGGAGCTTTAACGAAGAAAAAAATTAGTACAATCGAAATCAGACTAAGCGCTGAAATGGAGAAGAAGGGAAGGAACCATAAAAATGCAGCAAATATTGATCCTAAAATGGGACTTAACACTTTCCCAAACGTGTTAGACGTTTCAATTATCCCTAATGTAGAACTTATTTTTTCGTCATCATCCTGGTAAAGATCACCTACAAGAGGCAATACGATCGGCATTGCACCAGCGGCCCCAATTCCCTGAATAATTCTTCCAGCGATAATCATTGCGTAGGGGTCATCCATTTTCCATGAAGCAAATCCAGCAATCAGACCACCGATTAAAGCTAAAATTAAGCTTGGTAATATGACCATTCTTCTGCCGAAGCGGTCCGATAAATAGCCAGCTACGGGGATCAGAAAAATAGCTGCGACTGAATAGCTTGTTATGATCATGCTCGACTGAAATGATGTGATCCCGACCTTATCCTCCAGTATAGGGAGCACGGGAATAAGCATTGAATTTCCAAGTGTCATGATGAGCGGAATAGAAGTCAAACTTACAATACACCAGACACTTACATTAACCTTCTCTTGGTCCATTACCACACCTCGACTAATATTCTTTTAAAAGGTATGGTTTCCTTTCATGTTCATTTTATGCGCTGTCGGTGAGTTTATTGGAATAACACTTGGTAAGCCTGCATCCCAAAGTAGATCCCGAAACCAATCATTAATAAGGCTGAGATAAAAGAGACCGTTTTCAAAAGCTGTATAGATAATAATTTTCGAGCGACACTGGATAAAAAGGCATAAATAAAATCTACAAAAATAATGCCCATTAAAATGGCGATACTCACCAAAATGATTTCATACCCTGTTGAGATACCAGCCGTTTTTGCGAGTATGGAGCCGTATATTCCCAGCCAGAAAAGGATGGTTAGCGGATTCAAAAAAGACATGAAAAATCCAGTCATGAGGGATTGTCTCAGTCGTGTCCTTTTCCCTGTTTTCGAATCCATCTCAATTTTATGTAGCGACAGTAAATTTTCGATACCGGTGTACAAAAGAACAAAACAGCCGAAGGACCAAAGGATTGTTTTTAACCAGATGGAATTGATAAATTGGCCAATTCCAAAATATACGATAAACATATAGATAATGTCAGTCGCTATGGCACCCAGACTAAAAAACCATGCATGAAAAAAGCCATTTTTTAAACCTGTATTCAATAGGACAGTCTTAACAGGTCCAATTGTTGCAGCCATTGATATGCCTAAAAAGATAAAGGTAAATATAGAATCCATAAAATAGCCTCCAATAATCAAATGTAATTGCATTTTATTCGAAGGCAATAACTTTTAGGACAATCTAAAAGGGCATAAAAAACATGCGGATTTAATATGTCCTTATTCGCACGCTAAACTAATTATATATAGCATATTTATCAAAGAATATAGTTTCGTTTTTGTCTTTAAATTTATCCTTTAAAACAAATAATTCAATCAAATTCGTTCATAATAATGAAAAGGACGTGATGACTATTCTAAATGAGAAGAAGATATCAAAGCTAAAAAATATGTTAATTGAGCAAAAACACTCGCTCCAACGAAGAATGGATACAGATGATGAATATTTAGAACGAGGTAGTTTACGGGATTCTGTTGATGAGTTGTCAACAATCGATAATCATCCAGCAGATCTGGGTACCGAATTATACGAGCGTGAAAAAGATATGGCGTTAAAAGTCCATGACAATGATGAGTTAGCAAAAGTCAATACGGCCTTACAAAAGATTGAGGATGGTACCTATGGCGTATGTGAAGTTTGTCAACAAGATATCCCATATGATCGATTGGCGGCACTGCCTTATACCTCTTTTTGTATTGAACATACTGCAAAAGACGTTCCAACAGATCGACCGGTTGAAGAGCAAGTGATGCTTCCACCAGTAGACAATTCTTTTGCTGGCCGTGATGACAAGGATGATATTCATGATTATGAAGATATGTTTCAAGTTGTAGCAAAATATGGAACTTCTGAAACACCTTCCGATTTTGAAGGAGATTTTGAAGATTATGATGAATTATATGAAGATCCTGAAGAAATTGCCGTTAATGACGAATGGGATTCATACCATATCTCTGAAACAGATGAATTAACACGCCAAGTTTCCATTCAGGAAGTAGAACACGCGAGAAAATTTGATTATTTAGAGGATTAAATGTGGGATTTAAAAAGATAGGCGCAATTGTTATAAATGAATGCTTTAATAAAATGTTTTGAACAAATGCAAAACTTGCAGCATGTTTTGTAATAAGAAAAATAGGATGTAAACTCGGAGGTAGGTCATGTGGTATTTTCAATAACCTCAATATTAGGGAAAGACAGACCAACGATCGACCTGCACTCCATAATTCTGTTTGGAGCATGACATATAACGTGGTGCCGCTCTATCACGAGTCACAAGTGAGCTCTTGCCAAGAGGATTACTATAATATTTAAGCTTTCATCTTAGGATGGAGGCTTTTTCTTTTTCTTTGAAAACTGCGTCTACAGCCAAAACACTTCGAGTCGAGAGGTCAGAGTTTGGTGTGGTTTTGAGAGCAAATAATTACCAATGCTTAAAGTTGAAGCTAGTGCTCAGGGAACTTTACTTTCTTATTTGGAAATTCGATCAAATTTTTCCCCCCCCTTTGATTCGACGGTGTTCTATGAGCATAGATTATTATTATTGATTCACAACAACTACGTCTAAATGTTATTGGGTGAAAAGATTTACAAGATATTAATATCTAATTAAAAAACAAATGTTATTTTGTTTAAGTAAAAAAATTAATTACCTATAATGAGAGGAGAAGAAATAATGGAAAAAAACATTGAAGTTTTAAGAACAGAAGGGGACATTAATTTAACAAAAACTCGTACTTTATGGCAAGGAAAACACTTGAGCAAAGAATCATTTGAGCTTTTAAACGATGATTCCAAGTATTATTTACATCAATCTCTTTCTACCCCTTGTTTAAATATTATTGAAAAAAGCTATGGAATTTACATAGAGGATATAGATGGAAGAAAGTATATGGATTTTCATGGAAATAATGTTCATCAAATAGGTTATGGTAATGAATATGTTATTCAAGCAGTAAAAGAGCAGTTAGATATCCTTCCATTCTCACCAAGACGTTATACAAATAAAGTTGCGATCCAGCTGGCAAAAAAATTAGTTGATATTGCACCAGAAAGTTTAAATAAAGTACTGTTGTCTCCTGGGGGAACTTCAGCTGTTGGAATGGCTTTAAAACTTGTTAGAAAGGTAACAGGCAAATTTAAAACTATATCTATGTGGGATTCATTTCACGGTGCTTCTTTAGACGCTATTTCAGTTGGAGGAGAAGCACTTTTCCGTAACGGTATGGGTCCTTTAATGCCAGGGAGTCAGCATATTGCTCCTTACAATTCATATCGTGGTTTGTTTGATGATGACAATGGTAGATTTAAATCCCTTGACTATTTAGAATATGTACTTGAAAGAGAAAATGAAATCGGTGCAATTATTTTAGAGCCTGTTCGTTGTACAGACGTGCATATCCCACCAAAAGAGTACTATCAACGTTTACGTAATATTTGTGATAGAAACAATATATTATTGATTTTTGATGAAATTCCAACAGCTTTAGGGCGAACAGGTAAAATGTTCACTTTTGAAAACTTTGGAGTTATTCCAGATATTGTATTATTGGGAAAAGGATTGGGTGGAGGCGTTTTTCCAATGGCAGCGATGCTGGTAAAAGGAGAACTTGATGTTGCCCAAGATATTGCACTTGGTCATTACACTCATGAAAAAAGTTCATTAGGTTGTGCAGCAGCATTGGCTACTCTTAATTATATCGAGGAGTTTAAATTAATTGATAAGGCTAATCAATTAGGAAATTATATGAGGATACGTCTTGAAAAGATGCAAGAACAGTATGAAATTATAGGGGATGTTCGAGGAATCGGTCTTTTATACGGAGTAGAATTAGTATTAAACCGAAATTCGAAAGAAAAAGCTATATCTGAAGCAGAGCAAGTAATGTATAAATGTATGGAAAAGGGATTAAGCTTTAAAGTATCCCAAGGAAATGTGCTTACTCTCACTCCACCACTTATCATTAATGAACATGAATTAGAACTGGCTATGGATATTTTAGAACAATCTATCCAGGAGATTTTAGGACAGTAATATAGATTTATGAATAATTTATACAATTTACTAGATTGAAGCAACTAAACATCTCATATGAGGTGTTTTTATTATATAAAGAAACTTGATGTAAACATTCCAAAACAAACAAATGACGATGGAGGTGGGGGTGTTCAAGGCTGTTCTTGCGATTATAAGTGAAAATAGTGTATTATAGCTTTCATGTTGTAAACGAAAAGGACGGATGTAATGAAATATAATAAGACAATTATGCTAAAGCTTATAAACGAACATCGAACATTGCATGATGAATTAAAAAAGCTAAAATCTGAAATGGGTTTAGAGAAAAATTTCGCAGTAAAGGCATTGTATCATTCATTTGTTGCAGAAGAAGGTCCTTATATGAAAGAATATCAGGATTTAGAGCGATTACAATAAATGTAGTGCCACTAACAAAATTGTTGGCAAGATAAGTAATAATTTTTAGTCCGAGAATTTAATACTAAGTTTATGATTGAGCCATTCATTTTGAGTGGCTTTTTATTCGGTTTTTTTACTGGCAGACGCTATAAAGAACGATAGGAAATACACGTTTGAACAGTTTAGGGATTCTTACAGATCACTAAATTGGGCAAGCACGAAAATACAAAAGAATAAATACTTAAAATGTATGAAAATGAAAAGGGTAACCGCCTGAAAGTTGAAAGGGAATTGGAAAACCTTAAAACAATGATTGGCTATGCGAAAACGCAGATGCAAGGAGCATTGAACTCAATTGGTATTGGTTAATCGATTACTAGAAAGATATTGTTCAGTAACTTGAGTGGATATAGAAGGAAAGCAGAAAGACAATAATCAGATACAAGGAACACAAAATAAGGCACATATACTACCCTGTTTTCCTACAGGTTGGTAAAAAACACCAACTAAAAGAGATTAGTCAGTGTTTCGTATTTTATTTATATAAGAAACTCTAGTTTATTTTCTAAAAGAGTCTGAAATCTATCCATAAATAGAGCTGCATGGTAACCATCGCAGACAGAATGATGAACCTGCAAGGATAAAGGTAAATAAATATTACTAGTTTTATTGATAAACCTACCTGCAGTGATTATCGGCAAACAATAATTTGGACTATTATTCATGTTTAAGTTAAAACCAGTAAAAGAAGTCCATGGAATCATAGAAATATTGACGACATTTTCAGGTATCGGTGTTTTAGGAAACAGTTTTCCTGTACCATTGTACTTCTCAGTATCGGAAATATAATTCTCATAAAATTTTTTAAAGCCTTCATCTGTATTTGTATAAATGGCTGAAAATAACTCTGATGTCTTATCAAAGATAGTATACATTGGGACTACCTTATCCCAGTAGCCAAACTCTCCAGCAGAATTAAAGTTCATTCTAAAATGTTTATTTGAATTTGCCACGTGAGTAATTAAAAAGATGAATACAGGATAGAATTTATATCCCTTATCTTTTGTAATTTTATAAAGTTCAGTAATATCAATATTTCTGGTGATGCTAAAGCTCGTTTGTTGATTTAAGAAATGATTGAAAATTTCTTTTCGTTCCCAATTATTAATATCAATTTTATTGAATTTCATCTTATAAAGCCTCCTAAAATTTAAAATCTAGATAATTTTAGGAAGCTAATTTGACTGCTTTTTTCATAAGATCATTCCTTTAATTTTATATAAGTCAATCTTAACATATTATTACGGTTTCGATTATTTAGATTAGCATAGCGAGCTTAAGCTGCTAATCAAAAAACACTGCACAATATGAGAAATCGTCTTCAGGAAGGTAATTTTTGAAAAATTCTAATATTTCTTCGCCGAAAAACACAATAGATAGTAGTATTAGTACAATTAAAACGGCTCACTAAAGTCTGGATGTCATCACTTGATACAAGGGTTAGTAAGTCACATAGAAAGCTAGATGGTCAGAAAGCTGATAATGAAAGCTACTAACATTATGGTATGGGGCATTGCATCGATGGATAGTCAGTGTCGCTGGCACAAAATATATATGGAATGGCAAGTTACCAGAGTATCGATGAGGAAGAGACTACATGGACGATACCTACCAAAAGCAATCGGCTGTTCGTATTGATGCTTATATGTCTGATTTAGGGTTAAATTACAAACAAGCCTTTAATAAGGCGTACAAAGAGGTGAAGCCTCCAAGTGTTGTAGTACCATTCGTAAGTTACGAGGAATGGAGTCAACAATTTAGAATAGGAAGTAGTTATTCCTAGGAATACGTTTTTAGATATTTATGTTAAAAACGATATTGAAAATTAACACTTAAAATCGTAAAGACATGTTGGAAATGGTAAGCTTGACATAACAGAAATATAGTAACTATTTCGTACTGTATTGTTAAAAAACAAAATGTAACTTCTTAGCTTAGGAAAGGATGTGTGATATATGGACAAAAGAAACTCAATAATGGAAACATATTTTAATACAAAGGATATTGCTAAACGTAATGTATTATTAAAACAAATAGTATTTGACTTGCCTGAGAACGGAAAGGACTTTTTTCTCAAAGTATATAAAAAAGAGAGATATTTAGATATGCGGCTAACTGCGATTAGAGGATATGCTGCCTATGCAAGCGAAGAAGAAGTTGCGATTTTAATGAAAAAGATGTTAGAAATCTTAAAAAGGCGATCAGAAAGTACACCATATAATTATCAGGAATACGAAATCTTGCGTTCATCTTTTCTGATACCTTATTTATTGGAAAAATATCAATACGACTGTTTCAAAAAATTTAATGAACAGTTAAAAAAACAGTACGACGCTATGCCTGAAGTTTTCAAAGGAATTTTTACATGTGACGATAAAGGGGAACATATTCAACTAATTTCCCCAGCAGTAGTACGGAAAAAGATTGAAGATTTCATGCAAAGTGAAGGATGTATCTAATGGATTTTGCATTCAAATGATAGATTGGATATTTATGGATTTCTTTCCTGTTTTATTCTAATAGCTATTGTAATTATATCATCTCGCATTGCACATTCAACCTTTGCAAAGAAGGAAGATTGGGTAGGAAAGCTGTTAACAAGTGTGTTTGCTAATATAGGTATGTTTACTTTTGTCATGGGTCTATTTAGAAGGATGGAAAAGAGCGAGTGAATTGCTGTCATATGGAAATGTATTAATTGCTATAGGTTCATTCACAATGATGTTTTTTATTGCCTTTTTTATAATTTTTGGATAGTCAATAAAATAATAAATGAATAAAAGACAACTCTGTGTGTGAACTGCCCCGTAAAGTTAGATTGATGTTTAACTTTTACGGGGCAGTTCTAATAAAGTGATGAGTGGTTTTTCTCAATCATATTTATTGAAAACTTATAAACTAAAACCTTTTTTTGCTTTGAATTAAATTGTTAAAAAATTACATTTTTGATTTCCAGCACCTGACCAGTATCTTTTATTTTTAAATTTTTGTACCCCAAATAAGTGGGGTACAACGGGTAAAAACAGAAAAAACATTTTTCACCAAATATTTTTCTGAATCTAATTTCAAATTTTTTTAAATTACAATTTATTAACTTTTTCTAATCAGTAGAGCAAAAACCCCACCAAATCAACACTTTTGCGCTATAATGTAGGACGAGGTGAAGAAAATGTTTGTGAGTGAGAAACAGATTGAAATACGGTACGCAGAGACAGACCAGATGGGCGTGGTGTACCATGCGAACTATATTATTTGGATGGAAATTGGGCGTACCCAGCTTGTAAGTGATGCAGGCTTTGAGTATGCTGCCTTAGAAAAAGATGGCTATGTATCGCCAGTGATGGATTTATCGATTTCGTATAAAGCAGCCATGCATTATGGACAAGTGGCGACGGTGCGCACTTGGGTAGAAAAGCATGATCGTTTACGAACGACGTATGGCTATGAAATTTTACATGAGGATGGCACGGTAGCAGCCACAGCTCAATCCGTACATATTCTTGCACATAAGGATACATTGCGACCGGTATCATTAAGTAAGATTGACCCAGCTTGGGATGCCAAATATAAAGAAATTGCCGTAGAGGCAAAATAGGAGAACATATAGATGGAAATGTTTATAGCTTTAGGCGCTATTTTGGCAGCTCTTGGTGTTGTTTTAGGTGCTTTTGGTGCACATGCACTCAAGGATAAGTTTGCCTCACCGCATTATGCAGCCGTTTGGGAAACGGCTGTGCAATATCAGATGTATCATGCTTTAGGGATTCTAGCCCTTGGCATTCTATCCAATGATGCATTTTTAGGAAGCTCAAGTCTACTTTCTTGGGCAGGCTACTTGATGTTTACAGGGATTGTATTCTTCTCTGGTAGTCTATATGTGCTAGCCGTGACAGGTGTGAAAAAGCTAGGTGCGATTACGCCAATTGGTGGCATGTTATTTATTGTTGCGTGGGTGCTTGTTATAATTGCTGCCTTATCCTAATACAGAAAAAGTAACGAGAACGTTTTGATGATTTATATCATTGGCGCTTCTCGTTTTTTTAGTTGATAGGAAGAAAATGAAACAATTTGTCTGATTTTGCGTATTACATAGTATGAAGAGATGTTAAAATAAGCTAAACATCAATGTGAAGGTGGGAATATTTATGGGTTTATTGAAAGCAGGCGTTGGGGCATTAACAGGTGTTTTAGAGGATCAATGGCGTGAATATTTTTATTGTGAGGCATTATCCTCAGATGTTCTAGTAACTAAGGGTATTAAACGCACTTCTAAACGAGGTTCAAATAAAGGAAATGACAACATTATTAGCAATGGCTCGATTATTGCCATCAATGAAGGGCAATGTATGATGATTGTTGAACAGGGGAAGGTTGTAGAGTTTTCTTCAGAAGCTGGGGAATATGTCTATGATACATCTACAGAGCCTTCGATTATGTATGGCTCAGATTTATCTCATGGCATTATGGAAACATTTAAACAGATAGGCAAGCGTTTTACATTTGGTGGAGAACCTGCTAAAGATCAGCGAGTTTATTATTTTAATAAAAAGGAGATTGTTGGCAATAAATATGGTACTCCCGCACCAATTCCATTCCGTGTTATTGATCGTAATATCGGATTAGATATCGACATTGCCATTCGTTGTCATGGTGAGTATTCTTATAGAATCATTGATCCGTTATTATTCTATACAAATGTATGTGGAAATGTAGAGCGTGAATATACGCGAGAGGCCATTGATAGCCAGTTAAAATCAGAATTAATGACAGCGTTACAGCCAGCCTTTGCACAAATTTCAGCAAGTGGCGTTCGTTATAGTGAAATACCTGCGCATACGGTTGCGTTAGCAGACGCACTCAATAAGGTATTATCAGAAAAGTGGCTTGCTACACGTGGTTTAGCTGTTGTGTCATTTGGGATTAGTACCCTAAAGGCTTCTGAGGAAGACGAAGCCATGATAAAACAACTACAACGCAATGCGGTCATGCGTGATCCAGGTATGGCTGCTGCCCATTTAACAGGCGCTCAGGCAGAAGCGATGATTGCAGCTGCTAACAATGATGGTGGCGCTATGGCAGGCTTTATGGGGATGAATATGGCTGCACAAGCAGGTGGAGTCAATGCTGGTCAGCTTTATCAAATGAATGAGCAAAATAAACAAGCGCAAATGGCTCAGGCTGCGATGCAAAATCAATCAGCCAAAGCATCTGGTACATGGACATGTGCATGTGGTCATGACAACACAGGGAAATTCTGTTCAAATTGCGGTGCAGCAAAACCAGCGGAAGAGGGCTGGACATGTACATGTGGAGCGGTGAATAAAGGAAAGTTTTGTAGCGAGTGTGGCTCTAAAAAACCAGCTGGTGCTTTACTCTATGCATGCGATAAATGTGGGTGGGCACCAGAGGACCCTGCCAATCCGCCTAAATTTTGTCCAGAATGCGGCGATGTTTTTGATGAAAAGGATGTCAAGTAAGGAGATGATGACCTATGTCAACGCAAGAAGTTGAACATGTCAAACAAGTAAAGCTTGACTTTGATGCGGAATGTCCATCCTGTAGTGCATCAATTGAGTTTAATCCTGCTACAGGTAAGCTTACTTGTCCGTATTGTGGATTTGAATCAGAAATTGCAACCCCTGAGCAAGAAGAGGAAAAGGTTGCACAGGAAATGGACTTCTTAAAAGCAGCGGAACGTGGGAATTTCAATTGGGGCGTGGAGAAGAAAACAGTTATTTGTAAAGCTTGCGCGGCCGAGACAATTTATGATGCTCTGCAGGTCGCTGACAGTTGTCCTTACTGCGGCTCAAATCAGGTAATGGAAGCGAGCGCTGAAAATACGCTTGCTCCCAATGGCGTATGTGCTTTTGAAGTAACGGATAAGCAGGCAGGAGAACATTTTCAGAAATGGATCAAAGGTCGATGGTTTACACCAAAGGCTGCCAAAATAAGTGCAAAGCCTGATGCCTTTAAAGGGGTATACCTCCCGTATTGGACGTTTGATTCAAAAACAAGCTCCAGATACTCCGCAAGATATGGACGACATCGAACGGTTACGGATAAAGATGGTAAAACGCATACTGAAACGGATTGGTATTCAACAAGTGGGTTTTATCAGGAATTTATAGACGATCATTTAGTGAGTGCCACAACACGCTATGATCGAGATATGATGCGAAAAATTGAACCATTTAATCTTCTTAATAATAAGGCCTATAAACCTCAATATGTAGCTGGATTTTTATCAGAGCGTTACAGTGTTGGTTTGCAGGATGGCTGGAGCCAAGCAAAAAGTGAAATCCATGATCACCTCCATGCGCAGATTACATCCAAAATCCGTTGGGAAAATAGGGCGGATGTAGTATCCAATCTACGCTTTTCCACAAACCATGATGATATTACATACAAATATTTAATGTTACCGATTTGGTTATCTTCTTTCCGCTATAAGGAGAAGATTTACCGCTTTATGGTGAATGGACAAACGGGTCGAGTTGGTGGTAATGCCCCTATTTCACCGCTTCGGGTGACAATTGCAGTTATTTTATCATTAGCAGTAATCGCTCTGATTTGGTATTTCTTTATGTCTGAATAATAATAAACAGTATGCCAGTAGGAGCCTCTTATTGTCCTTTTGGGATACTGTTTTTTTCATAAAATTGTCCTTAAATACTGGGTAAATGACTGAATTAATTGACTGGTATAGGATAATCATCATCCATTATCACGGCTGTCATTGCGTCAAGTTGCATAGATTAAAGGGAGAGTAAAATATCAGAACAGCCTTGGTTGGACAAAAGCATAACGTTGCAAGTTGGTGTAACAAGCAACCTACTATGTAGGAAAGTCGTTAGAAATAATGCAATTATGGTGTTAAAAATTGGGGCGGATTTCCATTAATGATGAGAAGTGAAGTTGCGATTTTACTTTAAACAACTTATTATACAGTCAGAGAGCATTTTTTAAGCTAGTCATGATAAATGTAATGTTATTTTTGAATAACAATGAAAACGTTATTCATATTGGAGGTTTCGATGATGGACGCAATTGAAGTGTTAACAAATTTAGATCAAATACATGGGTATTATCAACCGATATTTAGCGCAGATGCGCATACGGTGATTGCCTACGAAATTTCCGGATATCTACAAATTCAAGGTCAGCAAATTAATTTAAAGGATTTTGTCAACAATGAAGATATTCCAGAAGAATATCGAATTGATATGGAACATAAAATTTTACATGCGGCATTAGCCAAAATTGATGAAATTGCACCAGAAATTGATATTTATATCCCAAGCAATCCAAATTTATTGATGCAAGATTTTGGTGAAAGTCATTTTAATATTATCCAACAATATATAGAGGAAAAAGATTTACAGCGTATCGTACTTGTCGTATCAGAGCATCGTTTTATAGGGGATATTAACAAATTACATCACGCCCTACGCTATTTTACGACGTTTGGGGTAAAAATTGCCGTTCAGGAAGTAGGAGCCGAAAGTCATTTAGAGCATATTGCGCTATTGGCACCACATATCTTAAAGGTCAATACACGTGATTTAAATTACGATTCTTGGTCCGCTCAATCGGACATGATTTCTGCCATTGGTAGCCTAGCTTATAAAATTGGAGCAAATCTATTATTTGAAGATATTGAAACGGTTTATCAGCTACAATTTGCTTGGAAAAATGGCGGTAGATTTTATCAAGGGCCATACCTAGCAAATCCAGCTATGACTTTTGTTGATAAGGATATATTAAAGGAACGTTTTAAAAAAGAATGCCAGCAATTTATTACTTCCGAAAAGAAAATGCTGGAGGCGCAATATTTGCAGTTGAAAAAATTAAGGGAGGAATTAGAAGCGATTGTTCACCGTGTGAAACCAACAAGCGACAATGTCTCCCATTTGGAGTACTTAGCTGATTTATTGGATAACTACTCCTTCCGTCTCTATATTTGTAATGAGGATGGGTTCCAGTTAACGCCTAACGTTATGCGAATTGATGGGAATTGGGAGCTACAGCCACGTGCCATCAATAAAAATTGGAGCTGGCGCCCTTATTTCCTTCAAACGATTATCAAAATGCGCAACGATCAAAGTGGGGAAATCTCTGAATTGTATCGGGATATTGAAACAGGAGAAATTACAAGAACATTCTCCATTGCCATCAACGAGCATGAATATTTGTTTGTTGACCTTTCCTATGACTATCTTTATGAGCATAAAATCTTTAGATAATATTAGTAATTTCTTTAGTGACAACATTTCATGGGTACAAATTGCAATTCGATCTATTTATTTTAATTAAATGTATTAGGTATTATGGGGGAGAATCCTAAAAGCCTAGTAAAATACTGAAGTTGCCTTCTATATTTGCAGAAGGCAATTTTTTTTGATTTCAATCAAGAATGCTATTTAAGTTCTCATAGAAAATTAACTTTCTCTATCGAAACAAAAATGGCAGTCTATACATTTGTTAAATTTGTAATGAATGATTTTGTTTTTTCAGTATTTTTTCATTTAGCTTAATTAAGATGGAAATATCATAAAGGAGCTGAAAAAATGAGGATTATCAAAATACTGCTAATTATTAGTTTAATTTGGCCATTTGTTGATGCCAACATAGCAAATGCGGATGATGAAGAAGATTATAAAAAATACGAGGGTGATGTTCATAAAAAGCACAATGATGATTATGATGATGACGAGGAAGATGATGATTATGATTATTATAAAGAAGAGGAGGATTATGAATATTATGACCAAAGATACCCTGAAACAAATAGTAATACATGGAATATTTGGACAAGATCGACTTATGTAAATAAAGGAGAGTTACCCCTAAAAGAAGCGAAAGAAATTCAATTAAAACTAGAAAATAATAATAATACAGTGTCACTTTACTTGATTCCTTTAGATGGTGAAATATATGTGCCAGGTAAAATTGTTGCTGAACTTTTAGGTGCAAAAGTAGTTAATTATGATGATAGTAAAATATTAGAAATTAATAAAGCTGGTACAGAACTAATTTTTCGTGCGGGGACAAATGTAGTGTACTATAACGAGATAAAAACACCGATACCAGCTGTTACATTTTACTTGAATGATAATATATATGTTCCAATTAGTGTAATTTCAAATGGTTTGGGCTATGTGGCTGAATGGCAAGAAATGAATAACGCTGTTGTATTGAAGTTATTAAAATAAAAAGGGAGATGATTGAATGAAAGATCAAAAGAAAGCTAAATGGATATTAGGCACTTCTGGAGTAATATTATCTTCTTTACTATTAACGCAATTTAATAATGTTCCATCAGATAAAAACATAGCTGATCTAAATTTGACAAATGAACAATCAAAAAAAATGTCAGACCGAGAAAAGGAACTTGTTCAATTAGATTGGACAAATTTTGAAATTGTTGGAGTGAATCAACTACAACAAAATAAAACTCGTACCGATCGAACTACCAAACGATCCTAAACTTAGTTTGAAGTGGAGTTGAAGTTGCTTGGATACCCTTTCATTAAACACGATGAATACAAACTTTTATATTGAAATTGCTGGAACGCAAAAAATGGATTGGAAAGACAAAGTGGTGAAATGGTTGCAACACGTTGCAAGAGAGTGGTCGAGATTTGAGCCAAATAATGAGTTAAATCAAATTAATCAACTAAAGGTAGGAGAAATAGGTAGAATTTCTCCTGCATTATATGATTGTTTAAAAGCAGCAGACAACTATTATACATTAACTAATAATATATTTTCTCCGTATCTAAAATTACATTTAGAACAACATGGGTATGATCGATCCTTTCCTTTTCAAGAATCAACGTATAAGGCAATACAAATAGAAAAAAAGACAAATAAGCCATTTCTTTTTTTGGATCACAATGAAGTTTTAAAAACGGATAATCAATTAATTGATTTAGGTGGATTTGCCAAAGGATACGTAGTTGAAAAAATAGCTGATTGGCTTAGACAGGTTTCTCCAGAGTTTGGAATTGTAGATGGTGGTGGAGATATGAAAATGTGGTCGTCAGGCAAAAAGACATGGACCATTGGGATTGCTCATCCATTTCATATACACGAAGAGATCAGTTCAATTAGAATTCAAAATGGAGCAATTGCCACATCGAATCGTATATTCAGAAGTTGGAAACAGCAGGGGAAAGAAAAGCATCACTTATTAGATGGAAGAACCGGAGAGGTAATCATTAGCCCTATCCTTCAAACAACGATAATAACAAACTCATTATGTCAAGCAGAAGTGGCAACAAAACTGGCTTTTTTATTAAATGAACAAGAATTACAAGTATGGTTTGACAAACTACAGATGCCTTGTGCTTGCTTAATAGCAAAAGATGATGGAAGTATATATTGGCTGAAAGGAGGAGAAAAATTAGATGTTATTTAGTACTTGGGAATGGATTCGATTATTAGGGCTTTTAAGTTATTTTTACTTCAGTATGTCAATTTTTTTTGGTTTACTAAGGAAATCTTCTACTCTCAAGTCCAATAAAAACTTATACTTTCAATTACATCAAATGAGTGGATGGATGGGATTTATAACTGTTATTGTACATTTACTTTTACTAATGATTGATCAATACGAACCCTATACTATTTCTGAAATCGTATTACCTTTTAGCGCTAACTATCAGGCATTGTTGTCTGGGCTAGGAACCATAGCTTTTTATTTATTTTTAATAGTTCTTTTAACATCAGATATATGGATAAATAAAATGAACTTTTCACTTTGGAAGAAGATGCATTTTCTTGTTTTACCTGCTTGGATATTATCACTTATTCATGGGCTATTCATTGGTACTGACTCTAATCAAATGTTGGTAATTTTATTTTATAGCAGTACGGTAATGGTTATAATTACCGCACTACTTGTAAGGTTGATGAGTGATGGATTTAAGAAGAAAGATCAAAAGCAAGGGGTTAGCAAGTAAGCGATGCATGAATGGATGAAAGGCAGTTTCTCCATGTTAGCTAGACTGCCAAAGTAGCTCAAAAAAATAAACTAGTTGAATGGCACTACTGATACATGTAATGCCATTCTATGGTTTATCCATCATGTAACGATGAAGAGCCTATTTTTTAGTATAAAGAGGAAATTGAATACAAAATGTTGTACCTTTTTCCAATTCGCTTTGAACTGTGAATGTTCCTCCGTGATCTTGAACAATAGAATCAGCTATAGCAAGTCCTAGTCCTGTTCCGTTTCTGTTTCTCACAGCATCACTCCGGAAAAATCTATCAAAAATAAAAGGTAGGTCTTCCTTAGAAATCCCAATGCCTGTATCTTCAATGTAGATATATATCATTTTATCAGTTTGTAAAAGCTTTAGATAGATTGATCCTCTTTGTGTGTACTGAGCGGCATTATCTAATAATATATAAATTAATTCAGTTATATTATTTGAATTTCCAATAAATTCAACATTAGGTTGGATTTCTGTTTCGAAAACGATTGATTTCGGTAACGCTCTTTTAAACTTCCTACTAATCGTTAGTAGCAACTCTGTTAAGGAGATTTTTTCTTTAGTTGAATGAATACGATTTTTGTCATGTCGGGCTAAAAATAATAGTTTATCTAATAGCTCTTTCATTAACTCTGCTTCATGCTTTAAATCTTCAATCAATTCTTTACCGAAATCACTCATATTATTAGCTTCATCAGTTTCTAAAATATCGAGTGAACTATAAAATACACTTAGCGGTGTTCTTAACTCATGAGAAGCATCTGAAACAAAGCTTTTCTGTTTTTCAAGTGCATGTTGAATGGGAATCATGGCTTTTCCTGCCATGTAGTAACTTAAGAATCCAATTATTATCGTAAAAATTATAATTAAAACAATAAACAGTAAGATCATTTTTTGAAAAAAATGATATTGTGATGTGGTCGATTTGCCTATAACAATATATCCAAGAAATTCATCGTTCGGCTGAATGGGTTTCGATAAAATTAAAAGATGTTTATCGCGCCACTTAATATTTTTTACAAAACGTTTAGAAGGATCTTCCGTTCGAATGATTTTTTCTAGGTCTTTAAATAAACCTTGATAGTTTTCGTCACCGTGGACTAGTATCTGGTCTTTTGTATAAATATAGTAAAAATACATACCATTTGGGTTAAATTCTAATTTCCCTTCATTATCATTTTTGTGCTCAAAAAAGTCATGATATTGTTCTTTATAATAAGTTTCTAGTTCTTCTATTTGTTGATAATCCATTAGTTGAACTAATGAAAAATATAGAATAATAAGAAAAGCAAAGAAAAAGCCTATAAAATAAATGGAGTTAAATAAAGTTAGTTTTTTACGAGTTTTCTTAAACATGCTACCTCACTCTGTATCCTATTCCTCTAATGTTTTCAATAATGGATTTTGGACGATTATGATCGATTTTTTTACGAACTAATTTTACTAACGCATCAAGGTTGTTGTTTGTCATTTCATGATCAAAGCCCCATACTTGTGTGTAAATTTGTTCTCTAGTAAGAATGATGCCTTTGTTGATAAAAAGGTACTCTAACAATAAAAATTCGTTTTTAGTTAATAGTATTTCTTGATTATCTTTAAAAAGTGTTCTGGAATCCAAATATAACTTTAAATCATCAATTTGAATGATTTGATGAATGGATTTATTTTTTCTTCTTAAAATGGCACGTATTCTAGCTAAGAGTTCTTCCATTTTAAATGGTTTAACAACATAATCGTCAGCACCTGCATCTAATCCGCAGATGATGTCATTGCAATCATCCTTTGCTGTTAGTATTAAAATGCCACCTTCATAACCATTTCTTCTAGCTTCTTTGCACACATCAATACCGCTTATTTCTGGCATCATCCAATCTAAAATGACTAGATCGTATGTATGAAACAGTATGTATTCTAATGCATGCTGACCATTATCTACAGCATCCACCTGATGAAATTCTTTTTGAATGATGTGAACAATGTTTTTTCTTAATCGATTATCATCTTCTGCTATCAGTATTTTCAACGAAGCTCCTCCTACCTTTTTTATATTCAATATAACTAATTTATAACAACATTATGAAATCCACCTGAATTTTTTGTGCGACCAATCTTCTACTTATTCTAAGCCAAAAAAGAAATTTAAATTAAATATCGTAATTTTTTCTAGTACCGTTTTTCAGATTTTTTTCATATTGGTTGCTTAGACTAATGTTGAACCTCAATATGGAAGGAGATCTCCTATGCGATATTTAAAAATGTTTGGGATAGTATTGGTAGTTATGTTTTTTTTGTATGATGTAAATCCCATTTATGCAGATGATATTTTTGAAGGAAAAGATGAGTATGATGAGGGTAACGGTAGACAACAACACGAAGAAGGGCGTTATGAGGACCTTGGTGAATTAATTGGTTGGTGTACATTCATAGGAATTGGTG
This sequence comes from Lysinibacillus sp. AR18-8, assembly GCF_001705465.1. Lineage (NCBI taxonomy): Bacteria > Bacillati > Bacillota > Bacilli > Caryophanales > Bacillaceae > Lysinibacillus > Lysinibacillus sp. AR18-8. The sequence goes on from NZ_MDGU01000012.1 coordinate 93,698, forward strand.
CAGCGGGTATGATTTTTCCTATTAGAACTTTCTTGAAGTCTGTAACTCGTACTTTCCCACAATCTAAAGGGCTATATTTATACGTAGCAAAGTTAATAGGTAGATATCATATTCTTTTTGGCACAATGGCATTGTTGTTAGGTATTGGTCATGGGATAATCATGTACTTTAATGAGGGTGAATTGGAGAATGAAGGAATTATTGGCTTAATTGCAATTATTCTTTTATCAATTACTGCTATTATAGGAATGAATTTATTCAACTATAGAAAAAATCGAAGCTTGCGAACAATCCATATCTCAATAGCGGCATTAAGTGTTATTACAGGAGGGATTCATATTTTTATCTCTTAATTATGTAAACATGACTCGGCTCATAATTACTAAGCTTAACATTTTTGTTGCATACTGCATTCATTTTCTATATTTGTTGTATAAACAATGCTTAGACAAAGAATCTCTAGTATTTGAGCTTAAAGCAAAAGGATCGCATTAAGGAAGTGTGCGGTGTAATTATATTTAAGTTTATAGTTCTTGTATTGGCAATGGTAAATTTCCGTATAAGAATTCTACACCTCAGCATTACTTGCAGATGAATTAAAACTAGCTGTAATGCAGGTGGACAAAACTTAGCCAACATAAGTGCGACTCGACCCCAAATAACAAAAAAAACAGGTACCGCCAAAGAGGGGTACCTAGTTCTTTTATGCAAAGGGACACTTGGGATGGAGTGACCCTAGTAACAATTTCGGAGGTGTAAGGCTAATTTAGCTTTACACTACTATATATATGTTGTGATTGCTATGGTTGAATAGTTAATTGCCTGAGAAATAATCGATGAAATGCAAAAGAGTTTGGGTATTTCATTGATTGTCTAGGATAGAAATGGTAAAGTGAACATAACTTTAGGGACAAGGAGGAGAATTCATATGAAAAAAAGAGCTATTCGTTTTTTAAGCATGGGTATAGGGTTCTCCACAGCTGTTTTTTTCTAAAATCAACAAACAAGGGATAAGTCTGCCCTTTTTTAGAAAAAAATACAATCCTAAAGGAGAAAAGAATATGAAAACTAACATAGTACGTAAAAATCCAATGCAGGTACCTAGCCCTGTTGGGAAATATAGCCACATCACAATCATCCCGAAAGATGCAACAATGTATGCATTCTCTGGACAAATTGGGGTTGATCAAGATGATCAACTGCCAGTAGATTTAATTGAACAAACCACCAATACATTTAGAAATATTGAAGCGCTTTTAGCAACTGAGGGATTGGATGCATCTCATGTGGTAAAGGTGAATATATGGGCGACAGAGGAGATTGATTGGCATCATTTCTATCAGCAATGGGAAGTAATGTTTGGTCATTCCTATCCCTCTATGACTATTGCTTATGTATCTGCATTGGGGCTACCAGATATAAAAATAGAGATTGAACTTTGGGCTGCTAAATAGCCTAAAAAACGACAATATCCATGTGGTATTGTCGTTTTTGTGTACAGACGGTATTAACGTAACATCCTTTTTAATTGTTTCATTTCATAATTTAATTCGTCAATTTGCTTTTGTAGTTTGTCAATATCATTGCTATTACTTTCAATTTCCTTCAACTCATCCTCTAGAGCAAGACCAGCCGCAATGGTCGCTAGAGCGTCTCCAAGTGTTGTAATCGCCCCCGCAATGACAGCCAACTTAGCTGCTTGACTCACGGATTCCAATCCCTCATTATTCCGATTACCTTTATTTTGCTTCATATAATCCTCCCTACAAAAAAGGGTATTATTTGCATTGTATGCTAAGAATAAGAAACAGGTGAAGAATTTATGGGCATCAAATAGGTAACAAGGAAAAGTTGGATTTTATAAGGCGTTTTTTAGAAGTTTATGGTCTAACAGGATTCTAATGACATTCAGAGAATAAATAAATATTTTAACTCATGTAAAAATGTGTTGTCAATAATAAATTTGTAATTTTATTAAAAAATGTTATAATAGTCTTACGATCATTTTTTTATAAACGTATTTCGAATTCCGATGTCCTATTTTGCAGAAAGAATTTGGATACGTTTTTTTATTTTTAAACAGAAGAAAAATTCGAAATTGTTTTAAAGAAGTTATTTGAAATTTTACTATCTAATAGTAACTTAATTTTTATTCCATAAGGAGGACTAGATGAATGAATCTAATTAATAAGAAAGTTACACACAAGCGTTTTGGCATAGGTAGTATAGTTAATCAAAATGATTCAAGTATTGAAATACATTTTGCATCAGAAAATAAAAGGTTTGTTTTTCCAGATGTATTTGGAAAGCACCTAACAATACATGATAAAAGTGATGCTAAGTTACTTGAGGAAATTATACAAAAAAAAGAAATTGAACGAAAAGAAGAAGAATCGCGGATGGAAGAGGCCAAAGAACTTCAACGGAAAGAACTCTTGCTTCGCTTGGAACACGAAAAACTTATGAGTAATCATAAACTTCATCCCGCATCACAGATGGTTTTTTGGTGTGATTCAGAGGAACAGAATAGTTCTGTTTCAGAGTGGAATGTTTTTTCAGGTATATTAAAGAGTGGTAATAATAAAGGGAAGCCAAACAAGCCGAGCCGCTTGCACCAAAATAGCGCTGTCCTTTTAACAGCAAGAGATTCCAGCCAGCCTGAAAGTGATAGACGCATCTTAGGTGTCTATATGGTGAATGAAAAATTCGTCGGCAAGCTGTGTGAAGATGGACATATTCCTGCTCATTCAAAATACAGAATTCAACTGACAGAACAGGAATCGGATCAGTTACTTTTCTGGCAATATTATATCAATGAAAAATTCCCCGAAAAAATGACATGGAAAACAGGGAAATATCGTTATTTCGAAAATTTATGGATGGCTCAAATTTTACTTGATATCATTTCGTTGAAAAGTGACCCAAAAGAACTGGAGTTGGCACAACAATTCTTTAAACATTTTTGTAAAATGAATCAGCTAACAGTTCAAGAAATTCCCAAACCTGATGGCGCATTAACCCGTATTTAGTACAGTGAACCAATTATCAAGATGAAGAGCTATACTTGCTTGCAAGAGAAAAATAATGGTAATGAATACAAGTCACTGGATTTTAAAATCCAGTGACTTGTATGTTTATGTCCGAGTAACTTTATTAGCTTTTAATACCTATTCCCCACAAAGTAACCCCAATGATTCACTTAGGTTAGATGTAATAAAAGTAAAAAAACAGCGTTAACAATGGCTTAACGCTGTTTTTAAATTAGTCACTTTGGTGACTAAATAAAATGGGGATGTGTTTCTTGCTGAAGATATGAGCAAAGATGGAAAGCGAGTAGGGTACATTACCAATATATGATGTTTACCACCAAGCTGATAGGTGTTTATCCTTTACGATAAATAATCTTTCGTACTTTGTCGTAGGGGAGGAATTGTCCAATATGTCCCGATTCGCCATAGCCATTCCATAGGGCCAAAGCGGAAAAAGTATAGCCATAGCTTACTAAAGAGCAATTGGCAACCATAAATGCCTAGACAAATCCACAAAGATTCAAGATAGCGAAGTTGTCCAATTAAACCGAAAGCATGGCCAATTAAGAGAATGAGCGCTGTTTGCCCCAGGTAATTAGTCAAGGCCATGCGTCCATATGCTTTTAACGGTGCCAATAGTCGCTGGAACAAAGTGCTTTGTAATAATAGGATGATTGTTCCCATGTAAAAGGCAGAAGCGAATGGGCTAAACTGTAGTCCAATTAATGAAAATTGCTCAATATTTGTAATATGAGCCGCTAGCTGATCCTTGGGCAAATGCTGGATATTGACAAGAGGCGCAGGGACATACTGCCATTGATAAAACCAGCTAGCCATGCTTATAAAGCCCATTACAATCGTCACTAACATGATTTTATTTCGATGTAACGAGATATTTTCAAATAAATGATATTGACCAGCAGCTAGACCAAGCAAAATCAGTGGAAATGGCATTAAAATTTTTAGACCAAAATAGGCAGTGATGGCTAATAGGATGAATCCAAGGATGAGATTGATGTCTTTGCGCATTTTATAAAAAGGTAAGGCTACAAAGCCAAAGATAGCATAGACAGTTAAGGCTTCACCTGGTTGGAAATAAAAATGCACTAGCCCCATAAACAGTAAAATCAAAAGCCTACGACTAAATAAGGCATAGGCTTTTTCGCCCCTTGCCTGTGCGCGTGAAATAAAGAGATAGAATCCTATTCCAAATAAAAATGAAAAAATGATAAAAAATTTACCCTCTACAAAAAGTGTTAGAAGGCGGCTATAGGCAATATCGTTTACCAATTCAGGTGGTTCAATCCACATTAATGAGGGGATATTGACTAAAATAATGCCCAGTAAGGCGAACCCTCTTAAATAATCTAATGTATCAATTCGTTTATTACTGTTGGTCGGTTGCAACGTATATCTCCTCCTTCAAAACCAATTATAAGGAAGATCTTTTAAAAGTAGTAACGATGAATGTTACGTGAATCTGACAAAATTGTCATCTTATAGAGGCTCTATTGGCTCAGGGTAAATCGCTAATAGCTCATATGCATGCTGACGTATAAGCTGAATTAGTGCGTACGGTTCTTTGACAATCGCATGTTGACCAAGGCGAAAGAAAAGGGAGCTATTAAAGTGGAGCTCATGTTGATCGATGATCGTATCGATATAGCCTGTTCCATCACTATGTCGAACAACCGCTTTTTCAAGATGGGGCTCACTTAAACATTGACGAACGCCCTCGCTTGATAATTCTACATATAACCGAATAGGCAGCTGTGGCTCATAGTCAGTTTCAAGCCATTGCTGCAAATTCATCGTCGTTTTATGGGTTGCTTCACTAATTTTTATCCCTTTAATTCGATCTACACGGAAGAGTAATATTCTTTCATTTGATAGCAGTAGCGCAGGCATATACCATAAGCCATCATGAGCGTACACGCCAATAGGCTGGATATGCTTAGAGGTGATACCAGACTTCGATTCATACTGGATATGCAATTGTGATTGGTTGATGATAGCCTCTAAAACGTCCGTTAAGAGTGGTGTTGTAATGGCTCTTTTAGGGTTCCAAAAGGCAATATAGGATTGCAGCGTATCCACCTTTTTCTTGGCTTCCTTCTGTAAGGATTCATACAGCTTTTGAGAGACAGACTTCATTTCAGTATTAAAGGGTAAATCACGATAATAGTGCAAAGACTGGAATGCAAAGAAAATGGCGACCGCCTCTTCCTCGGTAAATAATATCGGGGGGAGAATGGCATTTGATAGCACCGTATAGCCCCCATATCTTCCCTGTTCCGCGTAAATGGGTAGCCCCATATCACTTAAATCCAAAAGGTAACGATGCACCGTTCGCACGGAAATATGGAAGGTGTCGGCAATTTCCTGCGCTGTAAATTTCTTTTTCTTACTGACAAATAGCAAAATATCAATTAATCGTTTAGCTTTGGTCATATTTTTTCACCTTTTTATTTAATCATGCCAATAGTTGTCATGTTTTATATTTAGTATAGAGATTGTACAAGAGATTTTCAAAAGAAGAGGAGCTGACGTAATGTCACGGGAAATACTGGTATTTATTGCAGGGAGTTTAGATGGATTTATTGCTAAGGAAAATGATGATCTACAGTGGCTAGAGGAAACAGAGGGAGAGGGTGATAATGGCTACGCTGATATGTATCAGACCATTGATACCGTCATTATGGGAAAACGAACATATGATTATATCCTAGAACATCTTAAACCGTTCCCTTATCCTGATAAAAAATGCTATGTGTTCTCAACAACTCAAACTGGGGAAAATGAGCATGTGACGTTTATCCAGGAGGATGTCGTTACATTTACTCAACGTTTAAAAGAGCAAGAAGGCACAAAGATTTGGATGGTAGGGGGAGGGGACCTTCTAGATGCTTTTTTACAGGAGCGGCTAATTGACGAATGGATTATTACGATTACACCCCATTTACTGGGCTCAGGGATACCCTTGTTTAAATCTCCCCGTCCATTCGAAAACTTAAGGCTATTGGAAACAAAACGATATGGTCAAATGGTACAACTGCATTATGAGGTAAGGAAAGAGGCTTAAATCAAGCCTCTTCTTTATTGGATAAAGGAACGATAGATTTCTCCTAAGAGACCTTGCATTTGATGTACGCCTGTATCGGTGTTAATCATGGCAACAAAGCCTTTGCCTAGGTGGGGGTAGGCCACTAGCATACATTGATAGCCAACGCCCCAGCCAAGTGAGGATATTTCAAGCTGCTCACCAGCATCATCAAGAAATACACCAAGGCCCATCCATTCTTTACAGCCCTGAGGACGAATTAGCTCATGGATTGAAGCTAAACCAAGTGTACCCTTTCCCTTTAAGGCCTGCATTACCTCTTGTAATAATTTTGCTAGATCTGACGGTGTTGTCCATAATCCACAAGCTGCATCATACGGGTAAATAGGGTATCTTTGTGCTGTTAGGGTGCCATCTTTCTGATGACCACTTGCTGTATTGGCAGTTGGGACTGCGGAAGAAAAAAAGCTATTTGTCATGGCTAGTGGTCGGAAAATCACGTCTGTCATGAGTGTTGAAAAACTTGAGCCTGTTGTATCCTCAATCAGCAATTGAACAATGCAAAAGCCAGCATCTGAATAGTGAAATTCTTGCTCAGCCTCAAAAGTACTATCGATTGGTATGGAACAATAAGGAGTTGTACCTTTTAATAAGTCGACCATCGAAGGCCTCTGCCATAGTGAATGTAAGGGAGAGAAGCTGCCTTTAGGGTCACTAATCCCGGCCTGATGACTTAACAAATGTCGTAATGTTACTTTTTTTTCCTGAGTGTAGCTATGCTCTGGCATCTTCCAAGATGTGAGCTTTTGATTAATATCCTCATCTAAATCTACTATACCTTGCTCGACCAGCTTCATCACTAAAATGCTTGTAACTAGTTTACTAATTGAACAGGCATTGAAGATGGTTTCGGTATTGATTCTGTTAGTTTTCCCGACCTCTAATAGACCAAAACACTCTGCTTTCTGAAGCTCACCATCCTTTATATAGGCAATGCTGAGGCCAGCTATTTGTTGTTGCGACATTTGCTCATGTATTGTCATGAATAAAGATCTCCTAGTTTTTCCTTTATTATACCATAATTAGGAACGAATGTTCTTGGGAAACTATCGTTATGTAAGCTGAAATCTATTGTATAATAAAGGAATTATTTCTACAAAGGTACATATAATGGAGGGGTTCTGTGACAAAAGCGTTTCCACAAAAAATACATATCATTGGGTCCGTTGGCAGTGGGAAAACAACATTGGCGAGGAAGTTATCTAAAACCTTGCAGATTCCTTATTATGAGCTTGATAATGTGGCATGGATGCGAAAGGAATCAGGGGATATTCTAAGAACAGATGAAGAAAAAAAGGAGCACTTACAAACCATTCTCCAAACGAACAGTTGGATTATAGAGGGGATCCATCAGGAGGATTGGGTTGTTGATAGCTTCCAGCAAGCTGATTGCATTATCTTTCTCGATACGCCTTATAAAATTCGAGTCTTTCGTATAATAAAAAGATTTATAAAACAAAAAATGGGCTTGGAAAAAGCTCACTATCAACCTACTTTTTCGATCTTTTTTAAAATGTTTCGTTGGAATAAACGCTTTGAAAGGGTAGGAAAGCCTAAATTCTTTAAACAGCAACATGCTGTATTGGCTAAACTTTTAATGATTCAGCGCAAAAAGGATTTAGATTCCTATTTTCGACAATTCTAAAGCGTATCCCGATGTCAGGATACGCTTGTTCTTAGGCATTTTTCTTTGTACGTGTAGTCCGTTTTCTTGTAGCGGGCTTTTTTGTTTTTTCTAAAGAGGCCTGTAGAGCTGTCATTAAATCCGTGACATTTTCAGGAATTGGACGTTGTTTATCGCTTGTAGATATCGTATTTGTAGCTTTCTTTTCTTCAATTAGTTCTAATAAAGCATTGCGGTAATCATCTGTATATTTTTCAGGGTTGAATGTAGTTGTTAGTTGTTCCACTAACATGAGGGCTGTATCGAGCTCCTTTTGTACTACATCCTGTTCACTTGGAATATTAGGGACATCGCCAATGCTTCTTACCTCATCTGGATAGTGAATTGTTTCCATCACAAGGGCATTTTGATAAACACGCACAATGGCAAGTTGCTCTTTAGAGCGGATAACGATTTTGGCAATGCCAATTTTCCCTGATTGTTCTAATGTTTTTCGTAACAATGAATAGGCTTTGGCTCCCGTCGAATCGGGTGATAAAAAATAGGTGCGTTCAAAATAGATTGGATCGATTTCAGTTAATTGCACAAAATCAATAATTTCCACAGCCTTATCTTCATTTTCCTTACGCAAGTTTTCTAAATCCTCTTGATCCAACACAACAAATTTATTTTTGGCATATTCATAAGCCTTCACGATATCCTCATCTGTTACCTCTTGGTTACAGCCCTCACAAACCTTTTTATAGCTAATCGGCGTATGGCAGTCTTTGTGAAGCTGACGCAATTTGACATCTTTATTTTCAGTTGCAGCATGTAGTTTCACAGGAATATTAACAAGTCCAAAGGAAATACTGCCTTTCCACACTGTATGCATTGTTGTCACCTCGTTTTTCTTACTATGATGTATTTTGAGGTTTTTTATGTATCTTAAAATGAAATCTTCAAACACTGAATATAAAAAGCAAAGTAGGTATAGCGGAATGAAACCAATGCTTTTATCCGAAACAAACGATATTCCTAGTGGAGATGAATGGCTATTTGAAACGAAATATGATGGTTTTCGCTGCTTATTAGTTTGGGATGAGGAGCCGAAGCTCATTAGCAGAAATGGACGACAGTTAAATCACTTGTTTCCCGAAATTTTAGCTTTTTGTCAGCAAATATATGCATCCATTCAAACCTTTTTACCCCTAACCTTGGATGGGGAGTTAGTTTATTTACGCAATCATTATAAAAGTGATTTTGCCGTTGTTCAGAAGAGGGGGAGAATGCAAAATCAAGACGTGATTCAGGAACATGCTCATTCATGTCCTTTTCACTATCTAGCATTTGATGTTTTAACCCTTAAAGGAGAATCTCTCCAAAACCACTATTTAAAAACGCGTAAGGAGCAATTGGGCAAGCTTGCTACGAAGTTCAAATGGCCAAGCGTAAACTATGAGAATCCAACGCCTATCCAAGTCATACATGGTAGTGAGGAGCATGAGAGCTTATGGCAGTCCATCGAGCTTTACAATGGGGAAGGCATTGTTGCTAAGAAGAAAACAAGTAAATGGCTTGAAAACATACGATCAAATCATTGGTTAAAGATAAAAAATTGGCGTTATGTCACAGTCATTGTCACACAATATGACCATAGCAATAGTTATTTTCATGGTGCAGTTTTTGAGGACAATGAATTACGAGAAGTTGTTACGTTTAAGCATGGGATGACAGAGGAAGAGCATCAAACACTTGTCAAATTCTTTCAGACTAATGGACTGCGTAAAAAGGAGCTATGGGAACTTGAGCCTTCGATTTGTGTTGATATTGCCTGTATTGATTTTGATGGTAGTAAGCTTCGGGAGCCTAGATTTCATGCCTTTCGATTAGAGATATCACCTAAGGAATGTAATTGGCTGCACATGCAACGTCAACTGTATCCTATCCCTGATTCAGTTGCTATCACACATCCAGACAAGCCTGTATGGCCGAATATGGGGATTACAAAGGATCAATACTTGTTCTATTTGCAAAATATTTCGCCCTATTTAATGCCTTTTCTAAAGGATCGTCCTCTAACGCTAATACGCTATCCACATGGTGTTCCAGGCGAAAGTTTTTATCAAAAAAGTAAACCAGAAAAAATGCCTAATTTTGTGGCAACAGCTGTGATGGATGATATTGATTATATCGTGTGTAATAACTTGGAAACGTTATTGTGGCTTGGAAATCAACTGGCATTAGAGCTCCACATTCCATTTCAAACACATCATTCTCCGTACCCGACAGAAATCGTTTTCGACTTAGATCCTCCCTCAGTACAAGATTTTTCATTAGCCGTTTCAGGGGCACTTGATTTAAAGAACATTATTGATTATTTTCAGCTCCAATCCTTTGTCAAAACATCAGGTGGAAAAGGTTTACAGCTGTATATTCCTTTACCCGCAAATACATTTACTTATGAAGAGGTACGTATATTTACAGAGTTTGTTTGTCGCTTTTTATGTGAGCAAAAGCCAAATCTATATACAATTGAGCGTTTAAAAAAGAATCGTCATGAAAAATTATATTTAGATTATGTGCAGCATGCAGAGGGCAAGACTATCATTGCCCCGTATTCTACTCGGGGCAATGAAATGGGTTTAGTAGCAACACCGCTTCTATGGGAGGAGGTCAATGAAAACCTAACACCAACACTTTTTACGATTCCCTTTGTCATGGAGCGCATGAAAAAAATGAGCAATCCCTTTCAATTATTTCGTGAAGTAGGGGAGCAACAAAATTTTCAAGCAGTTCTAGATCAATTAAAGGAATGAGGACACTTATGGAGATAGGAAAAGCTTGGACAGGGCATAAGCGCAGTGCGATGTAAAGCGAGCGGTTCACCTGAAAAAAGAGCGCCCTCCGATGTAAAAGGGCAGGTTTTACAAAAAGCTTGCTTTGACCAGTACTATAAGCGCTTCTAAAAAAGAGGTGTCCCTAATGTCATTGGGAACACCTCTTATTGCCGTTAAAGTGGAATCTGCGCATTTGCTTTTTCGAGATAATCCAGTATGCCCATTGCGGACACAATGGTATCGAATGGGATGGTTTGATAGACAGGATGATCGGACGGAATGCCGTTTTCCTGTAGATAGTTAAATAAAAGTTCCTTTAAGCGAGCATCTAAGTAGTGAACTTGTTCTTGGAACTGGCTGGATGCTGCTTGCGCTTTTCTACCTTCTTCTAAAAAGAGTGGTGTCCAATAGCGCACCTGACGATAGGCTTCAGCTGGATTTTTATAAGCCCCATAGTGACCAAAGTATAATTCACTTGCTTGTAGCTTTTCGTACAATTTTAAGGATTGTTCCATTGTTTCAGGATTGTATTGATTTGGAGAGGTGGACGGAATGATTAAATCAATTGCTTCCTCATCCATTTCGGGATAGCGAACACCTGTTGTATCTCCTACAAACAAGCCATTTGTTGCGGAATAAAGCATTGAAACATGATGCTTAGCATGCCCCTCAGTATGATAAAACGTTAAATGATGCTGACCTAATTGTAATCGCTGTTCGTGATGGACTTCAATAATTCTTGTAGCGTCAATGGGCACAATTGGATCAAAAAGGCGGTCAAATTCAGCGCCATAAACCCCTTTAGCACTGCGGATAAGACGACTTGGATCAATCATGTGGGCTGCGCCTCGTGGATGAACCACTAATTTAGCATTGGGACAGCTTTGCAAAAATAACCCTGCTCCGCCTGCATGGTCTAAATGAATATGTGTCACGATGACATAGTCTATATCCTCTACTGCAATATTTAATTTCTGTAACCCTTCCATAATATAAGGTACGGATGGACTGGCCGAAGTTTCGATAAGAGCAATCTTTTCATCGATTAATAGATAGGAGCTTGTTCGCTGCTCTCGACCTAAATCATGTGTATCGATACAGTAGAAATTTGGTGCGATTTGTTGGACGCTAGTCAATTCAATTTCCCCCTTTTTTCAAAAATAAGCTAATTCTGCTTATAAATGCAATATTTATCTACAAAAAGTGGTTGTTATACTATATAATAATAGAAAATTAAACTGAATGTCTATTCATTTTTTTAGGGGGATAGTAATGGAGCATAAAATTCGTTATGATACACGAAAAGTTCATCGTGTAAATTTGGCTATTATCTCAATTTTGGCCATTCTAATATGTGGACCTATGATTCTATCAAAGGGCATCCATTTTTTATTTATTGGGTTAGCTGTCATTGCTTTGGCGGTATGTAATTATTTTTTACCTATAAAAACGTATGTCAAAGGCTTTATTTTTGGCCTCATTCCATCAAGTGTTGTGTTTACCTTATTTTTGCTTGATAGCTTCTCATTAAATAAACATTATATTTTACTGTGCACCGTGGCCATCATTGCCCTATATTTTAAAAAAGAATTGATTGTTTTCTTTGGGATTCTAACCAATTTTAGTTTTTTCATTTTATATATGGTCAACTCGTCATCATTGTTAGGACCATTTGATGACACCATTGTCTTTGTGACACTTCTGGCAATTATGAATGGGGTCATTATTGCTTTTTATTTGCTGGCAAAATGGGGAAATGAATTGATTCAACATGCAGAAATCCAGCAAAATGAAGTGCAAGCATCCTTCAATCAACTACAAAATACATTTCAGGAAATCGAAAAGAGTAGTCAGGCATTGGACAAACATGTCACGCAATTCCAACAAACAATGCAAAGGATTTCTGGCTCTAGTAAGCAAATTTTAGTAGCGACAGAGGATATTTCTGCAAGTATTCAGCAGGAGGCATCTAGTTTACAAATGATTCATGGCACAATGGGTGACTCGGTTCATTTTGTCAATAAAACATTGACGATTTCGAAGGATACGGTCGCTAAATCTACTGATCTACAACAAGAAGTATTAGCAGGGTGGGATAAAATGCAGGATGCAATGACTCAAATGAGCGTCATGAGTCATGCGATGGGCTCAACTGCGGAAACTGTCAACGAGCTGCAACACAGCCTGCAAACAGTGGATAGTCTATTAAAGGGGATTACCCATATTGCAGAACAGACTAATTTATTGGCCTTAAATGCGGCGATAGAAGCAGCTAGAGCGGGAGAACATGGAAAAGGATTTGCTATTGTAGCAGATGAAGTGCGTAAGCTAGCAGAGGAAAGCGCTGCAATTACTGTCAGCATTACCAATGTCACAAAAACCTTGTTTGAAAAATCGACAGAGGCTCATCAGCGCTCTGATGACGGTGAAAAGGCACTCCAGCATGGAGAACAGCTTTTACAGGATGTCAGTCATTTCTTTAATAGTTTAAAGGATTCTTTTACGGAAACGAATACAGATTTAACAAGAGGGATGCATGAATTAAGCAGTGCCATCTCACAATTCGAGGTAATCCAAAAGCAAATTGAAAAACTGAATCACATGACCGAGCAAAATGCGGCTTCTACTGGTGCTATTCTACATTCAGTGGAGGACGAAAATCAGCTTCTAGTAAGCATGACGGATACAACAAATCATATTCAGGCTTTAAGTAACACGTTAAAGGCATTAGTGATGGCAAAGGTATAATAGAACCATTGATATTGAAATAAATGGTAGGGTAAAATAAGAGAAGGATTAACCTTCCTAGATGGAGGGTATAGAGATAGTATTCATCGACATTGTTTTATCCATATCTGGTTGTGGTGATTGTTTTTGAGTTTGTATGAGCCTCAGCACAATAACTTAAATATGCATTTGTAGTGTGTTTGTCATGGTGATTGTCACCATTTATATATTAGCTGTAGATACATTCAGACCATAAATCTGTTGTATGACTTGAAAAGGAGGAGGGATTCCATGAACATTCGTAGTGTACAGAGTTCAGATTACTATACTTTATCTCCATTGATTAATGAGTGGTGGGGTGATAGGAATATGTCAGACAAGCTGCCTAAATTATTTTTTGATCACTTTACAAATACAAGCCTTATTATGGAGAAGGATGGCGAAATTATTGGCTTCCTCATTGGCTTTTTATCGCAGTCCAAAACAAATGAAGCGTTCATCCATTTTGTTGGGGTCCATCCTGATTACAGAAAACAGAATATTGCAAAAAGATTATATGATGTATTCTTTCATGTGGTGAAGCAATACCATCGAAATATTGTGAAATGTGTCACGTCGCCTATTAATGAAGTATCCATCGCCTTCCATACGAATCTGGGTTTTAGAATGGAAAAAGGTGACAAAGTGATAGAAAATATGTCCATTCATAGTAATTATGGTGGTGAAAATCAAGATCGTGTGTTGTTTTATAAAATTCTACCGTAATTTACTTTCGATAGTTGGCATATAGTCCCGAATAAGGGGGCTATACATGTTTATTAAAAGGTTATTTACGTTATGGTTTCTACTTTTAAGCATTGTTTGTGGTGCATTTTTCTTTTTGGCAAATGCACCTATTCAATATGCTGAAAAAACCAATGTTTCCATGCCACAGCCTAGTAATGATGAATTATTGCGTTATATTCAGCAATATCAATTTTTAATTAGTGAGATTTCCTATACATTGCGCAAAGAATCCTATAGCTTTCTATTAGATTATGGAATTTTACCTAATGGAAAAATAGAGCTCCTTGTGTCATTACCTGACAAGGTCGATCACAAGACAAAGCAACATATAGAAGAAACAATGCTGGACGTTATCAAAGCTAATGAATTAAACCCCATCTCTTTTCAAATAACGTTAAAGCAACTCTATGAGCCAGTAGAAGCGATCTCAACTCGGCTAAGTTATAATGATATCATGGCCAATCTATTTGAGGCGATGTTTGCAGAAAATTTTGGCACTTTCAGCATTGACCATAGTATGACGTCTGAGGAAATTCAAGTAAGAATTAATTTAACACAAGAGAAAAATCACAAGGCTAAAAAGAAGGCTCAACAGTTAGCGGAAGATACGATAAAGCAGCATCAATTTGATGTAGAGACCTTTTCTATTGATGTTCAAAATACGATGAAAACTTTAGATTAAAAAATAATTCAGATTAGATGAAGAGGGGAATACATACTCTACATGTGACAAACTCTGTATCTTTTTCTTTTATAGGTGTGTGTCAAGGTATGATGGTCATTTTCAAAGAAGTGCAGTGTAAGGGTTTTGATTTCTAAAAACGGAGCGGACCATTATGGTGATGCTCTTTTTTTATTAATAATCTCAATAACCATGGGGGTAAAAAGAAATGAATAAAACACAACATAAAATAGCAATCATTACGGGTGCAAGCCACCCTCAAGATATTGGAACAGCTATTTGTAGAAGACTGGCTATGGATGGTGTTAATGTTTTTTTCACACACTGGCATGCTGATCGTAAGTGGATAGGAGAATTCAAACAGGAAATTTTGAGTAAGGGTGTTTCATGTGAAGAATTGTCGATTGATTTATCAGATTCCCAAGCTCCAAAAACGATACTCCAAACGGTTTTCGAAAAACTAGGTGTACCTTCCATTTTAGTGAATAATGCTGCCCATTCAGCACAAGATGGTTATCTAGCATTAGATGCTCAAACATTAGACGAGCATTACGCGGTGAATATAAGGTCAACCCTACTACTTTGTGTGGAATTTGCACGTCTTTTTGAAAAAGCTAATTTAAACTCAGGGAGAATTATTAATATGACTTCTGGTCAAGATTTAGGTCCTATGATGGGAGAGCTAGCCTATGTGGCAACGAAAGGGGCAATTTCAGCCTTTACTAGATCATTAGCACAGGAGCTAGCACGGCTAGGCATTACCGTCAATGCTGTCAATCCAGGGCCAACAGATTCTACATGGATGAATGATGAGATTAGAAGTTATCTGTTACCCAAATTTCCGATGGGGCGGATTGGGACACCAGTGGATGTGGCCAAGGTGATTAGCTTTCTTGCTAGCGAGGAGGCTACATGGATAACTGGTCAAATAATCCACTCAGAGGGCGGATTTTTACGAGGATAATTGATTAAAAGCCTTGCTACAGTTGTGGCGAGGCTTTTCTACGTGCTTATATGTACGTAAAAAGGGTCACTCCCGAAATTGGGAATGACCAAGGTTTGTTAGGTGTGTTCGTTGGAGGAAAAAATCTTAAAGAACAGATACACTACTATTTTATTCGGTTAGTATAATAATTTCTAGGCTTTAAACCAGTGACAGCGTATCTTCCTAAGGGCTTTATTTTTTCCCCATATCAACACTTTTATAGTCCTCCTACTTATGTATAGCAAGGCAAAAAGGTTGCTGTAGACCCACTCGATGTTGGGTTGTTATGATGATAATGTACGTAAGTGGGAGGTAAGTGAATTGGAAGCAGAAAGATATAATAATCTTAAATTAGGTGAACGTGGTGCCATTATCAGTATTATTGCTTATATAATTTTATCCATCATAAAAGTTGGCATTGGTTACTTGAGTGGTTCAGAAGCTTTAAAAGCTGATGGGTTGAATAATACGACAGATATTATTGCCTCTATTGCAGTACTTATTGGGCTAAAGCTTTCACAAAAACCAGCAGATCATGATCATCGCTATGGTCATTGGAAAAGTGAAACCATTGCATCAATGGTCGCTTCATTTATTATGATGGCCGTTGGTATACAAGTATTGGTCGGTGGTTTTTCTTCCTTTTTTCAAGGTGGAAAAGAATCGCCGGATATGGTCGCAGCCTATGTAGGGATAGGATCAGCATTGGTGATGTATTTAGTCTATCGTTACAACAAACAATTGGCTAAAAAAATCAATAGTAAAGCCGTTATGGCTGCAGCTAAAGATAATTTGTCAGACGCTTGGGTAAGTATTGGAACCGCTGTAGGAATTTTAGGGTCACAACTACATATGCCTTGGTTAGATACGGGTACTGCGATTGTCGTAGGTTTCATCATTTGTAAAACAGCTTGGGAGATTTTCAAGGAAGCCTCTCATGAACTATCGGATGGATTTGATGAGAAAATTCTTCAAACATACAAAGAGATTATTTTAAAAATAGATGGCGTTAAAGGATTGAAAGAAATCAGAGGAAGAAATTATGGGAATAATGAGGTAATTGATGTCGTTATACTTGTAGATGCAAAGTTAGATATCACGAAAGCGCATGATGTTGCTTCGGTTGTTGAAAAAAATATGGTGGAAGAGCAAGGGGTTTATGAAGTGCATGTCCATGTAGAGCCTAAGGATGCATAGGGCAATTAAGTCCTAAATTGTAATATTCAGCTTCAAAAAATATACGAGGTAAGGAATGTCGCTATTGAAATACAAAAACAATTGCCTCTAGCTACTTAATGGCGTTGAAATGACTAATTTTAACCTTTAAAATTGGTGGTACGTGCAGGTTTTAGCCTTCATTGATAAAAAAATTCACTTTTCACTGGACTAATACGATTTTTTATCATATACTGTATGTAATAGAATCTTTCTTAAAGAAATAATAAATTCACATATTACAAAGAGTAATCGTGTTTTGTTAGTTACTTTTTGTAATATGTGAATTTTTTTCTTTGGAAGTAGTATGATTTTATTTAATAACATTATTGGAGGTCATTTAAATGACACAAGGTACAGTAAAATGGTTTAACGCAGAAAAAGGTTTTGGTTTCATCGAAGTAGAAGGCGGACAAGACGTATTCGCTCACTTCTCAGCTATCCAAGGTGAAGGTTTCAAATCACTTGAAGAAGGTCAAAAAGTTGAATTCACAGTTGAAGAAGGTCAACGTGGACCACAAGCTGCTAACATCGTTAAACTTTAATTTTTAAATGAAGAAAAACATTCTTAAATAGAGTGGTTTCAGTAGACAAAGTCGATTTTTTCGACTTTGTCTTTATTTTTTTTCTCATTACATTTCAAATCAAAATACATTTGTTACTTGCCTATTCTCGATGAAAGAAGTGAGGATATGAGGTTTTACCAAGAAGAATGTAAAAAGCAACACGAGGGAGTTTGTTCAGTATAATCTGTTTACAAATCAAAACTACCTAAAATCATAAAATCTACAATAACGCCACTTACTGGATTTTCCGCTCCTAATACATTAATTCCTAATACTGTCACACCACTAATATTTGTAATATTAGCAGAGACATATTTCCCACTAATATTCTTCTCTCTCATTTGAACCCTCGGTCTTAAGTTTATCGTTGGATTTGTCGAGTATACACTTGCCACTGCATAGTCAATAGTAGATAAGAGAGGAATGCCATTCGCTAATGCATTGTCTGTAAAATATAATGTGGCTATTCCATTTGCATCAGAGGTAGCTTGTCCATAAACAATGCGCTTTACTTTTTTTGGATTTGCATCTCCTGCTTTAAACACCTGCATGACTGTTGGGGCAAGTGTAATAAAATCAATGCTCATAGGCATTCTCCTTTGTTATTTATAGCCCAAATTATGCTTGATATATTCTATGAACTGTTTGTTAGATTAGTACACTAAGCAACAAACTTCCTACATACATTCTTCTATGCAACAAAGTAAGTAGTAAAAAAGGGTCACCAGGGTGTAAGACGACCCTTTGATCATAGCATGAATATTTGAGGATAATAGAAGGTAATTATTAATGATATAAGAAAGTAGCACCAGCAATAATTAAAAGAATAAAGAGGACAACAATTAGAGCGAATGATAAATTATCATGCTTGCCATAGTTTGAACCGTAAACTTCATATCCCATATGAAAGTCCCTCCTTTCGAAAATCTAGAATATGTAAAGTATAGAAAGCTTCAGGTAAAATAATCTCCTTTAAAACGAGGTTTATATAAATGAATAAATATTTAAGGGTCACTCGGCTGAAAGTGACCCTAAGTAACAATTCGGGAGGTACATGTTAAACTAGATTAGCTTAACACTACTATTTATATGAAAAGTTAACTCATTGTGCATAGTTTATTGCCTTTAAAATAAAAATAAGACTATGACGGTCAACCAACGTCACAGCCTATGCGATACACTTATTAATAGTTTGTGTAAATACAGTCTATTTTTACATTCAAAAAGCCGCAGCGTCGACAAACGCTACAGCTAAAAGTATTTTAGTTATTCATATCCTTCAGGCCAGGACTGTGTTCATTTGGCATCTCTGGCATAACAGGTACTGGGAATCCTTCTGGTGGAGGGGTCACTTTTAATTCTCCACCATTTCTACTTGGAGTTTGTCCTTGGAAGATTTCCCCGATACGAGTTGGATCTAATCTAAAGTTAAATTGAGCATTGTGATAACCCATTTCAACAAACTTTCTACACTCTGGGTATTTGTTGATATCGTAGTTCGGTACAGGGAATAATTTTCCCCAATCTACCCCTAAAGTTTCTAATGCTTTGGCAAATGCATTTTGATGAGCATTGTCACGAACAATTAGAAAAGCAAGTGTTTCTCTAAATGTCTGATTAGAGCTCATCTCATATATACGTGTCTTTTGAAGTACACCCGTTGACTCCAATACTAAATTATCCAATAAATCTGCAATAAGGTTTCCATGTGCATAAACCCACGAACCATTCCAGGGATTACCTGCTGCATCTACAGGCAAAGATGATTGTGCACCCACAATATAATGGTGTGGATTGGCATGTTTAACTGCCTCATCTAAAGGTGCTTGGTCCATGCCGTTATTTCCAGGAGCAGAGGATTCCCCAGAATCATTTAGTAATTGGTTGATTGTATTTTGTACAAGTTCAACGTGTGCAATTTCTTCTAAGAAAACGCCCCGTAATAAATCACGATATTGGGTCTCTTTGCCTCTAAAATTAGAGCTTTGAAAAAAGTACTGCATCATGGTTCTCATTTCACCATAATGACCACCAAGTATTTCTTGCATTACTCGTGCTGCTTGAGGATCTGGTTTGTCAGGTTTAATAATGTTTATCAATTCTTCTTTATAATAATACATTTACTTTCCTCAATTCGGGGAATAGTCTTTATTTTTCAGGATAATTAACATGTAATGGTGGTGGTACAAGCCAGCCTTTATTTTTGTTTAAACGTAAAAGCTTTGCACCAAGTTGAGCTTTAGCCATATGGAATTGCCCAAACATTAATGCGATATCTTCACGAGTAGAAGTACCCATTGCCTGACTACATGCAACTAATCCAGCTGCTAGGTCAGCACTTAGAGCAGCGCTTATTTCTGGATCATTAAACTTTGCACCTGGAGGAATATCTTCCAGTCTTGCTACAGGTCTTTCAGGTGATGCAGGAGGTAGTGCGATCCCGTTTGTTTTTAGAATTTTTTCTAATTGCTTTACTTCTTCCCTGCATGTTTCGATGATATCTTCAATAATTTTTTTAAGATCTTCATCACCAGCATGATTATAAAACGTTTGATAGCCAGAAATCATGCCATAGTCTGCAATTAAACCCGACCAAACACTAAATACCTCACCATAATGCAACGGTTCATCTTTTGGATTTCCACCAAGAATACCCATCTGTACACATCCTTTTCTTATTTTTCGCCATTAAAGCCATGTTAGTATGGCTGAAAAAATAAGTAAAATTCACTTTTAATAAAATTATTAATGTAAAAATTAAAAGAAGCCACAGAGAAAGAAATCTCTGCAGCTCTTTAAGTAGTGAAACACTACGCACTTATAGAATGGGTGTTTTCTGTTTAGTTATACGTTTAATGTAGCTTTGAAAAAGTGAAAAGTATAGATTTTCTTTAGGAAGGCCACTTTAAAGCATATTGGAGGTGAGTGTTTTGACAAAAGAAAAGCAAAAGAATGAAGTAGAGCAAGAAGAAATAGCAATGGAATTTAATCCTGAAGAATTAGAAGCAGTAAAAGAGGAACAAGAGCAACAGAAAGAACAGCCCTTCAATAAAAAAGAAAAGAAGTAAGAAGGTAAGTATGCGTATGCCATCATCAATAGTTGTGGCATTTTCATATAGTTAATGCTTGAACCTCCAATGACTTAATTGAAAGAAGATGATTTAAAATGGACAAGAATTTGAATTACGGGGACGATTATAAATTTATCCCAGCAACTTCTGTTGGAAGCGGTGTAGGTATAGACATATTACCTGATTTATATCAATACACGATTCAAATTGTAAATATTGTACTTTATGGTGAACCGCAGATGAAAGATTTTGTGCTAATAGATGCGGGGATGCCCAAAAGTGCGGATGAGATCATTTCAGTTGTTGAAGAACGTTATGGTTCTAAGTCTCGACCGAAGGCAATCATACTGACTCACGGTCATTTTGATCATGTCGGAGGACTCATAGAATTAATAGAGCGGTGGGATGTTCCTGTCTATGCGCATACATTGGAAATACCCTTTTTATCTGGAAAACAAAATTATCCCGAGCCTGATCCAACGGTAAATAACGGCTTGGTTGCTAAAATGTCACCTATTTTTCCAAATGAAGCTATAAATTTAGGTGGTAACCTCAAAGTTTTACCTTCTGATGGTAGTGTTCCATTTATGGCAGGTTTCAGATGGATTCATACGCCTGGCCATTCACCAGGGCATATATCTTTATTCCGTGAGAAGGATAAGGTGCTTATTGCTGGAGATGCATTTGTTACGGTCAAACAAGAATCTCTTTATAAGGTGATTACGCAGACAAAAGAAATCAGTGGTCCCCCTCAATATTTTACAACAGATTGGCTGGCTGCTCGAGCATCTATCGAAAAATTAGCAATACTAAAACCTTCAGTTGCCATCACAGGGCACGGATTACCAATGAAGGGCGAAGAACTGACAAGCAACCTAAAAAAACTTGTCGATGATTTTGAACAAATCGCACTACCCAAGCAGGGTAAGTATTTAAATTAATCACGTAAGGAAAAAACAAAGAAAAAGCTGCAGCGTCGTCACACGCTACAGCCATTGTCTTGCCAATTTAGTCAGATGATTCATTATATCATAAATTATCAGATTGCAACTGTAGAATGAACATATTTGAATGACAAGACACAATGAATGGCAAGTTGTTAATAGGAGCCTGTTTTGATAATAGCTATCAAAACAGGCTCCTTCTTTGTATTTGAATGTCATAGATCGTTTCATGGTATAAAATTTCCTTTTTAAAAAAAGTGGTTGAACAAATTTTTTATTTGTGTATATAATGTTTATATAGTATATATACAATATAACGAATTTGTGGGGGGAATTGTTTAAGTGATAGGCACTGAAAAAGCGGATGAAAGTAATCTGTTAAAACGATGGATCATTACTATTGGTATATTTTTAATTGTTCAATTGATCTTTATCGCGGTCGATGGCACTGCTCTTGAGCCGAACATGAACGATAGTAATAATTTAGTTGCCAGAATGGGAAGATGGATTTTGGATTCGAGGCTTTTCACCGAATGGATAACGCCTTATTCCTTTCCTTTTTTTAATATGTTCATCACAATCCATGTTATTGCTATACTGATTGCAGCACTAGGGAATATTATTTCAACGATATTCTCAAAAAAATAAAGAAGAGGGATTGGCATGCAAATAATTATTTCGAACAGTTCAAAGGAGCCAATTTATGAACAAATTACGAATCAAATTAAATCACTTATTTTAGCAGGTGAACTACAGGAGGGTACAGCTATACCTTCCATGCGTAACCTCGCAAAGGATTTACAAATTAGTGTAATAACGACAAAACGGGCTTATGAAGAATTGGAGAAGGCGGGCTTTATCTATTCCATTGTTGGTAAAGGATCTTTTGTAGCGGAGCAAAATTTGGAGGTTATACGGGAAAAGAAGCTGAAGGTTATTGAGGAACAACTGAGTGCGGTCATTGCGAATAGCAGAGAAATAGGCCTGTCTCTTGATGAACTAAAGGAATTATTGAAGATTTTATACGAGGAGTGAAAGGGATGGAAAATGTAGTCGAATTAAAGAATGTCACAAAGAGGTTCAAGGGCTTTTCAGTAAATCATATAAATTTACAGGTAAAGCGAGGCTTTGTAACGGGTTTCATTGGGGCAAATGGAGCTGGTAAGTCTACAACGATAAAAACGATGATGAATCTATTAAGGCCAGATGCTGGAGAAGTAAAGCTTTTCGGATTAGACTACAAGACGCATGAGAAGGAGATTAAGCAGCGCATTGGGTTTGTATACGATGGCAATATATTTTTTGAAGGGTTGAACTTAAAAGATATAAAACGTATAGTTGCACCTGCCTACAAGCGCTGGGACGATACAATATTTTATCAATATGTAGAACAATTCGAATTACCGCTTAACAAAGCAATAAAAACATTTTCTAAAGGGATGCAAATGAAGGCTTCATTAGCAATAGCCCTCTCACATCATGCAGAGCTAATCATTATGGATGAGCCGACAGCAGGATTAGATCCCATTTTTAGACGGGAGCTGTTAGATCTATTACAGGAATTAATGGTTGATGGCAATCGCACTATTTTCTTTTCTACGCATATTACAACTGATTTAGATCGTATCGCAGATTACATAGCTTTTATACAGAAAGGGGAATTAGTATTTAATCAATCTATACACGATGTAGCTGAAAACTATGCGCTCGTTAAAGGTGAATTGAATCTACTTGATAGAGACACTGAAAAAGCATTTGTCCATGTTCATCGTGCATCCACAGGATTTGAAGCATTAACGGATAATATTAAAGCAGCGAAAAATATTTTCGGAGACACAGTTATTATTGAACGTGCCTCTCTGGAAGATATCATGTATTACTTTAAAGGAGGCATCCATCATGCTTAACTTAATTAAACGCGATGTCATACTACAGAAAAGGCAGCTATTGCTTTTTATTCCTTTTATCTTAGTTTTTATTTTGTTGGGGGCACCACCCGTTTTAATTTTTCTGGTCGCCAGTATTTTTATTCCCTTTAACACGTATGCATACGATGAAAAAGTTGAGACGAACATATTATTAAACTCCTTGCCATACACACGTACAGAAATTATCGCATCCCGCTATCTTGGAGCGATTGTCTATATGATTTTATCCATAGGTGTTACAAGTCTAGCGCTGCTAGCTTTCAATAAACATTTTACGGTATCTGACATTGCCATTGGTAGTGGCTTATTCTTACTATTTGCTGCGCTTACCTTCCCATTATTTCAGATATTTAAACAGGGTTATATTACAACGGTTATACTTATTAGCTTTATCCTCTTAACTTGGATTTCACGACCAATTGCATTGTATATGAATGAACACTTAACAACAATTATTGATTTTGTAGATAATACATCCGTTACGGTTTTATATACAGGGGCAACACTTTTTATTATGCTAATCTATATTATTTCTTGGGGAATTACACATATTATTTACCAACGAAAAGCCTTCTGATTGTGTGCTTTTGTTTACTTCTAGAAGATTACTCAAGGAAAGTAGACAATTTTAGAATGGTGCCCACTTGATAAAATATCATTTGGAACTAAATGTAAGATGGATTTAAATGTCTTTATGCAAAAATGAATGAAGTAAAAAGGTTATGTTGCTTAATATAAGGGAAAGAATGAAAGCCTCCATATGCCTACAAATCGACATATTTAGGCATGTTTACTTAGTATTTCGAAAGTTGTTTTATAGTAATATTTGGTATATAGTCTGTAGGAGGTTTTATATGCCTGATTTATTACTCGTTCTTTTTTTATTTAACTTTTCTTTATTTCTTTTGCACGAAATGGATGCAATAAGATGCTCTGAGTGGCGATTGTTTATAATACTTAAAGATATGGAAGATTCAAAGGCTTATAAAGTATTCACTTTTATTCACCTGTTTCTATACGTATTAATCCTTTCCTTACTTTTCAGTCAGTATCAAACCATCATTTTTTGGGTCCTTGATCTATTCTTTATCATTCATGCAATCCTGCATTTATTTTTTGAAAGGCATCCTCGAAATGAATTTAAAAATAGCTTTTCAAGATCCATTATTTATCCAATGGGGGTCCTTTCTGTCATACATTTAGCATTATTAATTAATATTTCGACTTAATTGTATTGTAAAGGAAGTTTTCAGCTAGTAATTTGCAGAAAATTATTCCAATTTGTTGGTTTTCTGCTTATTATAAAGATGGAGGTGATTATCAGATGTATAGTAATACGGCAAATATGTTGAAGCAAACGAACAATCTTATCAATGCATTGAAAAAATTGAAGCAAAATCTATCTTTTGTGAAATTGTATATTAATAGCGATAGAATACTGGCAATCTATTTTTTAAGTAATGCGTATAGTGATTTTAATTTATTTAAAACAATTTATTTATCTGTAACACCTGGTGATCAAACGATTGATAAGTTTTTACAGGAGTATGAAAAATTCTTTGTAGAAGTGAATAAATACTTAGAGGTCTTTAATGATGATAGCGTCGTCGAGGATAGACTTCATAAGGAAGTTTTGTTTGCGATTAATGAATTAGAAAGATATTTGTTAAATCTGTTAGATGTGTATAGATAAAAAGTTAGACATTCCTTATTTCTGAGGGGTGTCTTTTATTTTAAAGAAGCTCCTTAGATTAAGCTTCTCTGGTTGTAGGGAGAAATGAATAAGAAATGTTAAGGGATAGGAGAAAAATATGATTAGAAAAATTGAAATGGGTTTGTTTGTAATTGGAGTAGTAATGGCTGTAATAGGTATGCCTTATTTATTGGGGTATTCAACGAATGAATGTTTAAAATATCCTCTCTATCTAGGGTTAATATTAATGGTTGCCACTATCCCTGTAACAATATCCAAAAGAAAGTAATCCATTGAGATTTAAATACTTGTGTCTAGAGATTGTAGAGACACACTTGTGATATTGATCCTAAAGAGTAGTATTATTCATAAGTAACGAGTTATCTTGCTGATACGTACTATAAAAATGATTTTAAGTAATAGAAAATTAAACAGTCACAAAAGTATTAAACAAAAATGCTATCTTGCTTTGAAACCTAATTTTAAAGAGAGACAACACTAAATGATGAAGAAATAAATACATTGTTAAAATAACAAAATGAATGCAAGAAAATAAGAAGCTCCATATAACTAAAGAAATACTACTCAAATCGCCTGGATAACTTTCTGCAGCTGTAAATCGAATACCTCCCATAAAAAGCACAGTCACCGATTGGATACAATAAGTTAAGAAAAGTACGATTACAAAATAAACAATATACGATAAAGTAAGAAAAATGTCTTATGAACTATTCCAGTCTCCTCCAACAATAATGATATTAGTTAGTTGCACATTTCTAAAAGTAATGCTCCTTCCATTACGAAAAAGGAAAATATTACATATATAAAATTAGGTGAGACATTGTTAAGATTTGATAGGTAAAGTATTCGATGGAATTGGAATAGAAAGCTAGTTAGTCATTACAAACTTTAAAAAATGGTACATAGGTCTAAACTTAGGGACAATTAAAAAAGTAGTCAAAATAAAATATAGGAGCAGAAATGGTAGTCCTTACGTAATAAAGAAAGGAAAAACAGAGCTGATAATTGAGAATAGAGAAACTATTGTAGAGAAATTATCCGAACTTTTCTTAGTGCGACCATAGCTTTTAGAGGGTTTGTAAAAGGAAGGGAAGTATTTTATGAAAAATCAATTGATACGAATAATCGCTATCGCTCTACTTGGTGTGTGTGTATATATTAATATGTACGAAATAGATGAATTAGGGTTGATGCAATTTTTTGCATATGCTGGCTTATTAGGTTTTACTTTTGCGGTGGGTATTCCAATTATCTTTATTAAAAATAAGATTAGTTTATCCAAAAAATTTGGTTTGTTGTTTTTAAGTATGATTATCGCAGCAATAATTCCTTTATTGGGATTTGGAAATTTAAAATATATCCTTGAAGAACATTTAATGAATAAAGAGATGAATAAAGTTGTAAATCAATATAATGTAAATTTGCAAACTGATGAGGTGTTTTTAACCTTTCAAAATCATCTTCTCGTTGGAAAAAGAGATGATTTGTTTGGAAGTATAGACAAAACACTATTAGTTTATAATGCCGTAGGGAAAGAAACGAAAAGAATAAAAATAACGGAATTAGCAAAAGCGGCCATTCCTTATCTGCCTCTTACTGATAAAGAAAAGGAAACAACTTATTTTGATGGTATGAAGACGCAAGGAAATACATATGACCTTTGGAAAAAAATAGATGATAACGACATACAACTATTTTTTAGATACGTTACAACGGAAGTTCCTGAGGATTATCAACCTGAACCAGATATGCCAGCCGATGCAAAGGACATAAAGTTCCATTATGATATCACTTATTCACCGGTTTTAGATGAGAACGGGGAATTTGTTTTTAGTTCGGATACTTTCCATTTATATAAAAGCAACGACTCAATTCGAGTTAGCTACAAAGCTTCGGGCATTGAAGCGATTGTTGCTCCAAATACTGCAGTGTTAGTGAACGAAATCAAGTAAAGATTACATACATTGCTAACAAAAGTACAACATGAAGCCAGTAGAGTGTTAGCGGCAAATCCACAAACGTAACTAGAATGAATATACTATGTAACAACAAAGCCTAGGTACTCAAATTAATGTTGAGCCTGGGCATTTTTTACGTGATTTATTTATCTAACGAACGTGTTGTTTTTCGAAATTTCAAATAAATGAATGACCACAACCTAATAAAGTGGTAAAGTATAGAAAAAGTGAATGGAGAATTATGTAATGGAAAAACTGAAGAAGGTTGAATTAAAACATTTTTCAAGTGAATATATGCAAGGACTGAACGCTTTTGTACTTACTGAAGAGCAAAAACAATTTTCTGCACTGCCGAGCAATTTTGAGGAAATTAATGAAGGACAGCATCGCATTGTAATTCTAAGTGAAAATACACCTGTTGGTTTCTTTCTCCTAAATGCAAATGAACGAGTTAAGAAATATTCTACGAATAGAAATGCGATGCTATTATCTGCATTATCAATTAATCATACAGAACAAGGGAAGGGCTATGCAAAACAAGGAATGACATTACTAGTTGAGTTTGTTAAAGCAGAATTTCCTAATTGTGATGAAATTGTTTTAGTTGTAGACAAAGATAATATACCAGCACAGAAACTATATGTAAAAGTAGGGTTTGAAGATACGAATGAAAGGCTAATAGGACGTATCGGCGAAGAAATAATCATGAGGCAATTCATAAAATAAAGTTAGACCACCATTGTCACCAGAGTTTATGCTACATTTTATAGATGAACTCTGGTTTTATGTTTTAGGGAAATGTCGCATCCATTCTTGAAAAAGAGTTTCATCGATCAAGATTAGCAAAGAAAATTATTTAAAATATCCTGATTAAAAATACACCGACTATCATCACCATTAAACCAATTATTTGTAATGGTTGAATTCGGTACTTTATCGAGTTAAACAATCCGAATTGCTGTACTAGCAAGCTACCAGTGATTTGACCGAATAAAGCAAAGACTACAGTTTGGCCATTTCCAATTTGATTGACAAGAAATACATTGATGAGAACATAAGATCCTCCTAAGATCCCGCCAATCCATATCCACCAAGGAGCAGCTTGTTTAAAAGGCTCTTTAATATTTGTGTAAGATCGATCTTTTAACCCAACAATTATAATCAAGGTAATAGTACCAACAAAGAATGAAACAAGGGCAGCATGAGAAGAAGAGTGAAGAACTTTTCCTAATTGTCCATTAACAGCGATTTGGATAGCTAGTAACATTCCTGCTAGAATCCCTACTATGCGCCAAATCCATAGATTCCGCACACTCTCCTTATTTGTTTGGGGAGAATACTGTTCATTTTTCTTGCTTCGTATAGCTGTAGCTAAAAGGACGCCTAGTAAGACTAGTAATATGCCAAAGATTCGATTCCATCCAAAGGAATATTGTGTTGCATTAAACCAGCCATTATGATCGATTAACATACTCATGAGAGTCATGCCAAAGATCGGTAGGATAGTTGTTTGCACACTTCCCAATTTAGGAAACAAGAGAATGTTAGTAGTTATCGCAATAGCGCCACCAATTCCCCCCAACCAAATATAGATAGGTTGGTTCAACAATAAATCTAATGGAATCTCCAGTGATGAACCACTACTTACTAATGTAATAGTTAAGAAGATGACACCAACAGCGAAGGAAATCATTGAAGCTAAAAAAGGAGAAATCACAAACTTTCTTAATTGAGCATTAATGGCTGTTTGCACAGCAAAAATAGCTCCAATACCTATAGCCAAAAGTACTGCAAACATAAAAATTCATCACAACCTTTGTTGAAGAAAATGTAAAGAAAAAGAAATGTAAAACAACGCATGATTGATTATATCAAAGTACGTGTTGAATTTTATAAAATTAAGCACTGAACACTAAGTAAGAAATAGATTTTATTTATGATGTGGAACTTCACCAAACACATTAAGATAACGATAAAAAATCAGTTTCTCAAAAAAAGAATGATTTTTCATGTATAGAAGCGGTTAAGAAATAGAGCTTTATGTAAATAAAGTATAGTGTAATCTCTTCATATTCTGTATATTGGTGTATGAGGAGGAGATTTAATGGCAAGAAAATGGATACTACCATTATTTATATTACTAGGTGTTTTGATCTCTGGTTGTAGTGAGGGCCAGGAAAAAGGTAGCAAAGATGGTGGAGATGTAGAAGTAACTATTCCAGCTCTATTTTTTGAGGGTCAGGACATTGATTCTGTTATTTCAAAGGCAAAAAGCAGTGGGATGAAGGAAGTCAGTAAGAATGAGGATGGTTCTTTAACTTATAAAATGTCTGAAACAGAACATAAAGAAATGATGAAAGGTTTAAAAGAAGGCATTCTAGCAAGTGTAGATGAGCTTAAAGCAAGTGAAGAGTTCAAATCTATTAAAGATGTAACCTATGACAAGTCTTTTTCAGAATTCACTTTATCTGTAAACAAAGAAGAATTTGATAATAGTCTTGACACCATGGCCTCATTCGGGCTAGCTTTAACAGGTATGTACTATCAATTATTTAATGGTGTGGATGAAAAGGATTATAAAGTCAAAGTAATTTTTAAAGATGAATCAAATGGAGATGTAATTAACACGATAGTTTATCCAGATGATTTAAACAAGAAAAATTGATCGGAAGAGCACCTAACATAGGTGTTCTTTTTAAATGCTTTGAGTGCAATCGAGTTGGGCAGTAGTAGTTGTTCCTGATTCTTGATGGCTTTTTATTTTTGCAAAGGTTTTGTGTTCAAAGTAGAATGTCAGCAGCAAATTCTTAATGCAAACATGGATAGGCATAAGAAAATGATAGAATTTGTTTTGAGAAACGACTGACGATAGCATAGTTGTAAGTAGAGATAGAACTAAATGATTCCACAAAGCCCAGATACTCATTAATTTTGAGCCTGGGCTTTATACTTATTTAACTTGTAATCCCTTTTATTATTCTCAAGATCTGCTGAAGGAGCTATCTAAAGAAATTTTTAATAGCATCCATACGAATTTTGCTGTAACATTCTTCGCAACGAAAAATCTTATCGGTTCTTTCCTTTAACTGTCTAAATCTCAGTGACCCCTCGTATACTCTGAATTTATTTCTACAACTAGAACAAATTACCTCATAGTAATGCATTGCTATCCTCCTCAAGTTTTCTGACATATTACTTTTTAGTTGATTTATCGAATATTGTAATCAGTTCTCTCGTATATTCCTCAACATTTAACTGGGGATTTCTCATTAATTCAATAGTGAATCCGTCAATGGAATTTCGTATCGTTAACGCCATAACTCTTGAAGCCAATTTGGTGAATTCGCGGAAGACACCCGCATGCATTCCCAGTGTAAGTATGTTTTCAATGGGAAGAAAAATAGTATCATCATGATCCGCCGCAAATCGAAGTTTGCCATCAGCAGTTCTTTCATTAGAAACAATTTCAATGACAGCAAATACATGTTGCCGATTTTCATCTATGAATCTAAGGTTTGATTCAATATAAATGCTAAGCATATCTATAGGAGATTTTTGATTTTCGATTAGAGGAGCAGTATAAGCTTGACATGCCATATAGTAATCATAAATTACTTGCTCTAACAATTCCCCCTTACTTGCAAAGTGATAGGAGATAACCCCCTTGCTGATTTGTGCCCGTTTTGCAATTTGACCTAAAGAAGCTTGAGCGTAACCCACCTCTGCAATGGTTTCAATAGCACATTCCACAATTTGAGTTCTACGAGCTTTTTCAATAAATGACATTTCTTTTTGATTAGTTGTTTTATTTTTTTTACTCATGTATTTATTTTAGCACGGTTGTACTAATTAAGCGATTAAAAAAACATTTAGGGAGGTTCCTAAATGGAGGCTTTTCTTTTACTTTGAAATGTCAAGGGCTAGACTAGGGCGTTTCGTGAGGAAGATTAAGATACTTGAGCTTAATGGAACTATTTCTTATCTGTTGACATGGAGTCGGCTCCATCTTTTAAGATGAATGAAATCAAAGAATGGAGTGATGGGATGGTAATTTTGACAACTATACTAATTGTGTTATATGCGGTTTTAATAGGAGTGGCAGGGATAAAAAAATGGAAAGAAGTTGGATTTGAAGTACGAACATTTATATTTGTTATCATATCAATTAGTATTCTCTTAATATTATGGATACCAAGCAAAGGTTGGTTATTTATATTACTGATAATTGCATTTATCTTGTTACATATACTAGCAGTTATAGAAGGGAGGTTAACAAATGGACGAATTACTTTCAGCCATCATATCATTCGTTTCATATTCCATTGTATAATTGCCCTAATGGTTTATAAATTTATATTATAGAAGGAGATTTTAATGAAAATTGGTGAATTTGCAATATGTACTGGTCTTAGTAAAGATACTATTCGTTATTATGAAAAAATGAATTTATTGCAACCGGAAATTAAAAATAAGCACCGCTATTATAACAAGAAAGACATTGATACAGTAGAAGCAATTCTTAAACTTAAACAAACGGGATTTTCTCTCCAAGAAATCAAAATGCTTTTTGATTGGTCGGGAAATATTGATCAAAATAAAAAACTGACAAAAGAAGAAATACAAAATCTACTTGAAATAAAAGTTATATTCCAAGAAAAGTATGAGCAGATGTTACAAAGAGAACATCAGCTTAAACAAATTAAACAGGTTTTATTAAATATAGATAATAA
This sequence comes from Lysinibacillus sp. AR18-8, assembly GCF_001705465.1. Lineage (NCBI taxonomy): Bacteria > Bacillati > Bacillota > Bacilli > Caryophanales > Bacillaceae > Lysinibacillus > Lysinibacillus sp. AR18-8. Next base: position 125,597 of record NZ_MDGU01000012.1, read on the forward strand.
AATAAAGCACCTTTTAGAGAAAAATAAAGAAGAAAATTGCTGGTTTTAACGATGTGTTTAGAAAATAAAGGAAAAGAATGTACTAATAATTAAAGCTGTTTGACGTTCTAATTGAACGTTTGAAACGAACGTCTGTAGGTGAGAAACAATATTTTAAGCTCTTCTATTTAGTTATTTCTAAAAGTGTTGTTTCTTCAACTTATCGAGAAGGTGTGCAAGAAGGAATAGTAGAATATCACGTTGAAATAGAAGTAGAAATAAATTAGTAAGGAGGATGTATTTGTGACTAGCCATGACTATAAATCACCAATAAAAAACAGAATCGGCGGTGTATTTGTTCCAGTTCGTAACCTAGAGAAAGCAAAAGAATGGTACAGAAAAATACTTGGTTTGGAAGGGGGAGAAGAATATTTTGGACATTTATTCGTGGTACCCATGAAAGGTACAGCTGGATTAATTTTAGATTCCATGCCAAAGTGGAGAAAAGAAGATGGTGATATTACCACTTACCAAGTTCCTTCAATTCAGCTTTTGACCGATGATATTGAAGCTTCATATCAATTTATGAAAGAAAATAATGTTGAACTGGTTACAGAGATTCAGGATAATTTTTATTTTGTGTTCAAAGATTTAGATGGCAATTTACTAATGATTTGTAAAGAAACTACTTAAAAAAATGCGAAAATTGCTCTTTGGACTACTGGAAAGAAAGCGAGGAGTCAATAGCAGCTGAATATGCATTGTACAAAGTGATAAACGACAAACAATTCAAGATTGATGATAAATTAATCAATTTTTACATGTCATCAAAAGCGTACTAGCGAGGAGAAGGTAGACAATTAATTAAGTTTACCGAGGATTAATCGAAAGAAAAAGGTCACTTCTATTAAAAGTGACCAGGATGCTTAGTTATGCTTTATTAAAACTCTAGGGGATTAGGTGTTTATTCAATTTTATTGAATTGTAATATTTCCTTTATATGTTGCAAAGTAAATACCTGCATCAGGATCGTATGCATAATCAAATCTTGTTAGGTATCCTGCGTATTTAAAATCTCCATCCCATTCAACATGATAAATTTGTCCAGGTGGAAACGTTGAAGTTCTTGTATTAACTGTGACATATTTAGTATACACAGCAGCTGGACTAACATTGTCTATACTAGTAGAGTTTTGAACAACGTTGATTTCGGCTGCTGAAACATTACCTGATGGATAGATGAAAAATGAAACAAGTAAAGCTGAGAGTAGAGCAAAACCAAAAATGCGACCTTTAATTGTTTTTACCATTATTATTCCTCCATTCTAGTATAATCCCCTAGTAATTTACATTTAAACATATATTGGTATTTATAGCAACGGATGGTTGCTGTTGGTTATGAAATTGATTAAAAAGTAGGTGTTACACATGCATTATGAGAGGTTAAAGAACTATCAATAATTAGCAGATTAATTTGTACATAGAATAAGCGTTAATCTCAAAAAAATCTACATAACATACTTTTTATATTTTCATAAATTTCTCCTTGCTAAAGAGCGAATGTTTGTTCTAATATAAATACAAACAAACGTTCCGTAGAAGGAGAGGTCAAAATGGCGAAAATATATAATTTTCCAACTAAAGCATTTCGAGATATAACAAAAGAAAGAGTCGATGTTGTAACTATTGCTTCTGGTTTTATGGGAGGTGTTGTAAAGGTATATGAATGTGAAGGGACAGTCATTATTCATAGTGAAAATAAGAAATCCAGCCATGCTAGTATTTCAAATGATCTTGGTCAAGTTAAAGAATGGGAGATTAGATATGCAATAGAACATATTTTAAAAAGAGGCATTACAGAAGTGAATATAAAAGTTAGTAATACAGGAGTTGTTCATATTCGTAATAAAGATATTAATTCACTTTCTCAGTAAAGTCAGGTCACTTATAAAATAATATGAGTACTGGTTATATCGTTAATGGTCTTTTTAAAACGTAGTTTGCAACTATCCCTTCGACTGTTAGAGGCTTTTAAATTTGTTCCAGCTAACTCTGATAGCAAGTAATTATCAACTTGCTTGGAATGATCATGTACAAGAAATAACAGGTCAATTGGAGTTAGATATTTAAAAGATATTGTTCTGTAAAGTTATTTAACTTTTAGAGGTTTTACAAAGAATGAAATGAACATAACAGAAACCCCTATAGCAATGAAAAGTATTGCAACAGATTTATTTGAAATAAATGAATTGTATTCTAGGGCACCTGTTAATCTCGCTGATCCGATTGAAAGCGATAAGATGCCTAAAACAAATATGATATGTCCAATTTTAGAAGGTGTTTCCATTTTATAACAACTCTTTATATTTAGGTAATAACTTACAAAAGGATAACATGATTAGGTAATATTTGAAAATATGGTTCGGTTGATTATTGCACAATAGGAGTATTTGAGGTTGATGGAAGAAGTACAAAAGTCAATATGGGCTGTCAGTAAATTATATGAATTTATAATAAAGGGGTATGTTTTATGAAACCATTTATGTTACGGCATAAACTGGGTTGGCTACCTAACAAATTAGAGTATCGCAGAACCTATATCATAGGTTTTAAAGGAGAAACAGACGAAAGTTATACTTTCATGCTAACAAAGAATAGTAAGTATGTAAGATTAGTAAATAACAATAAAGAAATGGTTGTTAGGAAAAGAGAATTAAAGAGATATTTCAAGGATGGTTGTTTACAGTTTCTAACTACACAATATGAGGAACATGCTTGAAAGATATGGAATGGTAAACGTTTAACTTTTTTCTTTTTTGGGTTTAACAAAGTAAGAAATGAACATAACAGAAACGCCCATAGATATGTATAGTAGTGCAACAGATTGATTTGGAATAACTGAATCATATTCAAAGAAACCAGATAATCTTCCTAATCCAGTTATCATCAAAGTAATGCCAAAAATAAATATGATATATCTATTTGTAGAATGTATTTTCAACACAAAACAACCCCCGAGGCTTCCTAATAATTTATATAAGGATAACATAAACTGGTAAATATTTCACTATTCAGATTGAGTCAATATACATTATGAATATGTAAAATAAACACGTTCACTTGTACGTGTATGTCAGAAACGAGCAATTGATACAACTAATCATAAAGTCTTTCAAATCAAAGTGACAATAATGTTAGCTTAAGCAATTAATTGTCACCTTTTACGATGGTTTAAAGATACATTTTTTCTTAACATAGCTTTATTAAGCTATAAAGGAGAGAATGTCTTGAATATATTAGAAATAAATAATGATTTATTTAGAATGCTTAATAGTCTAGGAAAAGAATTTCAATTCTTCAATTTACCAATGATTATTATTGCTGAATACACAGTTATTTTTTTAGCTATTTTTGTTATTCTGTTCTGGTTTACCAAAGATAGAGAAAATAAAATAATGCTCATGTGCGCAAGCATAGCTTTCGTTTTGGCTGAAATTATAGGGAAATTTGCAGGGTTATTACATTTTAATCACCAACCATTTGCTGTCCTTTCGAATACAAATCAGTTGATAGAAAAAGCAATAAATAATTCATTTCCAAGCGATCATACCATATTATTTTTTTCATTCTGTATGTCCTTTTGGTTATTTAAAAAAGGAAAATGGATTCTATGGATTTTGCTTGCTATATTAGTCGGAATTTCACGAATTTGGGTAGGAGTTCATTATCCATTAGATGTAATGGTAGGTGCTCTTATTGGAATTACTTCTGCAATAATAATTTACTTTACACTTCCGAAATTAACACTAATAGAAAATGGAATTACCAAATATGAATCCATTGAAAAAGTAATTAGAAGAAAATTCCATAAAACAAATCTAATGTAAAACAATATTAAAGGTCACGTCTAAAATTAAAGTGTACCCTTTACAAAGGGTACACTTTATATGGGTTGTGGCTTTTTCTTTTGCTTTGAAAACAGCATCAAACAGCCAAAACGCTATGAGTTGAGATGGCAGGGTTTGGTGATGTTTTGAAAGTGGAATTTGTAGAAAATTGTTCCAATTTATTATCTCTCAGATTATGATTTAGTGGGAGGATAAATAATGTCAGATAAAATTAAAAACATTTTTATTGGAATCATATTTTTTGTTGTCATAATTTTAGGGACATCATTCGTAATTGATACAATATTGATCGATGGATTAAAAGTTGATAATGGACTTATAGGTAGTATAGTGGGTGGGATAATAGGAATGGCAGGCGTAATTGTAACTACTTATTTCATTATCGAAGCAAACAAAAAATCAGTGGAGGATTCGTTAAAAAAACAAGATAAGCAGGCAAGGGATAGAGATTACATTGCATTAATCCTTACCAAAGCAGAGGAGTTGAACCATGAAATTATAAAATCTACTCAAATCTACAAAAAAATAATGGATAATTTCAGAATTACTAAAACACACCAAATCTTAATTAACACATATGAGGATAGATTTTCTTTAAAACGTAAAGATGACGGAATTTATGATATGGCTAAAAGGGATTTGGTCGAAAACAATCTGAAATTCGAAAAACTGCGAAACGAATTAACAGTTTGTTTAAATACTTTAATTATAAAAAATATTTACATCGGAATTTTATCAGACCAAATTAATGGTTACGAACATACAGTTAATCAGAATATCGAAATAATAATTAATAGTTTAGATTCGATAGGTAATTTAAATGAACTAGAAGAAACGTTCCGATGGCAAAATAAGTATTACATAAATGATTTAAATAAATTACTAAAAGATTTGAATGATTTTGTTGTAGAAAAACTGAGCGAATTAAGAAAAGGCGTAAGTTGAATACTTTACTAATCAATAAAGGGTTGATTTCAAACAAATTTTTCTAATAGGAGCGTGTAAAATGAATTTAAAAGAAAAGTTGATATTAATAAAAGAAAATGGGTACCAAGCACCTCCCGATAGATTTCAGTTGATACTAGAAATGATAAATAACATTGGCTCTTTGGATGCCCAACTACGTGATGAGCTAATTTATACAACCTTATCACACTGGATTCCTGATAAATCTCTCACCGCAAACGAACTAGAACAACTTTTACCGGTTGTTTTGGATAAAAACCATTTGCTTTTTAAGCTTGGTGAAACAAATACAGACTCTGTCTTCACTCGGTCTTTCTCCATGCTAGTCATACCGCTCCTCTTAACGAGGCATAGAGAATTACCATTTCTCTCAAGAGAGCAAATTCATCACATAAAAGAGAAAGTATTTTACAATGTACAAGAAGAACGAGATTACCGTGGGTATGATGAAGAAAAAGGCTGGGCTCATGCCATAGCCCATGCAGCAGATGCTTTAGATGATTTGGCTCAATGTTCCGAACTGGATAAAAGCGACCTCTTAACTATCCTCGATTTGGTTTACGAAAAGATGACTATAACAGAGCGAATTTACTCCGATGGGGAAGATGAGAGAATGGTCAAATCCATAATTAGTGTTTTAAATAGAAAAATACTTAGTCAGACTTGTGTAGAGCAGTGGATTCAAAGTTTTGGTGATGTGGAGAAAAATTCAGAATTTCTCCCTGCCTTTAAGCAAAAAAATAATATAAAGAACTTTTTGAAAAGTTTATACTTTCGAGTTAAATTTTACAAAGCGGATGCCGTTCTCTGCTCGACTATCGAGCAGACATTATATAAAGTAGAAAAAGTATACTATTCCTAATTTTAAAAGTGGCGAATAAAAAAAGAATATCTTCATAATGAAAAGAGAATTATATTATTTATTTAGTAATATAAGTATTGGTTAGAATTAAAAGGAGAGTTTCTGTGGATTCTAAAGTTCCTATCCAAGTTCAAAGTTTTTTAAATGAATATTTATTGTTATTTGAAAATCAAATTCCTAATACACTGGATGCATTATATTTACATGGTTCAATTGCTCTTCATGCTTACATAGAAGGTTCCAGTGATATTGACTTTATTGTTGTTGTAAATCGATCCCTAACTGAATCAGATGTGAAAATAATATCTGATCTTCATGAAAAACTAAATCAAAAATATAAGAAAACAGTAATGGATGGGTGTTATTTACTAGATAAAGATTTTTGGTAAGAAACAATCTGAGATAAAGAATTGTTTATACGTAAATGAAGGTAAAACAAAATGGAGTAATGATTGTACTAACCCTATTACTTGGTGGATTTTAAAAAACAAAGGAATCACTATAAAGGGTTCAGATGTTACCACACTAGTTTTTAATGTTGATGAAAGTATATTAATTGAATATGTTTTAGATAATATGAATACCTATTGGTTAAATCGATTGAAGACAATAAAAAAATATAAGACCCTAGCTCTTCTGTTACCAAATAAATTTGTCGATATGGAAGTAGAGTGGTCTATTACAGGGATGTCACGTCAATTTTATACACTTAAAGAATGCGATATTGTTTCAAAGGTAGATGCTAGTAAATATGCAATCAATCATATACCAGAAAGATGGCATAACCTTATAAAAGAAGCTATTAGTATTAGAGAAGGATTGAACATACGTTATTATAAATCTAAAAAACAACGTATTGATGATACTATCCAATTCATGAATTACATACTTGATGCTTGCAATAATATTGAAAAATAATAAACTAATCAATGTTTAAATGTGATACATGTTACAAACGTTATATACGTTACACATTAGGTATTCAAAAATTTATCTTGTAAAATAGGAGGCAGGACGGTGCGGTAAGGTTTTCCTCCCTTGGTATTTATAAATTACTAATTATTAGGGAAAGACAGACCGACCTGCGCCGAGCAAATTAGTTCGGAGCATGACATATATGGCTGGTCTATATTTTTAAAAAGAGTTAGCAGAATTCATGAAGATTGTGAAGAAAGTTGTAATAACAAGAATGTCCATCAAGGAGTACAGGTACCACAACAACCCGTTGGTACGGGGTTTCCAGCGCTTGCTTATATTTATGATACAACTGCTCAACCAGATATTCTGAATAATGGTCAAATTACTTTCAATACACATGGCAATATTACTCCTGCAGGGTTTGTCACACATGTACCAGGAACAACACCTATCATAATAAACCAAATGGGTACTTACCTTATTATCTATGAAGTGTTCGCTATAGGTACGCCTTCTTCTGCATTTGCTTTGTTCAATGGCAACAACCAAATAGCAGGTTCCAATTATGGGGGTAATTCTCCTACCACAAGGCAAACTGGTGAAGTGATCACGACTTTAAATGCAATGGATGTTCTTACTTTAAGAAGTATTGATACCACTCCAATATCTTTATTAAATACTACAACTAGTGGTAGTTCGGTTATCAGTGCCTCTATTGTAATTTTAAGATTAGCATATTTTTTTTATTGCGAGTCACATCTAATAAGGTGTGGCTTTTTGTATTTATAAATTAATTTTGTTTTTATAGTTCGAATTTTGAAAGGAATGGTTTATATGTGAACTTCGTCAAACTTACTATAGATTTAAAGTGCACGAAAATGCACTTTAAATCTAACATACAATTACGAAATAACGTGGTACGCTCTGCCAGAATGTCAAAAGTGAGCACTCGACAATAGGATTACCACACTATTTAAGCTTTCATTTTAGGATGAAGGTTTTTTATTTTGCTTTGAAAACTGCATCAAATAGCCTAGAGGGCGGAGTTTGATGTGGATTTAAGAGCAAAAAAGTATTACATATATTTCATTTTATAGGTTATATTTGGGTGGGAGGTGAAAATGATGGACAATTTATATGTGAAATCCGAAAATGAGGACTTCATTTCAGTAACAATTATCAATACTTACGGAACACGTGTTGAATATGAAATAAAAGTAGATTTTGTCACTTTAAATCTTATGTTACAAGCTGAATATGTAACTGTAAGAGGAAAAACTATCAATAATAAAACTACTAGAGTAGATGATGACGGTAAAGTTTACTTTTATGGGGATCTTATTGAAGAAAGAGATATTTAAAAACTAGCTACATCTTTAATTAGATGAGGCTATTTTTGCCCTGAAAAGTGAGTATCGAGCAGTTTCTCCTTTAACTGCTGGGTAGCGGTATTTGCCTTTGAGAGCAAAAAGTTGTTACATATATTTTATCTTCTGGATTAGTATTGGGCTAAGGAGGTAGGAGTTTTGAAAATATAGAGAATACTTGTCTAGTTTAGTGGTTAGGACGTAATTTCTATTATCAGGTGGAATAATGACTTAAAGAGGGAGAGTGATTTGAATGACTGAACAAACGAATAGTTCGGATCAGAGTGTTTTCATTAGCGATTTAATCGAAGCGACAAGAGGGAAAGATCAGGAATTGAAGAAATTCATTGATGAACATTTATACATAAAGAAATCCCCTTTCGGCATTGAAAGAATAAACAAAAATATAGAGTTTTTAGAAACTTTGGATTCGACTCAACAAGCGCTAGTTATAGGGAGGAGTGCCGATTTTAAAGAATCTAACGACCCTTCAAAATATTTCCCTGTACTAATAGCTGTTTTTGGATTTATTATTTCACTTTATACATTACTAGATAAGTTCACTGGCACTGTTTTTTATTCATTTATGGTAACCTTTGTATTAGCCATTTATTTTACTTTGCTAATGATTCGCGCTTTTTCAACATATCCAACAGCAGTATATTTTCATTCTATGGTAACGAACATAAAATTTGAAAAATAGTTTAAGCATCTCTTCGGAGGTGCTTTTTATTATGCTTCTATAGCTCAAAGAAAGAGAATCCGGTACGGTTACAGGATCGAATCTGCAAGGAGCTTTTACTTTAAAAACTGCAAAACACTACGAGTTGATAGGCGGAGTTTGGTGTGGTTTTGAGAGCAAAAAGTTATTAAGGTTTTGTACATACCTTTTGTTCTATGATGAAGTGGGAGGGAAAGAATGAAATTAATTAACTTTTTTAAAAAATATCCTTTAACTATTCTAGGGTTTGTACTAGTAATACCACTTCTTGTATCAGCATTTATGTATGTTCCTCTTTTTAAATTTTCAAAAGGAAATGTAGACGGATGGCTAGGTTTTTGGGGTAGTTATCTTGGAGGAACAATTGGGACAATGGGGGTAGTTGCTACAACATATTTTATAATAGAAGCGAACAAAGTAGCTACCAAGGATGCAGCTAAATTAAATGATCAAACCGAAAGAGAAAGAATACACACAACCTTTTTACTGAATAAGAATGAACTAATTGTGGCTATTATAACGGAATTATACGAATTAAATAATACACGCTTTAATTTGCTGAGGAAATATGTTGGCTACTCAAAAAATATGAAAACTTTGAAAGATAATAAAAAAGTTTTGGAAAGAAATAAACTCATCGATGGTTCTAATATTATTGGAAAAATTGATAAAATAAGGGATTCATACCAACGATATTCAACAAATAGAATTAATGCACTTGACGAGGAAACAAAGATAAGAGGACAAATAATTACACTTTCAGCTCAATTAAAAACAGAAAGTATGTATTTTCCAAATTTAGAACTGGAAATTGATGTCTTTAGAAAGGGAATTACCAAATCATTAGATACTCTCTTTGAGGCAATCGAAACAACAACTGACGATTTAAGTGAGTTGGATAAAATAAACGCTTTGATAGAACAAGATAGTGAGGAACGAAAAAACAGTTCAAATATATTAATTAGAAAATGTAGAAGTAACATTGACACATTGTTTAATGAATTTTTAATAAGAAAACAGTAAAAAACTCTGTCTACACAGGGTTTTTTCTGTTGAATAAAATTAGCGATTAGCATAATGGGGTGATGCCATTGATTGAACATAAATTAACAGTAAAACAACAAGTATTTGCTGATTATTATATCGAGTTAGGAAATGTCACAGAAGCATATTTAAAGGCATATCCGAACGTGAAGAAGGAAGCAACAGCGAGGGCGAATGGAAGTAGATTGCTAACAAATGCTAGCATAAAAACCTATATAGACAATCGTATGAAGGAGTTAAATTCCAAGAGGGTGGCGGATCAACAAGAAATATTAGAGCTACTGACTGCAATTGCAAGGGGTGAGACAACTTAAGCAACCTTACGTGGCATCGGTGAAGGTGCGCAAACCATTGATGAAGATATGCCTCCAACTACTGCCGAGCGTATTAAGGCTGCTGAATTACTGGGCAAGCGTTATCGTATGTGGGTTGATAAGGTGGAAACGGACGGTAAAACTAAAGTGGTCATTGTAGATGATGTGTAATGTCAGAGCAACGTATCAGCTTAGCTAGTATCATTACAGAGCAATTCAAACCATTTTGGCGTGCCTTCAGAGCAAAGGAACATCTTAGATATGTACTTGTACTAAAGGGGTGCCGTGGTTCTGGTAAGTCATTTCACATTCCGATGCGTATCCTGTTAGACATCATGGAGTATCCAGTGTCAGCACATGGTATCAGGAAAGTGCAAAACACCATTTTAAAATCGGTGTACGCCAACTTTAAGGCTGCCGCAAACGTAATGGGAGTACGTGATCAATTCCGTTTCGTCGATTCTAAGCTTGAGATTACTTACTTAGGCAGAGGAAACAAGATTTACTTTGCTGGTGCTGATGATCCAGAGAAGATTAAATCTATCAAAGATGCGGATTTTCCGTTAGCCATCGTATGGTTTGAGGAATTAGCTGAGTTTAAGTCAGAAGATGAAGTAACGACAATTGAAAACTCAATCCTACGTGAGGAGTTAGAAGGGAAGATATTTTCGCAGGCTGACAGACAGCAAGCATACCCTTTTGACTACTCTTTTTATTATTCTTACAATCCACCAAAACGTAAGCAATCGTGGGTGAATAAGAAGTACGAGAGCTCTATGATTGATGCCAATACTTACGTACATCATTCAACTTATTTAGGTAATCCATTCCTATCGAAAAAATTTATAGAAGAAGCAGAAAATGTTAAGAAAAATAAGCCCTTAAAATACCGTTGGGAATACCTTGGTGAAGCAATAGGCAGGGGTGTTGTGCCGTTTGATAACTTACAAATTGAAAAAGGTTCAATTACTCATGAAATGGTTGCATCGTTTGACAATATACGTAATGGCGTGGACTTTGGATATGCTACGGATCCATTAGCGTTTGTCCGCTGGCATTATGATAAGAAGAAAAACGGTATCTATGCAATCGACGAAATTTATGGTGTGAAAATTAGTAACCGTGAATTGGCAAAACAATTGAAACAAAAAGGGTACCAATCAGATGAAATATTTGCTGATAGTGCTGAACCGAAATCAATCTCAGAGTTGAAAAATGATCATGATATTAAGCGAATAAAAGCTGCTAAAAACGGGCCTGATAGTGTTCAGTATGGTGAGGAATGGCTTGATGATTTAGATTTCATTTGCATTGCCCCGTCCCGTACACCAAATATTGCGAGAGAGTTTGAAAATATTGATTATCAAACAGACAAAGAAGGCAATCCGCTTCCTCGTTTAGAGGATAAGGATAATCATACTATTGATGGTACTCGCTATGCATTTGAACGAGATATGAAGCGACCATCCATGTCAGTTTTAAAGTGAGGTGATTAAATGCTAATTGAGGATTTATTTAGACCACGTTGGCATGAACAGATGGAGGAGGTGATAAAACGAATGGTTGAAAGTGTTATTAAAAATGAACAAGTACTTCTTAATGAGATAAAGGAGTGGGAGGATTCTCCAAAACGGAAGCTCATGTTAACGGGCGATAGGTATTACAAAAATCAGATGGACATTGAAGAAAAGAAGCGGGATGCAGAGTGGAAGTCCAACTTAAAGCTGATACATGGCTACGTGAAGAAACTTGTTGATCAAAAGATTGGCTATGTTCTTTCGAAGCAACCTTCAGTAACTAGTGAAAATGAAGGTTATCAGAAAAAGTTAGATGACATATTTGATGCTGGCATGATTAACCGCTTACGTAAAGTAGGAAAAGAGGCCGTTAACAAAGGTGTAGCTTACCTGCATCCGTACTTTAATGAAGTTGGTGAGCTTAGTTTTATGCGTTTTCCATCCGAGCAGATCATACCGTTTTATGCTGACTCTGAAAATATGAAAATTGAGGCGTTTTTACGGGTTTATGAAACCAATCATTACGATGGTACGACCAAAAGGACGTTGAAAAAGGTAGAGCATTATCACAGTGATGGGATAGATCACTACGTATTTGAAGGTTCAACACTCATCTCTGATGTCCCAGCGGGAGGAAAACAAGGATATCACTTTTTATTAGGTGATCAACCGGTTCTGTGGGAAAAGATACCCCTTATTCATTTCAGGTATAACGAGGAAGAGCAGCCTCTAATTGAACTGATTAAATCACTCGTTGACAATTACAATACACAAGCTTCTACAAATGCAGATGTACTTGCTGATATTCCTAATTTTATCTATAAACTCATTAACTATGGTGTAGTCGATTTAAAAGAGTTTCTTCACGATCTTAATGTCTATCGTGCAGTCAAAACGGATGAAAATGGTGATGTTGGTAAATTATCGGCTGAGATTCAAACTGAAGCTAACGAAAAAGAACTTGAACGACGTAAAGCTATTTATGAGCTTGACCGTGGAGTTGATACATTACATGAAAATCTGGGCAATGCATCTGGGGTAGCACTTAAATTCCGCTACAGTGATTTAGCAATTCTCAAATGAGACAACTAAAGCAGCAGTTTGTGATTACATTAAACAAGCTGTAGATAAAGGCAAGATTGATAAGACTTGGCTTGATAAATTCGATGCGGGTACTATGACAGGTGGGGATTTTGAAGGTTTGAAGATTATTATTGAGCAGCGTAGTAAATAATGCTCGTTTCTGTAAATTCGCTAAAACCAGCAAAGCTAAAATTTAGCCGAGCTGGTCTTTTTGTTTAACATTATACTATTAAGAAGTATAAAAGTAGTAAAAAACAAAAAATAAATACACCAATAAATATTAAATTAAAGGTATCTATATTTTTTTGATTATACTCTGGAGGTTGTTCGAGTGTAGTTGTAAAAATCTTTTGTGAGGGCAAAGCCTCATCAACAATTTTCTCCTTCGGAATTGGTGTTTTTTCAATTACAGAATTGCAATATTCACATACATATAAACAGTAACCATCTTTATTTACTTCTTCAAATGAATTATTGGCTAAACAATTAGGGCAATTTATCAATTACATTTTCCTCTCTGCTCATATCTGCTATTTCCCATTTTAGGAAAATCAGGATGTTTTGTATATAGAAATAAAAGTTAATATTCTCTTCAATGGAAGGGTATTTAAACTTATATGTAGAAATATCTGTAAAAAGGGGTGTGGATTATGAATTACGATATAATAGTACCAGTAAAATTTTTATTCAAACGCAAGCCTGACAATGTACCAATTATAGGTTTATCAAGCTTACATTTAACACACGGTGAACATGAAGCACTAACAGACGATGTTGCTCTAAACCTTTTAAGAGCACAGGGTTACAACGTAATCAGAATGATCTAAAGAGATGAAAATTAAAGGTTTTAAAGGCTGTCAAATATGATAGCCTATAATAAAAACACCAACAAAGAAAGAGCCCAGACACATGGATCGTGATGAATTTGATTTAGAAGAAATTTCAAAATCATAACTGAAGCAGTGAGAGAAAGCAAACAAAATTCTTTAGCATCTACAAATGAGATGAACCACTAGAAGGTACCATAATAAAAATGTATTTATATAGTAGAAATTTGTTTAATCAAAAAAATGACACAGACTGTGGCAAAGAAATAATATTAACTTTAAGGGAATTTATATCGTTCTTTCCTTATAAAATAGTACCTGTCCAAACCTTCTTTATCTACATTTTTACGAACTGGGGCACCATTTTAAAAAAAGTTACAGGTGCCCCAGCAAGTGCCCCAAAAAGTGCCCCAGTTAAATACACTTAGATAGGCTTCGTTAGACAGGTATAGAAACCCACATTAATACAAAACCTTGATATTATGCACATCAAAAAATTAAAAACATCAAGATAGAAACCAAGGTCATAAGTTATGCTTATCAACACTATGTATTGAAACCCCTTGATATCAAAGGGGTGGGGGAGGTTCGGTGTAAACCGTACCTCAATTCGTACCCCACTTTTAATAGTTTTAGAGAGATTTATCAAAATGAAGGAATTGACTCATTACTTGCATCGCTTGTTTTTCTCTTTCAGCGAAGGAATGTGCATATGTTTTCAAGAGGGTAGATGTAGTCATACCAAGAATTTTGGCAATCGTTGTAGGCGGTGTACCAGATGCAATTGAAATTGTAGCAAAGGTATGTCGTAATCCATGTGGGGAAATAAATTTTGCCCCATGTAACTCATGCATACGTAACAAAGTTAATGCCGCAGCATTTTGATTCAGTGGATGACATGTTTTACTAATGAAAACTAAATCATCCACTGCATGTTGTATACCGTAGGCTAGCTTCCTTTCAATACACCATTTACGGTATTGTTCCAGCTGTTCTGCTAAATTATCAGTCATATCAATTGTCCTGATACTATTTAGTGTTTTTGCTGACCGCTCTCCATGAACGTCTCTAGTGCGACTTATATTTATTAATTTATTTTTAAAATCAATTTCTGACCAACGTAAAGCCCCAGCTTCGCCCCGCCGCATTCCTGTAGCCGCAAGAAGGGATATTAAAGTATATCTAGTAATATCACAAGATTCTTTTACGCAGCGCAATAAATATGCTAACTCTGTAGATGTTAAATAATTTCCTTCTACTTCGTCAGTATTTTGCTTCTCCGCACGTGGTAAATCAGCCTTTGCAATTCGATTTTTATCTATTATTTCATCTTCTACAGCAGCATTTATACAACCTATAAAAAAATTATGGTATGTTACAATACTTTTTGGTGCAGCGATAGGTATTAATCTATCAATAAATTGTGATTGATAAATACTTTTTGTTAGACGTGAAAGTTTATGATGACCAATGAATGGGTGAATATAAGAATCAATGATATTACGATAAGTTTTAGGGGTAGTTCCTTTCCATTTTGATTTTTTGCGATCAAAATAAATTTCTACCCATTGTGAAACCGTCATATTATCATTTAAAGCAATCTTTTCTCCACCATTTAAAATGGTACTTTTAATAGCAATGAGAGCTCTTTCAGCGGCAAGGATAGTATCAAATCTATATTTTGATTTCTCTCTACGCTTACCGTTATGATCGTAATATTTGTAACGGTAAGCATATTTCTTTTTCTTATCGGCATCAATGTACCAATAAATATCCTCTTTTTTTGTAGTGTTTAATTGATATCTAGCCATTTTATCCACTTCCTATCTAACTAACCCGGACAGGCATATTAGCGTATAGGACAACTATTTACATCACTCCTTTCACAGTGGTAGCTAAAGCGGTTAACATGCTCTTATGACCTGTCCTTATCACTCATCATCTCATATTTATAAAAGTCAGATTATGCAACCTCTGCATAATCTGCTTATTGTTATATTGTGTTAATCTCCTGAAAGCAAAATCGTATTCAACGTTAAAGATTTGCATTACCTTCATAATCGTTTGTTCTGTATGATTATGTATTGACAATGACTCCAACATAAAAGTAGGAATACAAGCGTGGTACATAAAATTGTTGGCCTTGAATTCCTGGTACTCACGAAATAGGGGATACATATGAAATTGATCACCTGTGTGTAATAGGACATGTGATAGCTCATGGCAAAAGTCTTGCCATTTTTGTTGTGGCGATTGATTTTCATTAAGAAAAATATAATGCTGTCCATTAATAAATAAGGCCTGACTCTTATCTGGCCAATAAAAAACTTTCAATCCCATTCTAAAAGCCACTTCTTCAACATGCAGCAGGGTAGGGTCTGTAATGCCCAGGCGAGTGTAGAACTGTTGGACATAATCTTCAAGATGTGTATAGTGCATGTAAATCAACCCCTAAAAACGACTAACAGAACATGTGTTCTGTTTTATTGTATAATAAAACCCTACTTTTGGGAAGTAAGGTTTATAATGCTCCATATTTTTTGTTTACTACATCAATATATGTATTACATTCATCTTCTGGAATAATCCCAATACTTTTCAGATGATTTAAATTTGCTATTAATCTTGCATTATACGGTTGAGAATTATCAAATATCTCATCATCATGTATTTCATCAATTATATTTCTGTATTTTTGTTGCATCATAGTATAAAAATTTCCGCCATTTAAAATTTTCTCAAAATCAATATAATTAAATCCAATGATTAATCTATTAAAGTTTGATAATAATGCAAATTTTCTTCTTTTCCCTTCAGCATTCTCCCAAACACTATTTCTTCCTTTGGAAAATGACTTATAAGAAGAAACTATTCCAAATTTGCAGTTTCTAATCTCTAGATTACTATTTAAAATTGTTACCTCTTGAGAAGAAACTGATTTTTTATGATTTTTACATTCATTTATCAAATGGCATCCTACGATTCTTTTTATAAAGTCAGGTGCTTCAAATTCGTAAAAAAAGATTTCATGATCTAGTTGGTTATCCTTAGTCCTTAAATCATCTTTTACTTCAGCATAAACAAATCTATTGAAGATATATGTCATTAGTAATTCCAAAGCTTTTCCTTTTTGATCTTTAGTACCAGTTTTTCTAGATGATTCAACAGATTCTAATAATATTTTAAATTCTTTTTTATCTTTTTCTGAAGTTATAGGTTTCCAGTACGCATCACTTGATAAACTATTTTTATATTTATTAAAGCTAATTCCTCTAGCCATTGTCCTTCACCTTCTTCAATTTTACTTTTGGTATTTTAAAGTAAACTTCAACATTACTATCAAAAAAGTTAGAATTACAATCAGGACAAATAGCATTATTTTTATTTACAAAGTTACTTAATTCCATAAATGAATTAAAACTAAAAGTATGGACGTGATCAAACTCCTCATTATCACATCTGAGTATAAACAAAGGATCAATAATTTGATACTCAGATAATTTAATAAGGACACTTTCAACATCGTCCTCAGTAGCTTCAAGTTTATATGCTATATCTTCAATAGAAAGTATAGATTCAGGATAGAGTGATTCAATTATATATTCAAGTTGACTATTTTGTTCTTGTGTTAGAAATTGGTTCACTTCCTTTGTAAGCTTTGAATTCTGTAAGTACATTTTTTACCAACTCCTTTGTTGTACCAGTTTCATTTGTTTGCTCTAAAATAAACCAATTATCTTTGCAAATAAATTTGTAAGGTACAGTTTCATTAGTGTCCGAATAATATTTTAACCCGAGTACTTTTAAGGAGCTAGAGTCTAAAATACTTAAAATAGTATCTCTTGTACTAAGAGAAGGTAAGTTTTTCATATCATGATTTGTACTACCATTTCTTGATTTAAACGTAGTATCTCCTTTATTTACTTCTTGTAAAAATACTTCAAATGGATGACGACAAGGGTTTAGGCCAAAATGAGCAGTGAGTTCTTTTTCAATAACCTTATCTATAGCATTTTTAATGCGTTGTAATGTAACTTCATTATTAAATATAGGCGATAAAGTAGAGAAATATTCCTCTATCACATCATTTTCATTAGAAGATTCAAACATCTTTTTATTTTTACTTATATTCTCCAATTCGAGTTCGATTTCTGAATTATTATGGTAATAATATTCGTTTGTGATATCTCTTAACGCTTTATTTACCCAATTTGGAGAAGTTAACTCAATATCACCTATAATATCCTCTAAAAAATCAATAGTTTTTCGAGTTAAAATATCAGGTAAATTTTTTTTAGTAGTCACATCCCAAATAGAAAAATATTCTTTGGTAGAAGGAAGCGAAAAAGTAATGCTTTTTTGACTAAAATCGAACCAAATATAAATAAAATATAAGGCAGGTTGCTGAATTAAAGTTTTCCGATTGTTATTTATTGGGAAATTTTGTTTTTCCTCTTTTAGTTTTCGAGCAGGTACTACTAAAGTTAATTCAATTTCATTTTTAATATTATTGACTAGTGAAAAAATAGGTTTTTCAATTTCATTCCGTGAAATATCAAGAATTTTTAATGAAGTATTGTTGAATTTCCTCGAAAGTTCGGCAAAATTTATTTTCTTCTTACTTTCTATAGTAGAAAACTCCATATGAACAATTGTATTGTTACTGTCTTGCTTTAATGTGTTTAACCAATCAAATAAATCTTCGATCTCAATTTCATTTAACATTATGAATTCTAAAACATTATTTCTATAAAGTTCTAAATCTCTCTTTTTTATAATTTCTGGAAATGATTTTCTTAAGTTATTCAATTGATGGAGTTGAGAATATTCAAGTAAGTGCCATAAATTATCAATTTGAGATTGAGTAAGCTGGTTGTATAACATATAAATCCCCCTAAGATAAAATACTTATAAATATTGGATATTGAACTCAATATAAAATAGCCTCAATTAAGAGGCTAAAATTTAGTATTTCGAAAGCTCTACTTTATAGCCATTTTTATTTTTTTGATGGTTCGTATCTAAAAATACAGAACGATCATTTTTTAATACGATAACTTCAAAAAATGGCTTAAAGCGTTCTTCAGAAATACCAAAAGCATTTAAAAACTTTTTAAATAATTGTTGTTCTTCGATTTCAGCTTCACCATCTGAAAGAGAGGAGTCAATTAAATTAACTAAAATACACATTTTTTGAGCATCAGTAAGAACTGGTGCAGCTTCACGTAAGAATCGTTCTACAGAGTTCTTGTTAACATATTTTATTGCTTTTGACATTAAATCATCGTTGTTCCCACCAACATAGATTTTATCGCCTTTTTTCTGTCCGCCGATAACAGATAACAGCTGGCCAATTTCTTCATGGTCATATTCTCCATCAGCACCCATCATGTAAAGTAGAGATGTTACAAATGCGAAATGTGGATGCATCCCTTGCTCAGTTCCAGTTTTATCTCCCTTGAAAATATCAAATAAACCCATTAATAAAACCTCCTATTAATATATTAAATAATGAAAAACCAGACTAAGTTAAAGCAAAGTTATATTTAATTCCAGTTTAGTGGTTAATAGTTCTTGCGTAAATATACCTATAATCACTACAAAAAATATATCATAAATAAATAATATTTCCAATAATGGTATTAAAAAAGGACATGTTTATGCATGTCCTTTTTTAAGATATCATTATGTTACTTTTAGTCTTAATTAAAAATCGTTTATTTGATTCTCTCCAAATAACGATTACAATTCCCCATTATCCTTCAAAATCTCCCACATCTTACGCAACTTCTCCAAATCTTCTTCCTTCGACTTCGGCAACTCTTTGTACCATTTTTGCAGGGTAGGGTTGTTGGCAAAAGCCTGGAACTCAACTTCGTCTTTTTCTTGTTGAGAAAGGGGAGCAGGATTATCAGTACTTCCAAGTAGATAATCAACACTCACGTTGTATTTTTCTGCAAGTTGCTTTATACCACTAATGGAAATTTCATTTCTTCCTTGTTCGTAGTATCCATATGCACTTTCTGAAATATTTAGATATTTGGCAACATCAGCTTGTGTCAATTTAGCTTCTTTTCTAAGTGCCTTTAATCTTTGTGGAACACTAGGCATAGTTACACCTCTTTTACTGAAAGTAATAATATTATACAACTATTTGTTGGGTTTGTTGCCTATAGTCTATATGAAACAACAAAAAATCTGATTTTTTGTTGACAAACAACTTTTTGTTGGGTAGTATAAAAACAACAAAATGTTGGGAGGTGATTTCTTGGCTACACCAATTCGTCGATACGTTTTAATAACTCTTAGAAAAGATAAAAACTGGGTGCAAAAAGATGTTGTTGAAAAATTAAAAAAAGATTATGGCATAGTTATTTCTGAAAGTTACTATGGCATGATTGAACAGGGAGTGAGGACGCCTTCGTTAAAAGTAGCTCTCTCAATATCTGAATTATTTGATGTAAGAACAACAGAAATTTTTTTAGATACAAAAACAACAAAATGTTGTTTTTAGTTATCTAATATCTTTGTTCACTTTAAAACTCCATTATAGATATGATTTTATCCATCCTAATAGCTCACGAAGCGGTAGCAACGCTAATCCAACAACGAAAGGGGGTGTGAGCATGACTAAATCAAAGCGTAAAAAGAAACGCAAAGAGCAGTTTCCTTCACAGCAATTTCGAAATCTTAAAGGTTCTAAACGCAAACGAATGATTGCTGAACGAAAGGCCAAGGGTCTTTCACAGGGACAACTCGGAAAATTAATTGGTTGTTCAACTGCTCTGATTAGTCATTTAGAGGTTGGACGAGCTAATCCAAATATAGAGCTTTCAATGCAACTAGAACAGGTTCTAGAAACACCATTTTTTGAATTGTTCCCAGACTTATAAAAAAGTTCTTGACTTGAGGTTGTCTCCTTTTTTCCAATTTTAAAGTTAAATACACTTCGTTGGATAGGTCAAACTCGTAAATGAAGTTAAATACATCAGAATACATCAGGATAATAAGCAAGTTAATTCCAAAAATGTAAAAACGCCAATTTCTATAATAAATAGTATTAGAGAAGGAGGTCTCAAAATGAATCAATTATCAAGGAATATCCCGAGTACAGAAGTTGCAGAAATGGTCGGACGTGACCATAACGAAGTCTTGAAAGATGTGAGGCGCATTATTGCTCAATTAGGAGAGGGGAATTTACCCCAGTCCTATTTCATCGAATCTACTTATACAAATAGTCAAAATAAGCAGCAACCTTGCTTCTTGTTAACTAAGAAGGGGTGCGAATTATATGGCACTCGCATGACTGGCAAAAAGGGCACACAATTCGCGGTTAAATACATCGAACGCTTCAATGAAATGGAGCAACATATTGAAAAGCAACTATCACAAGATCCTATCACATTAGCGCTTGAATCAGCGTTAAATACGCGGAAGCAATTGCAGAGCATCCAAATGGAAGTTGTTGAAGTTAAAGAAACTGTACAAAACCTTGTTGTCACAATGCGTATTGATGGCAATCAAGAAGCACAGATAAGTAAGCGTGGCCGAGAAGTTGTGATAGCTGCGTTAGGCGGCAAAGAATCGAATGCCCATAAAAAAATAAGCCGTCAAGTATTTTCTGCTTTTTGGAGAGATTTCAAAAATCACTTTGAAGTCCCACGTTATGGAGAAATTCCTAAAACACGTTTTGCTGAAAGTATCAAATTTATCTCCATGTGGCAGCCATCTACTACGCTGAGAATGGAGATTAACGCATACAACCAACAAGCGTTAAAACTTGTTGAAGGTGGTGCCAAGTAACTGTGATTAAAAATGATACGGACATTACTCAATTAGTTCTGGAGAACGCTGGCGTTTCTAAAAAGGAATTGTTAGAAAGATACGACCAAATAGTACAAGCAACCGTTAGGCAACGAACACTTTATTGGGATATCGATGATCTAGTTCGAGAAACTAGATTTAGTAAAGCGTCATTAGAAAAATATATTCTTTGCGATCCTCGAATTAGGGAGCACCAAAGACAAATAGGTTCAAGATATAAGCGAGTTTGGTTAGCAGAGCCAACAGCAAAAATAATTGATGAAATTCTCAACAATAATTAAAAATACAACTACCCGGACAGGTATGTATAAGAGATCGGGGCAAACAATCTCATATCTCAACTATAAAGATAACTTAATAGAGAAACCATGCGTGGTAAGCATAATATGCACTTTCTGCATAAGGAGGTGATTTCATTGCATGTAGATGTTGGAGAGTTAATCAGAAAGTGCCGCAAGAAAGCAAAATTATCACAGGAAGCCTTTGCGGAACTTATGCATACTACGCAATCAACTATCAGTCGTATCGAGCAAAATATCATCGCTTGCGAAGTTAATTTTTTAGCCAGAACTGCCGCAATTACAAATTCTCAAGACACAGTAGTAGCAGCATTATTTAGCGCAGATGCAGCAGTGCAGTTTTTACAGACAGTACCAATGTTTATAGGAGGAGGAATTTTCAATTGGATCATGTAAAGAAATTGGAGTTAGAGATAGCCGCAAAGAAAGCATGCATTGAGGATTTACAAGGAGCCATGGCATTTCATAGACAGCACGGTACATACAACTTAGCAGCTGAATGTGCTTGGCGGATTAAAAAGGCAGAACATGCTATCAGACGTTTAGAAGTCCAGCTACAAGATAACAAAAATTTTGGTGGGTTAATTCAAGATTTTAGTAGGCGAGGTATTTCCCTAAAGGTGGTGAAGAAACTTGCTAATGAAAATATTAAAAGTTAATAAATGGAGTAATTTGTCATTGCAAGAACGCTTAGTGTCAGTAGGGAAGTGGTGGTCAGCATGGTGAAATGGCTAGTGAATTATTTGTATATGCCAGATGACGGCCGGGATCAAGAACATAAGGAGTTCTGTGTGAAATGCGGAATTGTCATGGTTGCTATTGGCGTACCAATCATTATTGCTTGCTGGCAATAAAAAAGCTGCTTAATCGTTGGCGCGATTAAACAGCAGAACTAAATTAGTCTCAATAATTATATCACAAAACTAGATGATTGCGAGTACGATACTCGCTCTCGTCAAGCAGTCTATAACCCGTTCCTCCCCTTGACGGATTGCTTTGCAGTTATAGGCTGCTTGATGGGATTCCATCAGAAAGTAGGTGATTGAAATGCGTATTGTTTTCTTCAAGCGTTTATCAGATCAGAAAGAATTTCGATTTTTACAAGTAAAGAACACAGGGCTTGAAGGAATCGCTAAAGATGGAGAAGTTGTGACGTTGAAATTTGCAGAACGTTCCACGATTTATTCACAGGCCTATACAAAGTAAAAACCACTGTTTGCGGCAGTGGTCTAAAAAATTATTCGAAATAATAGTTACTTTGTATTTTACGCCCAAGACTTCAAAAAATCAACTAGCTAGGAGGAAGAATATGCTTTTTTCCGAGAGTAATGTCAATATTTCGGCAGCATTAGCTAAAGCATGGGCTACTATTCAAACACCAAAACATAATGCAAAAGTAAATGTTCGCACCAAAAATGGTGGTTCATATACGTTTGAATACACGGATCTCAATGGCATTTTAGATGCTGTCAGACCTATATTTGTTCAAAATCATTTATCCATCATTCAGAACAGCTATACAACCGTTGAAGGCAATTTAACCATGGCTTGTGTAGAAACCATATTCCTGCATGAATCAGGAGAGTATGTGAAATCTTATCCACTCAAATTTCCAGCAGCCAACAGCATGCAAGATTTCGGTGGTCAGATTACTTATATGAAGCGCTATAGCTTGTCGGCTATGTTAGGGCTGGCTACCGAGAAGGATGATGATGCAAATGGAGCGAGCGGAAACGATTATCAATATATGAATCAGGCTCCTCCAAAACAGCCAAGTAACATTGGTCAGCCACAGCAGCAAAAAAATCAACCAAATCACACAGGTTTAAGGACTCAGGAACAGTTCAATGAAATAGCAAAATTGTTGAGTGAAGTTGCCACAGCATATGGTTCCGATCCTAACACAGTTTATAACGGTGCTATGCAGAGATGCAAAATCCCTGATAAGAATTCAGATTTATTAACAATGAAAGAAGCAGATAGCTTAATTCAATATTTACGCGCTATCAAGATGCAAGTGCCTCAATGAATTCTGTACCGCACAGAGTGTTGTTACCACATTGGATTTTTGAACAGGCGGCAGACGATGAAAAGGAAGTATATCGCCTTGTACGCCGGTACATATGGCAGAGCTACCCTGATTACAAGTTGATCGAAATCAAAGGCAGTTTTGCCATTTGTAAGCGAACAGATGGATTTTTATAAGGAGGGCAAACCAAATGTTTACAACAGGAAATACAACAGTGGATGCAATTGGACAGATGCATTTAGAAGGGAATGTCATCCCACATACTTGGTATGAAAGCATCCGATTAAGCACAGGTAAGCCTGATTTAATTGCTATCACATTGCTCAGTGAAATTGTTTATTGGTATCGCCCTACACATGTGAAAGAAGAGGCATCAGGGCGTTTACTGGGCATAAAAAAGAAGTTTAAAGCGGATGCGCTACAACGTTCTTATGATAGCTTTGTTGAACAATTTGGCTTTAGCAAAAAACAAGTCAGAGAAGCCATGGATCGTTTGGAGCAACTTGGTTTAATTTCTCGTGATTTTCGGACAATCACATCAAATGGAACAAATTTATCCAATGTATTATTTATCGATTTAAACATAGGACTTTTAGAGGGTATTACCTTTTTAGGTAATAGGGTGTTACCCAAAAAGGAAAGAGGGTATTGCCCAAATGGGAAAGAGGGTGTTACCGATATGGGCAATAGGGTATTACCCAAACGGGAAACACCTATTGCCCCTGAGGGTAATACGTATACAGAGATTACTACAGAGATTACAAATACAGAGATTACTAAAAAGAATACTAGTCGCAAACGAGTTTACGACGAATCTTCTGTTGAATATCAATTAGCAAATAGGCTTTATGAAAGAATTCTTGCTAACGATGCCAATTTTAAAAAGCCAAATTTGAATAGCTGGGCTGATCATATTCGTCTCATGATGGAACGAGATCAACGGACAGCTCAACAAATTGAATACTTAATTGACTGGTCACAAAACAACAGCTTCTGGCAATCAAATATTCTTTCAACCAAAAAACTACGTGAAAAAGCAACCACATTAATCCTTCAAATCAAAGGGGAAAGGGAGAAAGCTAACGGAAGTATTCCTCCGCAATATCAACGGGTGCGGAGAGAGATTGTTCCACAATGGTTTAAAGAGCGGCAACTTAAAAAACCACAAAATGGAGAAATCATCGAATCATCAATACTTATTACGGATGTAGAGGCGGAGCCGTCGGAAGAACAGAAAGCTTACTTTGAAGCAGAACGACAAAAAATCTTAGCAACGCTAGGGAAGGTGGAAGAAAAATTTGAGCAGACATGAAGAACATATGAAAATGCGTGACCATTTCGCCAAGGTTGCTCAGGCTAAAGGTACTTTTACTAATGGCACTGACCAAGCACTGGTACGGGCAGTGACACATGATGAAGTAGCGAAGCGTATTAACCAGCTTGTCAGTGATTATCAGTTCCCGCTTCCAGTCCTACAAGACGTACAGAAGCGGTTAAGTGACAGCAACTGCCCCCATTATGCAATGCAACAACTTAGATATTTAGAAAACAATGTGCATGCTGGTATCGCCAAAAAAAGGGAGGATTCAAACAAATGATTAATCGTGTTGTATTAGTTGGACGTCTTACAAAAGATCCTGAGTTACGTTACACACCGAACGGGATTGCATCTTGCCGCTTCACAGTAGCCATTAACCGTACATTTGCCAATCAAAATGGTGAGCGTGATGCAGATTTTATTAACTGCCAAGCATGGCGTAAAGCAGCTGAAAATCTAGCAAACTATCAGCGCAAAGGGGCACTGATTGGTTTAGAGGGACGTATTCAAACACATAGTTACGAGGATCAGAATGGACAAAGAGTGTATACCACAACGGTTGTAGCGGACAGTATCCAATTTTTAGAGTCACGTAGTCAAGCTAGTGGTCAACAGCAGCCTAATTCATATTCATCACAACAGCAACAACCTCAATATGGCGGACAAGCTTACGGCAACAACCAGCCAAACTATGCCGGCGGGCAATCACAGCAACAATTCGCTGGTCCTATGCCAGGGCAAGGTGCTTATCAGCAAAATCAGCTGCCTATGAATCAACCTGGCTATACAAGAGTAGATGAGGACCCATTTGCGAATAGTCGGGGACCGATAGAAGTGTCTGACGATGATTTGCCATTTTAGGAGGCTGATAGTATGAGTCGTTGTAAAAGATGCAACAGACCCTTAAAAAATGGGGAATCAATTGTAAGACAGTATGGGGTTACTTGCTGGAAGCGGCACTTGGATGATCTTGAGCAAGAGTTTTTGAAGAACCAGCTCACCATTTATGACTTGCTAGAGGCAGAAAATCATGAAGAAATGAGGGCGTAGAATGTTTCATACTCAGACAATTAAACAACGTGCAAAATCAACAACACATGCCAATCGAGGTAAATTTTTAGAACGTATCATTGACATGGCTAATACAAAATATCGTAATGCAGGTTTAGCAGATATTCGTAAAATTCCAACCCCTGTGCAAATTACAAAGGATAAGGGCTCTCAAATAGAGGGACGGAAGGAAAAGCCTGTATGGGTGGACTACGCAGGTGTCTGCAATGGACGAGCAGTCGTATTTGATGCAAAGGAAACGAAGGGAAAAAGTTTTCCGCTCCAAAACTTACATGATCATCAGTACGAACTACTCCGCTCCTGGTACGAAAAAGGCGCTATCACATTTTTGCTTGTGTATTTCAGCGAGTTAGATAAATACTATCGTTTACCATTTCCACCGCTTCAAGCAGCGTGGCATACAGCTAAAAATGGTGGGCGCAAATCTATTCCGATTGAAACATTTGAAGAACATGCAAGCGAAGCTGTATCGATGGACGGCTATACATTGCACTACTTGCTACCATTTATCGAAAGTAGGTGGTGAGTATGTTTCAGGGAAAATGTATTGATACGGGTGGTTCTACTAATCTCACAAAAGGTGAACTTTACTATCTTTTCCCACATGGCGGTCATGCATATTGTGCTAGCCGCTTCCCTAGACCTGGGTCTCACTTTGGGGCCTACCAAGAGAATCACTTTGAGCTAGTGGATGCTGTTGTTGATGCGCCAGCTAAAGTACTTAATAAATATTTGGCACGTGTAGTGAAGCCACCCTCACATTTTTATCTGATCGATGAGGAATACATCATTACGGAGCCAAGAGCAGATGGATACTACAGTGTGCTTTTTAAGCATCGTCCAGATGGTCCTCCAATTGGCGCATATAAACGTACGGAATGTTTTGAGCGTATTGTGCTTTTTGAAGAATCAGCAACAGACATAGCTAGTGTATTAGAAGCGGCTACAGTGAACGAAAAGCTGGAAAAGGTGCAAGAAACGGTAGAAATGGTGGACGATATGCCTGCAATAATGAATGCGCCTGTCAAAAAGCAAAAATATGAGCAGTTGAGCTTGTTTTGAGATAACGAACACAAGAAAGAAAATGTTCAGTAACAGGAGGTGAGTTTTTGAAGCGAATCTTAAATTATGTAGGCTCGAAATGGAATATGGCCAGATGGATAGTTAGCCAAATGCCTGAGCATGAAGTATATCTTGAACCATTCTTCGGTAGTGGTGCTGTCTTATTTAATAAACCAGCTGCACGTATTGAAACAGTGAATGATTTAGATGGTAACATCGTCAATCTGTTCAAGGTTATCCGTGAACAACCTGACGCATTAGCAAGGGCAATTGAGCTTACACCATACTCACGCCAAGAGTATTATCAGGCATTTGATTCGTTAGAAAGTGATTTATCAGAACTTGAACGTGCTCGAGTATTCCTGGTGCGCTGTTGGATGGCGAGAGGCGGTAAAACATCCGACAGAACAGGTTGGCGGCACAATATAGATACAGTTACAGTTAATGCTTTACCTGATTGGATAGGGCTTCCTAACACAATTTTAGAGGCAACGAACAGACTTAAAAGGGTACAAATTGAGAACCAGGATGCAGCTACATTAATTGAACGTTACAACCGTGATGATTGCTTAATTTATGCTGATCCACCGTATTTACTAGAAACCCGTACTAAACGTCATTATGCTCACGAAATGAAAGATTCAGAGCATGAAAAATTACTACTAACTTTAAATAAACATCAAGGATTCGTTCTTTTAAGTGGTTATGATAGTGACTTATATAATGATCTGTTACAAGGTTGGAGTAAATTAACGAAGATGGCCACAACTGAAGCAGCTACTTCAAAGCAAGAAGTTCTATGGTTGAATCCAGCTTTTACCGAACGGAGTAAGCAGTTGAACATTTTTGAAGTAATTTAGTTACTGCACAATATGAGGAAATTGTTAAGGGGAAGGTGATAAAAATGAATGTATATTGGCTATGCAGTTGTGGAAATGCAAATAAATTTGAAGCTAAAGAATTGTTGGTTTTTACATCAGAACAAACAGAAAAATTCATAGGTATTGATAATTGCATTAAGTGTAATAAACGACATGAATTTAATTTAGAACTAAAAATATCAGACCGAAATGAATGAACAATATGAGAATTAAACGATATACCTTAAGGGGCCAGAGCAACCGTTACTACAGCTGAGCCGCACATTGCGGCTAAATGTCCAACAACAAGTACCAAACACTCATACCAAAAGTTATTTTTCATATCAACCACCGTCCTTTTCATTTTTGCTAATAAAAGCAACTGTAATGTTACTAACAACACAAGTAAGGCTACTAGCTCTGCTCCTGGTCTCTTAAAGTATATCTAGATACATTATATAGCAAATGTTTAATGCTTTTCCATTATTAACTCTTCTAAAAATGAAAAAGCCGCAGCGTCGTCACACGCTACAGCTCGAATTGGTTTATGCCCTATAATGGCTTGTCTGATAACGGTATTATATCACAACTTAGGAGGGCAAACCTATGTTAACAGGGCAAACAACAGTTACAAAAGAGAATTTACTTCAGTGGATTGAGAATTATCGATGGATGGTTGAAACGATCGAGGAAGCAAGGCAGCCAGTAGCGAAAGTTGATAACAATAGCTACATTGGGGCGAAAACAGCTATGTATGGCATAGAAGCGACATTACCAAAGGCTAGTGGAGGTACAAGTGATCCAGTGTATACAGAAGTACAACGTCGTGTATATTCTCTAAATTATCGAATTAAGGAATATGAGCAAAAGATTGCAGAGGTGCAAAACCGTATTCCTCTTGTAACTGGTGACAGAGAGGTTGAAGTACTTCACAGATTGCTTGATGGGGATAGTATGCGTGCTATTGGTAAACACATGAATTTATCAAGTACAACAATTTTTAGAATTAGAAATACGATATTAATTAAAATGTTAAAGTAGCCATATGGCTACTTTAATTTTTTTGTTTATCTTTATCATAGTATTTAAGATGTTTATATTTCATATCTAACAAAATGGCTATCTCTACTTTTTCATTGATATTCACGGGAACACTTATTTCTTGAGAAGGGTTACGAGTAATTTTCTTCTTTCTGTTCATCATTGGTATTAAAGTATAATAACTTGCTAAAACATAAATTATCATTGCAATAAACATATAATAATATGCAGAGTTATCAACATTGATATTTTTATTATCCTCAACGGGTTTAAATGCTTCTTCATTTGGTTGTATTAAATGAGATTCAATATTTTGAATTCTCTTTTCTAAATATTCCGTATAATTATTACTCTCGTTAGCACTAAATGTAGTATAAAATAATAACAACATTGTAACAAGAAATGTTAAAAAGTTTGTAATTGCACTCAAATTAGTTATCGCATTTTGATCTAAATCACTATCTAGAAATGACTTTTTCATAGGTGAAGTAAAAACAAAGAGTAAAATTATCGAAGCAATAAAAGATATAATCATTGCTAATATTAAACCAATAAAATTTACCCAAATTTTCGTTATAATCCACACAAAAATAAGAGATAAAGCTGGTACAAAAATACCAGCGAGACCTATTTGACAAACTAACATAACAAATTGTTTCTTAGTAACAATTCTTTTTTTAGACATTATGTATTGTGCTAGTAACAATGAAAGTATAATAACCAAATAAAAAAGAGATGTTGCTATGTCTATGGTATGGATAATATATACCCAGACTGAAATAGTTATTAATAAAAGAAATATTAAGAGTATATTTTTCATTATCTTATTTATCATATTTTACCTCCTATTATTTACTATATACCGGTTTAATTTTCATGAAAAGTTATAATTACCATTTGATGTAACAAAAAGAACAAATGTAAAACATGTAGCATGTTTTGTGATAGAAAAAATATGATGTAAACTCGGAGGTAGGTCGGTGCGGTAATGTTTTCCTCTCTTGGTATTTATAAATTACTAATTATTAGGGAAAGAAAGACCGACGACCGACCCGCGCTGAGCAAACTTGTTCGGAGCAAGACATACATGGCCGGCCCATATTTTTTAAGAGATATAGGGAACAGGCAAATAAACTGAAGGAGTGGTTTATATGTGAACTTCGTCCACTTTCCATAATTTCAGTCAAACTTACTACATCAACAAGTGCACGGAAATGACTATAAAATTAGAACACAATTCGTTACAAAATAACGTGGTGTCGCTCTACCACGAGTCAGAAAAGAGCACTCGAAAATAGGATTACCACAATATCAAAGCTTTCATCTTATGATGGAAGCTTTTTCTTATGCATTCGGAAGGAGAAAACAAATGAAACCACAAATTGAAAACAACTTTATGTATCATGCACCAAAAGAGGGACAACCAGCAAAGTATGAGGCTATTCGCGAAAAGGCGAAAGAGCTTGCTTACCTAATCGATGAAGAATGTCCAAACAGCCGTGAGAAATCAGTTGCTATGACTAACCTCGAAACTGCTGTAATGTGGGCTAACGCTTCAATTGCACGTAATTAAGAGCCCTTCACAGGGCTTTTGCTTTTACTTATAGAGGTGGTGTATTAATGGCAAAAAGATTGTTATGGCTATATGTAATAGGAAACATGTTCAATCATGTACTTTCTCTATTACTAGGGTATGAGCGTGATGTTTATGCTCTATCGTCAATATGGATTGCCATTGCTGTAATTGCAATTTGTGAGTCCATTGAGAAAAAGAAATAAGAGCCAAACGTTACAAGAGGGGCTTTTATTATGCAAGAAATACCTTTCGCTTTATCATAAAGTAAAAGAGAGGTGATTACATGCAGCTTTTAAAACCAGAAAAAGCGTATTTTAGTGAAAGTGCCATTAGTCATTTGAAGGAAAAATATAATATACCACCAGATTTTGCTGATAAAATGTTACAATCAAAAATTCAACAAGTCCTGCAGTTTACAGGAAAAGACAATTGGTATTGGGAACAAATAGTTTTTAAAGAGACTAACGGAAGTATTTTTCTATGCAATGACTCGGAAGAATATGGGCTACCTAAAGAATTATATTTAGGAGATGCTACTGATATTGTTTGTCTAGTTTAAGAAATCAAGCCTGCATCAATGTGATGAGGCTTTTTCTTTATCCGTTTTTTACTATACATAGGTAATGAGGTATGTTTATATTTTTTTTATAAGAAAAAAGTTTATTTGTCTTGTCAGACCTAATAATCAAATGTATCTAAATGAATTGTCAGAAAATATCAATATATTCTATAATGAGTAAAAATTTGAGAATTTGAGGTGATTATTTGGGTAAACCAGTAGATTACAATCTATTTCCAGCCTATCAAGACTCCCTAGATTCCAGACTCGATGAATGTAAAAAAGACTATATTGAAGAACTAGAAAAAGTGAAAAATGAGGGTTTTGTATTAAAATTTGAAGAAGCTACTGACGAATCGCCCCCTTAAAGCATCTCTTACTTATCGAGGTGTTTTTTATTTTGCTTTGAAAACTGCATCAAACAGCCATACAAATAAAAAGGACTGGTTTACGGGTGACCAAGTATCTCAGGAGTATTAGATACCGAGGAGCGCTGGCATGTACTAGTAACCGATAGGGCAGGGTTTGGTGTGGTTTTGAGAGTAAGAATATATATGGTATCATCTCCAATTTTTAGGTATGATAAATTGAGAGGTGAGGTCATTGGAGTGGAGAAATAGAGATTGGAAATGGGTAACAGGAATTTTAATAGGTATCATTATTCTTTTAGTAGCTACAATTTTCGCTAAGAATACGGGAATCGAAGTGAACTTTAGTATTATCTCTAGTGCTGTGTCAATTGCATTAGCTTTGGTAGCAATATTTTTTGCTTTTAAACAAGATAGTGATAACCGTAGGGGAAATGATAATTTAGAAGCAACTTTGCAAGGTATTAGCAAGGAAGTTGGTTCAGTGAAAAATCATGTAGTCCAAATTACTAAAACTGATATACAAGAAATTAAAGAAAAAACATATGAAACAACAAAGTTAGATGAACAGAAATCGACATATACCAAAGAAGAAGTGGACTCACTTATTAAGGATACAATATCAGCTTTTAGTGATGAAATTGAAGAGAAAGTAGACAATAATCTATATTTAGATTCATCGCAACATCCAACGAGGGAAGATATTTTAAAACGAGCTTTAGAAGAAATTATAAGGAGAAATGGAAGGTTTAGCTCTGTTGAGAGGATTCAAATTGAATTGAAAGAATTCTATAATATAGAAATGGAGAAGAAAGATATATTTGCATTTTACAAGAAATATGTTAAGTAATTCTATTTTGAATCTGACACCCTTCGGGGTGTTTTTATTTTGCCCTGAAAAGTGAGTATCGAACAATTTCCCCCTTTAACTGCTAGGGCAACGGTACTTACTTTTGAGAGTGGAATAATTTAAAAAAGTGTAAAATTCGACAATCAGGACATAATAATTATGTAAAATAATTTATTGGAGTGATAATTATGCCTGTTAATACATCGTTCAGTTTTGATGTAGATAGTAAAAGAAACTTAATTGATCCTATTAAGGAAAAAGTTACTGAGATGCTTGAAACATATTTCAAACATTTAGCTCGAGGAAATGAAGGTTATGCTAGGGTTGAAAAATTAGATATAGAAGGAACTAAATTTAAAGCAAAAATCCTGATTAGACACAAACATCGAACTAATGGAATCACCATTTATGCAGCAAAAACATACGTGGAGCTTGATACTGATGTTTTCAATCCAGATTTAGAAGATCTTAAAATATGTATTGATACTCCTTTAGGAAAAATTTGTGCAACAACAGATGATTTATTTAGATTAATTGCAGGAGTTATAAAATAAGTAAAGAGCTGATATATCAGCTCTTTTTTCTTTTTTGTAATAAACAAATAATGGAGGTGGTGCATGTGAGATATGGCTAGAGCAAGAGATCCAAGACGTGACCAAGCATATGACATTTACAAAGCCCATAATGGTGATATAAAGCTTAAGGATATAGCAGAGCAACTTGGTGTATCTGAGGGAACTGTACGTGGGTGGAAAAACAAAGATAGCTGGGATGATCGTCTTGAAGCGGAACCGAATGGAACGTTCCAATCAAAACAGCCGAAAAATACGGAACGTTCCGTAAAAAAGAAAACGAAAAAAATGCAACGTAGCAAAGAAACGCCAGAAGCGGAACCACAAGCAACTGTACAGTTTGAAATCGTCCCCAGTGACGGTCTCAATAGTCAACAGTTGCTTTTTTGTTTGTACTACACAAAGTATTGGAATGCCACGAAAGCATACCAAAAAGTGTATGGATGTGACTACGCTTCAGCAATGAGTAACGGCAGCCGATTGATAAGAAATGATAAGGTTCGAAAGGAGATTCATCGATTGAAGGCAGAATTAGCAAACGGTATTATGCTGGATGCACGCCAGGTCTTACAAAAGTACATTGACATTGCATTTGCTGACATCACCGATTTTGTGGACTTCGGCATGCGTGAAGTGGAGGAGCCTATGCTAGATGGCATGGGGGGCGTAATCTTAGATAAGGATGGAAACCCACGAATGCAGACATACAAGGTAAATACAGTGCACTTCCATGATGCCACAGAGGTAGATGGCACGATCATAACCGAGGTCAAAAAAGGCAAGGATGGTATCAGTGTGAAGCTTGCTGACAAAATGGCAGCACTTGCAATGCTTTCAAAGTACACCGATTTATTAAGTGATGAACAGCTAAAAAGGTTACGTGAAGAAAAATTAAAAGTAGACATTGCAAAAGTACGTTCTGAAACAAAAGGTGCTGGAGGTGGCAACACCACAGGCGTTGATTTAAGTAATTTAACGACGGAGGAGTTGAGAGCCATTGCTAATTCTAAGCGATGAGGAAATGAGCGCATTGGAAAACGAAGCGGACAAAGAACTTGCACGCCGCTTCTACCGTGATTATGTTGAATATGTACATCACGGCCATTATGAGCACTTTCGTCATACTGAATTAATTTGTGATGTGCTCCAACGTGTGGCCGATGGTGAACAGTTATCTATATTAATAGAGATGCCACCACGACATGGCAAAAGTATGACGGTAACAGAATCATTTCCGTCGTTTTATTTAGGGAAAAATCCTGATAAAAGGGTAATAGCTGCTGCCTATTCGGATGGGTTAGCAACTAAATTTGGTCGTCTAAACCGTAATAAATTCAATGAGTTTTCAAATGAACTATTTAAAGTGCAATTATCTGAATCCAATGCAGCTACAAAAGATTGGGGAATTCAAGATAGAAGGGGCGGAATGATTTCAACCGGTATAGGTGGTTCTATTACTGGTCAAGGCGCAGACTTGATGATTATTGATGACCCAATCAAAAATATGAAAGAAGCTATGTCGCAAACAATAAGAGATAGTATTTGGGATGAATGGGAAGCTACTTTATCAACACGTCTACACGATGGGGCTTCCTTAATAGTTATCATGACACGGTGGCATGAGGATGATTTAATTGGCCGTTTGCTAGCTCGTAGTCCTCGTAAATGGATTAGGTTGCGCTTACCTGCAATTGCAGAGGATGAAAATGATTTATTAGGACGTAAGATAGGTGAACCATTATGCCGCGAATTGGGTTATGACGAAAATTGGGCGAATGATAAAAAAACCGAGGTTGGTAGTCGTACTTGGAATGCATTGTACCAACAACGTCCATCTCCGGCGGGCGGATCTATCTTTAAGCGAGCGTGGATGAAATATTATGTTCGTACAAAGGAACAAAAGCAAGAATGGGGCTTAAGTGATGAAGTCCTTGTATTACCAACCCATTTTGATAAGATGGCTCAATCTTGGGATTGTACTTTTAAAGGCACCGATACAAGCGACTTTGTGGCCGGAGGTGTTTGGGGACGTAAGAAAGCACAATATTTCTTACTGGATGTAGATCATAGGCGAATGGGATTTGCTGAAACGATGAAAGCAATTCGTGCCATGTCCGATAAATGGCCCAATGCAAGAAGTAAATATATAGAGGATAAGGCAAACGGTTCAGCTATCATCGAAATGCTAAAGGATGAAATTAGCGGTATTGTTCCAGTAGACCCTAATGGCGGTAAGGAGGCACGTGCAAATGCGGTGTCTCCTTTATTTGAGGCCGGTAATGTTTATTTACCTCATCCAAATATGTGTCCATGGGTCGAGGACCTCGTAGAAGAGCTTGTTTCATTCCCTAATGCTGCTCATGATGATTTAGTTGATATGACAACTCAAGCATTAAATCAACTATATACAAACAATTCTAATCCGATTGTTCGCTATAAAAATCTATTAGGAAAGTAGGTGAGAACGATAAAAACGATTGACCAAGCTAAACAATTTAAAGAGGACTTTATGCAAGGTAACGGCAAGGCTAATCATAAAGATAAGTTGACTCGTCAAGTTGCTGGCGTTGGACGCAAATTAACTCATGATGAAATTACAAACTTATATGGTGATAGTCGTATTGTTCAGAATATCATCGATATACCTGCCGAGGACATGACACGTAATTGGTTTACATTGCGTATGAAAGATGAAAAATTAGCACGTAACATTATGAGTAAGCTTGCTGACCTAAAAGCTAAGAAAGCATTTAAAGAAATGTTCACTTATGACCGTCTCCGTGGAGATGGTTTTATTAGTTTAGGAGTAACCCAAGCCTCCAAATTCGAATTAAGCGAAGAATTGAAAATGGATAAATTATATTCAGTGGATTATTTGCATGCTTTCAGCTCATTGAAGGTAAATGAATTCTTGATCAATGAGGATGTATTTGATATTAAATACGGCCAATTAGAAAAATTACGTATTAATCGGGCATCTAGCCATGGGATGCAGACACAAACAACAGAATCATCTGTACACGTTTCACGTTTGCTCCATAGCCAGACAAGGCGATTTGAAGGGGAAGCGCAAGGACGTTCACTCCTAGAGCCGTTATATGACATTCTGACGGTTTTTGACACGTCTGTATGGTCAGTTGGTCAAATACTTCATGATTTTACGTTCAAAGTTTATAAATCAAACGATATTGAGAACCTATCAACGCAGGATAAGCAACAACTTTCTATGATTATGGACTTCATGTTCCGTACTGAAGCATTAGCCATAATAGCGGCTGATGAGGATCTAACAAAACAAGGCACATCAGTTTCAGGTATCAAGGATTTACTCGATTTTGTTTGGGATTTATTATCCGGTGCTGCTAGGATGCCTAAAACGGTTATCAAAGGTCAAGAATCAGGTACCATTACTGGTGCTCAATACGATGTGATGAACTACTACTCTCGCATCGTGGCAGACCAAGAAAATGAAATGAAGCCCCATTTAGAAAAACTTATTCGTATGTTAATGATGGCTGAGAAAGAGCTGGGGGGACGTATAGACCCCGAATCCTTAGAGTGGGAAATACAATTTAATCCTCTTTGGAACGTTGATGCTAAGACGGATGCTGAAATACGTAAGTTAGTTGCTGAAACGGATCAGATTTACTTACTCAATAATATTATTACCGCTGATGAAATCCGCGAGGCACGCTTTGGTCAGTTTGGGTTATCAGATACTCTTAAATTCAGTGGAGATGAAGCTGATTTGAAGAATCTTGCTGATAAAGTATACAAAGGGTATCGTGACCGCCATGAGTAAAAAGGTTCCGATAACACGTTTCCCAGATGCGGCAGCCGTTACGTACAGTCGAGACATCCGAAAGATGTTACTTGAATTAGGAGATGAAACCTTTAAGCAGTTAGAAAAGTATGTAGTGCCACTATTAAACGATCAAAGGCAGGACTCAAGAGAATACTTAGTTGATGGGATATTCGACAACGTTAAACGAATGTTTAAAGCATTAGCGAAGAAGGCTTCAAAGTCGTTC
The DNA here is from genome assembly GCF_001705465.1 of Lysinibacillus sp. AR18-8. Lineage (NCBI taxonomy): Bacteria > Bacillati > Bacillota > Bacilli > Caryophanales > Bacillaceae > Lysinibacillus > Lysinibacillus sp. AR18-8. Next base: position 162,563 of record NZ_MDGU01000012.1, read on the forward strand.
AGTGAGCGAAGAAGGCTTTCGGCAGCTAAAAAGTTTGTAAATAGCGTTAATCGGTTTAATAGACATAACATTGCTAATCAACTTGCTGTAAGAGGGATTGATCTAGCGCAACGAGAACCATGGTTAGAGACATTCCTAGTCAATAAAATCAACGATAATGTGACCTACATCAAGAATATTGAGGATGATTACCGAAACGAGGTTGAGAATGTCGTTCGAAAAGGCGTTCAGGAAGGGCAATCTATCAAACAGATACGTCAGTCCATACTAGAACAAGTGGATATTGCTGAAAGTAGAGCGCAATTCTTAGCTGTTGACCAAGCAGGATCAATACTAGGTCAGATGACGGCCGAAAGGCATCAGAGTATAGGTATTGAAAAATTCGAATGGTATGATTCGGCTGATGAACGAGTACGAAAATCACACAAAGATCTTAACGGAAAGATATTTTCATACGATGATCCACCTACTGTAAATGGTCGTAAGGTGTTGCCTGGTGAGGATTATCGTTGTAGGTGTGTGGCGATTCCTGTTTTTGATTAACTTTGACTAATATAACCTAATGAAGTTAAAATTAATTTTAATGAATTTAGGGGGGATTAATTATGCATTTATTTTTAGATACTACTGTCTTTTATGATGATCCTTTTTTACAAAAGCCGCACATGAAAAATCTTTTGAATATCTTTAAGCAACATGATTTTAAAGTTTATGTTTCGAGTGTTGTATTAATGGAAACTAGACATCATTATGAGGAGAAAGTAAGAGAAAACATTAATTCTTTTAATAAATCTGCTAAATATTTACAAGATAAGCACCGTGGTTACTTTAGAGATATATACCAAGATGTGGAAAAAGAAGTTGAATATTGCAGAGATAGGTTTGATAGATATTACACTAATTCTGAACAGATTATTGTATTGGAATATGATAATAATTTATTACCTGAATTGGTCAATAGATCTATTTATAGGATAAAGCCGTTCACTGAAAAAAAACAAGAATTTAGGGATGGAATAATTTGGCTTACCTATGCGCGTTACGCTGAGGAAAATTGTTTAGAAAATTGCATATTTATTACTAATAATTCTACAGACTATCTAAATAAACAAGAACTACACAAGGATTTACAGAAAGATACAACTAGAATAAATATTTTCCAACAACCATACGGAGTTCTTTATTCAAAACTTTTAGAACCTTATGTTGAAACAAATGAACAATTTAAAGAATTTGTGAAGAAATGGAATGAAATGGACAGTTTAGTTAGACACGATATCTTAAGTAAGGTGTTAGAAAAAGAAGAAGTTCAAAATGAGATAAGGAATTACATTACAGAATATATAGAAAAAAGTACTTTCAGAGAACTATATTTCTTTGGTAAAGGAGAAGGAAAATCAAAATTATTAAACATAGAACAAGTGACTTTGGAGCAAGGGAATTTTAGTATTATTAGTGGAAATTTAACTTTCAATGGAGAAATTGAATTAACATCCTCTACAGAAGATGTAATATTCTTACAAGATAATCAAACTAAAACAGAAATAAATGAAGTAGAGTTAGAAATGTATTTTACTTGTGATTTTAATAGTGAAACTTATGAAATGACGAACTTTATAATAAATTCACATTACAATTTAAAAAATGTTCAAGAAGAAATGGCGCATGCCATTGCATCTCAACATTTGTAAAGAGTTGTGTTAACAACTCTCTTTTTATTTTTGAAAGGGGGTGAAACATTGAAACTGCAACGTTACGACACATCTTATATTAAAGACTACATGGAAACACCAGAAGGGTATTTAACGGTTAATGTACCGATTACTCGTCCTGGTGTTTTTCCATATCAACGACAAGACGGCACAGTCCAAATGGAGGCAAAGTTGCCTGATGAAATATTCAGTGACAGAACCATTCGTTCAGCCCGCTCTAAGCCCGTTACTGACGGCCATCCTAATGAGCCAGTAACAATTGATAACTATCAAGCCTATGCAAAAGGTATGAGCCATACAGATTCTCGTGTAGAGGATTTCAAACTCTATATTTCGTTAACTGTAACAGATAAGGCTCTCATTGAAAAAATTCACGAGGGGTACAACGAAATTAGTATTGGCTTCTTATCGGATGTTGTTGCAGAAAGTGGAACATATAACGGTGATCAGTACGAATATGTACAGCGTAATGTTGAAATTAATCACATAGCGATTGTTGAAAAAGGACGAGCAGGTCCCGAGGTTGCTATAAGGGCAGATTCAGACGCATGGCAAATCGATGAAAAAGAAGGAGGAAACACTGAGATGGCAAAAATCAAAATTGAAGGTGTCGAGTATGAGGTAGACCCAGCAGTAAAAGCACATATTGAAGCTTTAAAAGCAAAAGAGGAAACAGCAAAGGTGAAAGGCGATAGTGCTGATGCTTTGCAAGGTCGTCTGGATGCATTAGAGGTTAAATTACAATCCAAAGATCAAGAGATTGCAACTTTAAAAGAAAAATTCTTCTCTGCTGATGAATTAGATAAGAAAGTAGAAGAGCGAGTGGCTTTAATTAATGCGTCACAGCCGATTCTAGGTGATTCATTCGATTTTACAGGCAAATCAGAGAGGGAGATTAAAGAAGCCGTTATATCGGCTGCAAAAGCGGAATTTAAAGGTGATGGTAAGTCAGATGACTATATCAACGCCTTTTTTGATGCAACTGTGGAGCAAGTACAATCAAATGGCTTTTCAAGCACAGGTCACAATAGTGCTTACACTGGGGATGCATCAAGTAATAAAGAATTAGAAGAACTAAAAAATCAACGCTTAAATATGCGAAATTAAGGAGGGCCATTTCATGCCTATTACAAATTATCCTGATTATATGCAGCCGGCAGGGAAAGCTGGACAATTATCTAGTTATCAAGATTACACAGCGGACACATACGCTGTTGAACAAACAGTACCATTTGGTGCAGCAGTACAATTAAACGCAACAGGCACAGCAATTAAGCCTATTGCCACTGGTGGCACAGTAATCGGTATTGCTTTAGCTCAAAATATCCATGATTGGGTAGAAAAGAAAGACGATCAAAACTATCCAGTAGGTGAACCGGCAGCGATTGTTAAGCGTGGCCGGATTTTTGTTGTGGCAGGCGGTGACGTCATTAATGGTCAAGCTGTTACAGTGGACCCAACTACTCAAAAATTCACTGTAGATGGGGAAATTGGCATCAACGGTGCAGTATTCAAAGCCAATGCCTCAGCAAATCAATTAGTCGAAATCGAAATTAACTTACCATAAGGGGGAAACTTTACATGACAATTCAAGCATATCGCGGAGATGCTTTAATCCGCCCACAAGACTTAAACGCAATTGATAAGCGTGTCTATGAACCACACGCATCAGAGTTAAAGGCTCGATCTATTTTTTCTTTAAAAACTGATATTCCAGCAGGTGCGAAAACGTATAGCTATGATGTTTTAACACGTTCAGGCGCTGCTAAAATTCTAGCTCCGGGTGCAACTGATGTGCCTTTAGTAGATGCGGATTTAACAGAAGAAACGGTGAAAATCTATTCCATTGCTGCAGCTTTTAATATTTCTATTTTTGAAGTACGCGAAGCTGAAATGGCAGGACGCCCGATTGACGTCACAAAGGCAGATACAGTACGTAAGGCAATTGCCGAGAAAGAAAATCAGGTTGCTTTTTCAGGTGATAAAAAACATGGTATTAAGGGATTAACAGATTCCGTAGGCATTCAAGTGTATGCAACTCCACAAAATAATGGAGGTACTTCAACAAAATGGGCTGATAAAACAGGTGAGGAAATCATTGACGACATTATCGAAGCAAAATCAAAAGTCGATATGTTAAACGGCCATGAGGCTGATACTTTACTTTTAACACCTGAAGCAAAGAAACAACTTCAAAAGAAAGTGTATAACGAATTTACGAAGCAAACTGCTCTTCAATATCTACAATCAGAAAATATGTTCAAACGTATCGAAACAATTAATGATTTAAAAGGTAAAGGTTTAGCCAATACTGATTGTTTCGTAGTTCTTGATTCTTCTCCTGACGTTGCGGAACTAGGTATTCCGTTAGATATTACACGTCATCCGCAAGAATACGCATTCCCGAATACCAAAGTACCTTTTGAAGAGCGTACTACAGGCTTAATCATTCGTTATCCAATGGCTATTTGCCGTGCGGATGGAATTTAAGGGGGAATAATTGATGTTAGTTCAAAACAAAGGAAATCACTCCTATACTGCCAACGGTTTAACGCTTAACCCAGGTACAAATAAAGTGGATGAGAAGGATTTTGAACGTTTTCTTACTCATCCATTAATGAAGCACCTTGAATCTAAAGGTGAATTTGCCTATGATAGCGAAAAAACAAGACCAACAGCAAAGGACACGATTGCAATGATTGAAGATGCATTTGATATTGAAATGTTGGAGGCCTTAAAAGAAGAAGAGGACAGAAAAACTGTACTGGATGCTATTGATAAACGCATTTTAGAATTGAAAAATCCCGAAAAATAGGAGGGATTCACAATGTTATTAACTTCAATTGAGCGTATTCGTATGCTTAGTGATGAATTTACTTCTATATCTGACGAACGATTAACAATGTGCATTGAGGATGCTTCCCTTGAAGTGTCCTCTTTGCCTGTTCCAGAGTTATATCAAGAGCGTTTAGCACGTTACTTAGCTGCTCACTTAGTAGTTTTAAGTGTAGCCAAGGACCAATCCGTAATCCGTGAAAAAGTCGACGTGATTGAACGTCAATACAGTGATCCGAACAAAAATATTGGTTTGCTTGGAACAAAATATGGTCAAGAATATCAACGAATTATGGATGAGTTGGCTGATCAATTAAAACCAAAGAAATCAATTAATTTGGTGGTGCTGTAATGTGTAGTGTAAGGATAAGGGGTACAAATCGTATTCCTCAATTAATTCAATCATTGAGTGAATTAGCAGGGTATGAGATTGAAGTCGGTATTTTTGGGAGTGATGACTCTTTTTATGCCATGATTGCAGCTGTACATGAGTTTGGTATCACCATCCGTAAAGAAAGAGGTGCCATAGTGATTCCTGAACGTTCTTTTTTGAGGTCTACATTTGATGAAAAGAATGGTGAATGGGCCAAATTCGTGAAAAAACAACTACCTAAACTATTGGATGGACAAATGAACGCTCGTACTATTTGTGAACGATTGGGGGCAAAGATGGTAGGGGATATTCAAAGGAAACTCACACAATTAGATGATCCGCCTAATGCTCCGTCAACAATCGCTCAAAAAGGGTCTAGTAATCCATTAATTGATAAAGGTGGTTTACGTATGAGAATCACCTACAAGGTGGTGAGTCGTTAATGCCAGAAAAAATGTTATTTGCATCCGTAATTCATGATCAAGGAGTACCCTTTATTGCTCATTTACAGGATGAGGGTGGTTATGTAGACGGTGAATGGGCAGAAGGCAAAGAAACACCTACAGAATTAACGGGAATCATCCTTCCTCTTAGCAACGATGACTTAAAATATGCTGAAAACGGTACTTATACCGTGAAAGAAAAGAAATTGTTAACAGTTGATCACATACCGGAAGGCACAAAGGTTGAGTACAATAACCAAAAATACGCTGTACAAGCTTTCAAAGACTTTTCAGCTTATACAGATGTGAATATTTACTTGATGAGGTGGCGAGAAAAGTGGATTTAATTAAATTAATTCGCAAACAGCTCTCGGACGACACTGATTTAACAATTATAAGGGCAGATCAAACAGGTGATATACCAAAATTACCTTATGCCACTTATAAAGTAATAGGTGACCGCAAAGGAGTAGGGCAAGTAGATGTATCCCACGTTAATAAGCCTGATGCCTTATCAGAAACTCGAATACAAGAACGCAATGCAACTATTTCTTTTAACACTTATGGAACTTCGCATGATAACGCTTTTGAAGTAGCTACTCAACTTCGGAAGTGGTTTGAGTGGCGAGGTTCTTTATTTTTAGATGAAATCAATGTTGCCATTGTAAATCTAACTGATGTAACAAACCGTACTACCTTTTTGTTAGATTCCTATGATGAAAAGTGGGGATTTGATGTAATCATTCGTTATCTTGATATTGAAGAACACGATATTGATTACTTCGACAAAGTAGAAGTAGAAATGAAATTAGGAAGGTGATTAAATGCGCTATGTTGATGTGCAAATTTCAAGAGAGACAAAGCCGATTTCTGAAAAAGGTTTTGGATTATCATTGTTATTAGCGACTAGTAAAGCTATAGATTACAAGGAATATACAGGGATAGAAAGTGTAGCAGAGGATTTTGAAGAAACAACAAATGAATATAAATTACTATCTCGTATGTTTGGTCAAAATCCGAGGCCAGCGGAAATTGCTGTTTTTGGTGTTGCTTATGATTCAGCAACGGCAGAGCCAACTGCCTTAATATCATCTCTAAACGAATTAATTAAAACACACAACGACTTCTATTATGTTGTAAGTCCAGAGCAAGGAGATGAGGAAATCACTGCCTTAGCTGAATGGACTAATACTAAAGATAAAATTTATGGTGCTACAACGTCAAATGTTGAGCTAGCTGAAAAGTTAAGAGGATTATATGATAATGCATTCCTTGTAGTTCATGATCAACCTAATACGTATGTAGCTGAAGGGCTTATTGGTGTTTGTGCACCAAAGAAAATTGGGGCATACACATGGACATTCAAAAATGTACAAGGTGTACCTGCTGTAAAGTATGACAATACAATGATTAATCGTATTCATGCTGCAAACGCTTCTACTTACATTAATGAAGCAGGGTTGTTATTGAACTCGAAAGGGGTAGCAACTAGTGGTGAGTTCATTGATGTTATTCAAGCAACGCATTATCTTAAAGCACGTATGGCTGAAAGCGTATTTAGATTGCTTGCATTGAGAGACAAAGTTCCAGGTACCGATACAGGTATTGGTTTAGCTGTTGCAGAGGTGGAAAGCGTACTTGCTTCGACAGTAGAAAATACAACAACTGGAGAAGGCATTATTGCCCGAGATGACGCAGGTAATCCAATGTATACAATAACTTTTCCTAGAAGGAAAGATATTCCAAAAAATACCCTAGCACAACGTATTTTGCCCGATATTCAATGGACGGCTACTATTTCAGGAGCGTTCGAAAAAGTGCAAATACGTGGTGTATTAACTGTTTAAGGAGAGGTTTAGATGGCAGAAACTTTTAATTTTAAAGACACTGTAGCGATTGTTGGTGGCATAATCCTTACTGGTTTTATGGATGGCACTCCAATCGAAGCTGAGAAGAATGAAGATACATTTAGTCAACATGTAGGCGCTGATGGTTCTGTTACTTACAATGAATCAGCAGACGAAACAGGTACCTTCACATTTACATTAAAACAAGATTCAAGTGTAGTACCTATGCTAGATGCGTTATTAAAATCAAAGGAATCATTCAATGTGTCACTAAATGATGCTAAACGTAAGAAACGTGTGAACGGTTTAGATTGTCGTTTTGCGAAGAACCCAAATTTTTCCCGTGGAGCAGAAGTAGAAGGCGTCGAATACACGATTTTAGCAGCACAATATAAGGAGGATTAATTCAAATGGCATTTACACCAAAAACAAAAGAATTTACGTCAACAGCCGGTAATGATTACACATTCCAAAATGTACCTAATTCAAAGCAAGCTGAAATTATGGATGAGGGTACAGGATTACATGGGAAAGTTCTAAATTCAAGAATGATGCCCCTTATGCTAAAGCATGTGGTAGTTATTCCAAATGAATTAAACATGGATGATTTTGAAACATGGGAGGAGTTAGAGGAGGTCACTAACGCAGCCTTTAACTTTCTTCGAACAGGAAAGTAATAAAATAAAAAATCTTTCAGGGATGCAAAGCATCCCTTCTTTTTATGAAAAAGCAGCAGGCGAAAAATGGTGGAAGTACGTAATTGGGTATCACTATAAAATTGATCCACATTCGGTGGAAGATTGGGATAACGATACTATTTTAGAAACACTCGCATCCTTAAAAATGCTAGGGGTGATCAAATGAGTAGCGCTATGCGTGACATGTTTGTAGGTATATATTTCCGCGATGAAGCAACAGCAACCTTACAACACTTAAATCAGGTCATGGATAACATTGAGGATGAAATAGTTAGTGTTGGCCAAGGATTAACACATACAGCACAAGGTTTTAACCATTTCGGTCAAACAGGTCATACAGCTTCACAACACGTTGCAAACGGATTAAATACTGCTGAAACAGAGGCCGGACAATTAAATCAAGAAGTACAACATGTTAGCAAAACATTAAATGGTTTTAAATCAATGATGCGTGGTCTTGTAGGGATTGTTGCAGGTGTTTTTGCTGTTAATAAGGTTAAAGAGTTTGGATTAAGTGCAATTGAAGCAGCCGCAGGTTTCCAAGCAATGGATGCACAATTTGAGCAAGTTTTCTCGGATGCACAACAACATGCATCTGAGGGACTGAATAAAATTGCAAAAGATACTGGGATGCTACCAGAAAGGCTTAAAGGTAGTTTCACTCAAATAGCAGCGTTTGCCAAAACAACTGGAGCGGACACTGCAGATGCTTTGTCTTTAACAGAGCGAGCGACTTTGGCTGCTGCCGATAGTGCTGCATTTTATGACCGATCTATTGAAGAAGTAATTGAAAATATGCAATCATTTTTAAAAGGGAACTTCGAAAATGATGCGGCATTAGGTATTTCAGCAACAGAAACTACACGTAATGCTAAAGCAAATGAACTGTATGGTAAATCATTCACTAAATTAAGCGAATCCCAAAAGCAACTAACTTTAATGGCCATGGTTGAGGATGGTAACAAATTGTCAGGGGCGATGGGACAAGCATCACGTGAAGCAGATGCTTATGAAAACCAATTAGGGAATTTAAAGCAATCTTGGACGAATTTAAAAGGGAAAATTGGTGGCCCACTCTTACAACCATTTGTTGATGGTATGGCTTCTACGTCACAGTGGATCGAAAACCTAGATACTGATAAGTTAGTCAGTAAAATAGATCGAGTAGTTTCTTTTGTGGGTACAGCTAAAGATACTTTCATGTCATTGGTTAATGGTTCAGGTAATGTATCCAATTTATGGCAAAATTTTGGTCTACCTAAAGAGACTAGTGATAATATCGCTTCATTTGCAGACACAATGAGTAGTACAGTGGCTGTGGGAATTAACGTTGCAAGTGTTGCCTTCGATGGTTTTAAAACTGGAGTTAGTTGGCTTATACAAAATAAAGAATTAGTAATAGCTGCCACAGCGGGTATTGCGGGTGGTTTTGCCGTAATGAAAACAATCTCATTTGTAAAAACAGCATTAGATTTATTTAAAGCCAGTACAATTGCCTCTACTTTTGCTACCCAAGGCTTTAACGCAGCTTTGAGAGCTAATCCAATAGGAATGGTTGTGACCGCCGTCGGTCTACTAATTTCTGGAGGGATACTGTTATATCAAAATTGGGAGACCGTTAAAACAAAAGCTATACAACTATGGCAAGTTATTGATAACAACCCTATATTATCTTTTTTAGCAGGACCTATAAAAGGGTTGATTTCTGCAGGTATCACAATTTATAAAAATTGGGACACGATAACTAGTAATTTCAATAAATTCAAAAATGCTATCACAAATTTTAAACTCCCAAAATGGGTTTCATCAATTGGTAGTACTATAGGCAAAGCAGCCGGTGCAGTAGGTAATTTTATTAGTGGTTCTCATGCTACTGGGCTTGAACGTGTACCTTATGATGGCTATGTGGCTGAACTGCATAAAGATGAATCTGTTTTGACTGCAAATCAATCGAATATGTTACGTCGTGCTGGGATTTTAAGTCAAGGTAGTTCCGGTACTCCAGAATTAAATATAGATAATAATGGCGGTTCTACTACAGGGATACCTCAGGCCACTAATGTTGAAAGTGGAAACAACGCTTCTAATAGTGGTGGTGGACATCAATTTAATTTTTATATTTCAGGAACTAATGCCATCGATATTGGCCGAGAAGTACGTGAAATCATCAGTGATATTATTGATACAGAAATGCAAACAACGTAGGGGGGGCATGTAATGCCATATATTAAGGATGTTTTAATTGATGTTATTACGAAGGTATCTATGCCAGAATCTTCAACAGCTACGGAGCATGCACTTGAAGATGGTGAGCAGATAACTGACCATGTGAAAAGCAACCCTACAACAATTTCATTGACGGGTGTAATTCTTGATGGTACTGAAGCAAAAGTCTTGAAGTTACGTCAATACCGAGAAAAAGGTGTTATTTTTGATTTTGATTACATGACATCATTAAAACATGTAATCATTACTGATTTTAACCGCGATTATGAAGCCAAAATTAAAGACGGCTATGCTTTCACAATGACTCTGAAACAAATAAAAGTCGCTAAAGTCGGTAAGTTCGTAAGTGTTTCTATCCCAGTTAAAAAACAAACAAAACCTGTAACAAAAAAAGGGCGTCAGCAGACGAAAAAGACACCTACTACAACAACAAAATCCAATAAAGAGAAATATACAACACCACCTAAGAGTTCATCAAGTGGTGGTTGGGCAGCAATGGAGGGGCGTAAGTAATGGATGAATATATTGACATTGATAAAAATGAGATACCTTATTCCTTTGAAATAGAGTTAGCTGGTGAAGTATTTGAAATTGAAATCAACTACAATCAAACACATGATTTTTTCACTGTGGATCTATTCAAGGATGATGGTGTTTTGGTTATTGGAGAAAAACTAATCCTTAATCGCCCTTTGTTCAGAAACCATGTCAACATAGAATTGCCAAAAGTACAAATAATTCCTAAAGACCGAGCTAATTCAGTTACTCGTATTACCTACGATAATCTGAACGAGACGGTCTTTTTGTACGTGGTAGGTGAATCAGATGAGTAATTTATATATGCGTAAAACTACATTTTTAGTGGGTGGCAGAGAAATTACAGATCCATTAACTATTAAATTTAGTGTTCCTTTTGGTGATAACGAAAAAGTTGATACAATTGATATCCAAGTTTACAACCTTAAAGATGAAACCATTAATTCTATTTCTACTAATCAAGCAGCTATTTTAAGTGCTGGTTACATTGATGATAATGGAGTGATTTTTAGTGGTTCACTAAAGAAAAAAGAAACGAAGTGGGAAGGGCTAGATAAAATCACAACATTCAAATGCATTGATTGTAGTTTGGACTATACAAACGGTGTTGTAAAACGGACATACGGACGAAACACCCATGCATCACTTATATTGCGAGAATTGGCTCGAGATGCAGGTCTTGCGATTGGTGATATAGATTTACCAATCGACTTTATTTATCGTTCTGGCAAAACTCTTAATGGAAAGATTAAGTTTCAAATTGCTGAAATTGCGAAAGATTGTAAGGCAAAACAGTATGTAAATAAAAATCGACTTTATGTACGTGATCGAGCTAAAGGTGACAAAATAGGGCTGGATATATCGAAAGAAACTGGCTTGATTGATGAACCGGAGGAAGTCGAAGAGGAAGTAAAGGATGAGAAAAAGTCTAAATCCAAGAGTCCAAAGAAGAAAAAGTTAAAAGGCTACAAAATTAAGTTGTTGTTAAATCATAAAATCACAACAGATGTCATTATTAAACTTACATCTAGAAAAGTTAGTGGAGTATTCCGTGTATCAAAAGGTGAGCATAAGGGGGATACGTCTGGAACAGAGTACTATACGGTATGTGAGGTGGTGCCAGTATGACGAAAACATCAATGACACAATTCGTGAGTGAAAACATTGAGGAAAATTTGATGAATATGAATACATGCCTAATATGCGAAGTACTTGAAATAGACATGAATTTGTATAAAGCTGATGTTCTTCCTAAAAATGATCCAGAAGCAACGCCAATTTTAGATGTGCCTATAGCATTTCATCAAACAGACCAATTTACTATTCAAATCCCATACAAAAAAGGAGACAAAGTGCTCGTTGTATGCTCACAAGCTGATATTGATCCAATTATGTTTGGTGGAGGAGAAGCTTCTAGTCGCTCATTTAGTGCTGACGACGCTCTAATAATAGGTGGCCTGAATCTTTTTAACACACCGATACAAAATGAACATCCTAATGACGTAGTAATTGGTTCGAAAGATTTCTCTACAAAAATAGTTATAAATGAAGTTGGAGAAATAAGTATAAAATCTTCTAAGTTTAAAGTCGAAGCTGATGATATAGAGTTTGTTGGTGGTACTATCACTGCTAATGGTGAAGATTTAACTACTGATTTAGTGTAAGGGGGGATTACATGCATACCCTTAAATATAACGATAATGGAGATTGGGTGCTAAACGAGCTTGTATATGGTGATGACCAGTTAATTCAAAACTATAAGCAATTATTACGGACCCGAGTAACAGAATGGATGTTTGATGATTTCCATGGTTTTAGACGAGATGTAATCGAAAAAAAACTACCGAATAAAAAGGAAATTGTACAAGCTATGCACGATTGCTTGTATCAAGAACCTCGAACAGCAGAGGTACTTAGTGTGGAATATGAATTTAATCGTATTAAAAGGTTTTTATCTATTAACTTTAGAGTTCGTACTACAAATGGCAAGGAGATAGGAGGGGAAGCAGTTGTTAACCAAATATGGGTTTAAAAGAATGCGCACAGCAGATTACTTACCGATAATTCAAGAGTTAGCAAGAGAATTGTTTGGTGAGGATGCTGACCTATCAGACCTTACTCCTTTAGGAAAATTTATTTATCTGATGGCACAGCAAAAAGCTGAAGATAATGAGGAACTCGAACAAGTTTATAATGCTCGTTTTGTTGATACATCAGAAGGAGCATCATTAGATGCTAATGTTAAACGTGTAATTACTCGCAAACGGTGGACTAAAGCAACTGGTGAGGTCATTGTCAATTTAGACAAAGGCGCAAAGATTAATATAGGTGATTTATTTCGAACAAAGTACAATGTGTATTTTAAAGCGTTAGAGGCCATAGACGCTATTGAAGACGGAAGCTACCGTGTAAGTGTAGGGGCCCTCGAATATGGCGTTATAGGTAATGTAGAACCTAATGATATTTCTATTATTGTAAATCCTCAATCAGGCATCAATTCGGTAACGAATCAAGATGCTTTTTTTAATGGTCAAGATGAAGAAATGGACGAAAAATTACAAGATCGTTATTACGAATCATTGGGAAAGCTAGGCTCTAGGCGTGTTGAATCTATTGAAGCGAATGTACTTGATGACGTTGAAGGAGTACGTGCTGCTGTTGTGATTGAAAATGACACAAATGTTGAAGATGCAGATGGCCGCCCTCCAAATTCGTTCGAAACGGTGGTATTAGGTGGCCTAGATGAAGACATTGCAATGGCTATATTCCGTAAAAAGGGCGGAGGAATTCGTGCATATGGGTCAACTGTTTTTACCTATACAGACAACAGAGGTATTGTGCATGAAATAGGTTTTACACGTGCCTCAACCGTCAGTGTATATGTAAGGGTATATATCAAAAAAAATAACCAATTCCCAATAAACGGTGACGATTTAGCCGTTGCTCATATTGTTAAATATATTGGCGGAACATACAATGACGAAGTTTATCCAGGTGTAGGCATGAGTAAAGATGTTGTTTGTACGAAAGCAGAAGCTCGTATTTCATCAATTGATGGAGTTGATGATGTAAGAGTAGAGTTTTCAACAGATGGAGTTACTTTTGAACCACATAATGTAGTCATTGCATTTCCTGAAGTTGCAGAAACTGATGAGAGTAAAATTGAGGTGATGAACCTTGTCTAATCAACGATTGCAGACATTACTTGATCGGATGCCTCGCCAATATGCAAGGGATGAGGATAGTAATAACTATAAACTCCTAAAGATAATTGCATCTAATAGTGTTGAAAACTTAGCTATACAACAGACCATTTTAAAGTATTGGGATGTAGATCAAGCTGAGGGGTACGGATTAGATAGACTTGGGAAAGATGAGGGCATTTCTCGTGGTAGCTGGGACGATGAGGAGTATCGCAAAATGATAAAAATACAGTGTCTCCTCAATCTATCCGAGGGTGACATTGAAACAATGAATCAAATCATGGATGCTTATATGGGTCATGATTTTATTGGCTTTGAGGAAGGTTGGCGAGAGTTTGAGCCAGCTACATTGTTACTTAATGTCCGTGCATCTGCTAAAACAATACCTGATTCCTTAATCAAGAAAATAAAGGTTGCTGGAGTTGGAATTTATATTTTTTTAAATGAATTAAATGAATTTTTGATACTTCACGGTGGCACCTATGCATGGCAAATAAACCATAAAATTTGTGGCCGTTTTAAAACAGCAAGAACTCATGGTGCACTTGGAAATGAAGTATTAATTGTTTCAAATAATGCTTATGGTTTCATTATGAACAATCGAGTTTGTGGAAGATTTAGAGCAGGAGGTGTGAGGAGTTGAACGAAATACAGCCTTTGATGATAGATTTAACTCAACAATTTTTAAGTAACCTTGTTGTAGGTGCAAAGATAACGATTGATGGAGTCGTTTATGACAAAGAAATCTATCATACTAGCACAAAGTATGGATTAAGAAAGTATGTGAAATTAACTCTGGAACAAGGCTTGGTTACACGTGCTGCTTTAGTAGATAGTTATGGGCGTGAATTGTATGTAAAAACAATGAACTATCAAAAAGGTTCACAGGGATATGTTATCGCATTTCCTCTACAACTCGAGGTGAAGGAAGTGAAAGTAAGTGAGTAAACTAATGAATGGTGAAATACCTTTAAATTTCAAAAAGAATCCCTATGAGCGTACCCAATGGCATGATGATATTAAAGATCCAGTCACAGGCGAAATTATAGATGATGGAACACCGTTCATGTCAGAGTTTGCAAATAACTTTGAGTGGGGAATTTTTAACGCATATCGCTTTATGATTGAAATATATCGGCAAATGGAGCGTATGCGTGTGCAATTGGAATTGGACGGGCGAGTACCTGGGAACTCTGGGACATTTGCAGATGTTTTAGATGGCAGCTCAAACAAAATAAGCTTGGATAAAGCCTTAACGGACATTATTGAGGCTGTTGAAATAGGCACAACTACTTTAAAAGTGGCTAGTATGGATGGTTTTACACCATTTACACAAGTCACTATTTTTGATGATGAACACATTGAGGACGTTGTGATCACTGAGGTAGGAACAAACACTATCAAGGTGCAAGCTTTGAAAAATGCGTACAAAAAAGGGGCTAAAGTGGCTCGTAGTAATGTAGCAATTGACATTGTGAATGCTGAAATGGGCGTAGGAGATTGGCAAACATATAGCGTTGAATTGGTGGAGGTGGTTTAAGAATGGTACAGCATTATTACGATAAATTTAATACGATAACCAATTATACTTATTCACAAGGCCCATGGAGTAGCGAAGCTGGTTGGACGCCAATGACATTTTGGGATTTGTATAGAAACTATACATTTTATAATCAGAATGGGAGTTATGGTGTATCTAATCAGATAGGGTACAGCGTACCACTTAATATAGGTGACGTAGCCTATAGAATAAGCGGTTCAACTTTGCAGAGATTTACTATCTATGCGCAAAACGAAGGTAACTTATCGGGGGCATCGCATAATGTAACAATAGCGGAAAAAAAGGCGAGTGAGGTCACGTCAGTACCGAGTTACAACAAAGGTTCACTAGTGCAATCTAACATCGTGGCCGAGAATGGCACATATCCGAGCAACGGTAGGCACAGTGATGGTTATTGGTACGTTAGAGGCGCTGAAGTGGTTGGTGAGCCTGGAACGATAACGACGTCCGCAATCACATACGAAAACACAGGCGGCAGAAAAGTCACACGACTAAGCAATGGGTGGCTTGTTATGGTTGCAGCGAATAAAGCTGTAGGTACAGTGTATTGGCATGTATCTAAAGACGGCGGTACTACGTGGTCTGAATTATGCTATAACAATGGCAACTGGGCCGCGCACTTTTCGATAGCTAGTTATGGTACAAACGTGTATACAGCCGTGGCGACTAGTGGTGGCCTGATTGGGGTCGTGAAATTTGATGCCGCAACTGTTAGTAACGCAGTACAACCCGTTGTAGTCCTCACACCATCAGGGCAGACAGGCGTCAATTCGATGGCAATTGCTACAGACCCATTAAACGGTGCAATCCACCTACTGTGGGTAGCTAAAACAACGACGTATCCAAACTCGTGGAATTTACGTTATACCAAGAGTACCAATGGCGGTAGTACGTGGGACGGTGCTGCAAATACAACCCAATTGAACGCAAGTACAACTAACTACTCATACGTTGATCTGGTAGTAAGAAATGGTGTGCCGATTGCATTAAGTCAACATTACAATCAGTCAATTGGCACTTATACCATATATTCTCATGTTATCAATAGCAGTAATGGTTCATCTGTAAATTACGAAGTGTTTGCTCACAGTTTACCGCTAGGCAAACTATCGTTAGCAGTAGACAAAAACGGGGTTTTACATGCCGTTTGTAGCGTCTACACAAGCGCTAGCAATTCGACATACAACGTGGTATACAGCCGTAGTGTTGACGCGGGCGTTACTTGGGGCGGAACTAAATATCTAACCAATTCCGTAGGTGGTAAACATAGCCACGATGCTACTATTTCGGTAGACGCCTCTAATAAACTTGTAGTTGTAATGTCTACAAGCGCCCTCATACAAAGTGATGGTTATAACGACATTGCAAGTTTTTACAGTAGTAACGGCGGTGATAGTTGGACACAAGGTGAATTTGTCGCCACATCTAGTATAGACAACCTAACAGTGCCTTTCGTAGTTTATGACCCTACGTTTTCGGTAACATTGCAAAACTCGCCCGCCACACTATATATACAAAACATCAGTGGAGCTTCTAATGCACCTCGTCCGATGTTTAGAGGGACATTAAGTATCAACAAAGTGCCATCAGTTACCCTAATATCACCTTCTGACAATCAGACGTTGTATGAAAACGATACAATAAACATCACAGGCGATGCTTATGATGCAGACAAAGATCAATCAGTAACAGTTTTCTACCAAATTAATGGGGACCAAAGAAAAGTCTTAGCAACTAATGTCAGTCAGAAACAAATTACTTTATCTAAGCAGCTCACATTTAAAGATGGCAAGTTGTTTGATGGTGAAACGGTACTTACTGGAACACTTACTGAAGGTGTAGCCCACACATTGAAAGTATGGGCAGTAGATAATGAAAATGGCCAGTCTGCTACTATTGAGCGAACATTTTATGTCGTACCTAACCGAGCTCCACTTTTATCGGTAGATGCCATTGTGCCAAGTGGAATTATTAATACTGATAAATTTAAAATCAGTGGTACAGTATCAGATCAGGACGCTAATTCCAATCTTAAAGTAAATTATCGAATTAATGGAGCAAATCCAATTGAAATTTATGATGGCGCAGGTGGGACTTGGGAGTTTGAGGTATCACTTGGCCAGCTACAAGTCAGCGAAAATTTAATCGTTGTTGAGGTAATTGACAACTATGGTGCAAAAACAAGTAAAACGATTAAACTCAATAAAAATGCGGTCAAAACGCCTATTTTGCAATCTGTAGCGAGGTATAAGATTTCCCCTCCTAAAGGTTCGGCAAGAGGCGTTTTAATATTTGTACAACGTGACGAGGAATTGGATTTAAAAGTTGAATTATCAATGACATTGGTTGGCGAGCAGGAGCAATATATATTACTTGAAGCAGACCCGGACAACATCGTACCTGTTACTGATGGGATTGTGGAAGATGAATACTACCATGAAACTGTAGAGCCAAAGGACAATATCATCCTTAAATTAACCACAACTAGACCCAACATAAATATTGACAATAAAGTTTATTTAATTATGGGGGTGGTTGAATAATGCAAAGACGTAGAAGATTACCTGATGGTTCATGGGGTCCGCTTGAAAAAGTGGGTTCAATACCTACTACAGAAGATCAAGTAATGTCTTTAGGTGAACAACTGGCACAAGAAAAAATGAAGAATATACAAAAAGACCTCCTGATTAATAGCTTAGGTTCACAGCTAACCCAAGTAAAATTAGATGTAATTTCAATAATGAAGGGTGATGGTGAATAATGGAGTTTTGGCAAATCGCTTTTATGTTCAAGTGGGTGACTGCTGAACAATTAAGAATTGCTGTAAAAACGGAGGACAATCCGTTTGGTGAGATTACACCTGAACAATACAAAGCTATAACAAAACAAGAATTCGAGACGCAGGCAGAAGCTTAGCGTTATTTTTATTGTCTTAAATAAAAGGGAAAACTTGTATTTTGTCGAAGTGTAATGTGATAAGGAGGGCGAGTTTACTATGAAATATCAGATTGAATATATCTATGGTGATTTGCATGAAGAAAAAAGTGGAATAGTTACTGTAGAGGCAGTTATTCCGGAAAATTCAACAGCTGCAGAACAAAATGAAATTTTTAAACCACTAATAGCAAAAAAAACGGGACATTTCGATGCGAAAATAATGACCTATGAAGAACTTTAATTATTTTATTTTAACACTCTCAACAGAGAGTGTTTTTTATTTCATTTAAATGCTAGGAGAGCAATCGAGATGTGCAAAAAATGGTACATGTTAATGAATCTCGATGCTCCTCATAGCTTTTTATTTTAAGTGGCGAAGGAGAGGGAATAGGGCATGAGTCAAGAAACAACCTTTCAACAAGCAGTTACTGTGGCTGATCATGAAAGACGATTGCAGGAACTAGAAAAAGACGTATCAACAATTAAGCCAATTGTGTACAACACAGCTTCAAGTGTTAAACAAATCGAAAAATCTGTTGAAAAAATGGAACAGAACAGTGACAAAATCAAAGGTTATTTTTTAGCTGCTGCAATTAGTGGTGTCGTTGGAGTTTTATTTATTGCATTACAAAATTCTATTTTTGGAGGATAATTTAATGAAAATCAACTGGAAAGTACGTTTAAAACACAAACCATTTTTAGTATCACTTTTTGCATTTTTGTTATTACTTGTTCAACAAGTAACAGCAGCATTTGGATACAGTTTACCTGAAGCAGTTGGCGAACAAGCCACTGCTATTTTTAATACCATTTTAAGTATTTTGATTTTGCTAGGGATTGTCGTTGATCCTACAACAAGTGATGTCAGCGATAGTGTTCAAGCATTAAAATATGAAAAACCAAAGGATGATGAATAATGGCTTATATGTTCAAACAAACCTTTCTACCAGCAAATAAATACTCAATCAAGGCGCCATATACAATGGTGCCTCAATATATCACAGTACACAACACAGCTAATGATGCACCTGCACTTAACGAAATTGAATATATGATTAAAAACAACAACCAAGTATCTTATCATGTTGCTGTAGATGATAAAGAAGTCATTCAAGCTATTCCATTCAACCGAAGTGCTTGGCATTGTGGAGATGGCGGCGGTAGCACCGACCCTAATTCACACAAAAAAGGCAACCGAATATCTATTGGGATAGAAATTTGCTACAGCAAAAGTGGTGGTGTTCGCTATGGAGTGGCAGAGGAAAACGCAGTTCAATACATTGCAAAGCTTTTAAAGCAATACGGATGGAGTATTGAGCGAGTTAAGAAGCATCAGGATTGGAACGGAAAGTATTGTCCGCACCGTATATTGGCAGAAAATCGTTGGAATAGTTTCTTGAAACGAATTGAAGAAGCAATGAAGCCGATGGAAATAGGAAAACCAACAGAAAAGGATGAGGATATTATGAAATTCACTAACTCAACAACTAAAGCAGCAGTACGTGATTACATTAAACAGGCTGTAGATAAAGGGAAAATTGATAAGTCATGGCTTGAAAATTTTGACCGAGGTACTATGACAGGTGGGGATTTTGAAGGTTTGAAGATTATTATTGAGCAGCGTAGTAAATAATGCTCGTTTCCGTAAATTCGCTAAAACCAGCAAAGCTAAAATTTAGCCGAGCTGGTCTTTTTGTTTAACATTATACTATTAAGAAGTATAAAAGTAGTAAAAAACAAAAAATAAATACACCAATAAATATTAAATTAAAGGTATCTATATTTTTTTGATTATACTCTGGCGGTTGTTCGAGTGTAGTTGTAAAAATCTTTTGTGAAGGCAAAGCCTCATCAACAATTTTCTCCTTCGAAATTGGTGTTTTTTCAATTACAGAATTGCAATATTCACATACATATAAACAGTAACCATCTTTATTTACTTCTTCAAATGAATTATTGGCTAAACAATTAGGGCAATTTATCAATTACATTTTCCTCTCTGCTCATATCTGCTATTTCCCATTTTAGGAAAATCAGGATGTTTTGTATATAGAAATAAAAGTTAATATTCTATTTAAGAAGAAATCGCTAAACAAATCGTTATCAAGGTTGAGAGACGTGACGTGGATGGAGCCAATGCTACATTGTAAAGTTCAATATTTAGAGAAAACCGTATCAGGATCATTAAGAATTGTATCGTTTAAGGGTTTTGATTTTGATAAAGTTCCAGAAGCTATAAACTAAAACCAGGCGCTCGAATGAGTACCTGGTTAATTTTTTTATTTTAATACAGCATCATTTAACAAGACATTAAATTGTTCGACTTTACTTTCATCTGAATAGTCTTTCTTTAACACGTAGTTAGAAATAATCCCTTCCACTGTTATTTGTTGTCCAACTGTTAGTTCAGCTTCTTGATCTAAATCAATTACTGCAAAGTTTGTTATTTCTTCTGGATAAACCCCAAGGAAAAAATCTTCTTTATTCTTATCTTTATCAAAGAGCTCATCGTAATCAATGAACTCGTAGTTTTCAATGTCTCTATTGCCCATATAGATAATAAACTTATCAGCACGTATAGCAGTAGTTGAACCTTCTCTTCTTCTTTTTTGACCAATATTTGAACTTTCAAATACAAATTCAGTGATTACACCAGAAGCAGTTGCTTTCCTACCAAGTAAATCAAAATCATCTTCAAATTGTTTTCCATTTTTATGGCCAAGAATAATCATATCCACCAATTTTTCATCTTTTACAGTAAGTAGTTTATTTGTAAAATCCGCTATTGTTTTCCCTTCTAAATTTTCATCTATAAATTGTTTGCTTTGTTCTTCTAATGATACTTTCTTCACAGTTTCTTTTGGTTTTGAGGATTCACTTTCACCGCATCCAGTTAGTGCTAGTGTAAAAATAAGTGATGCACTTAAAATGAGTTTCTTCATATAAATATTTGCTCCTTGTATGAGTTGTAATAATAAAATTGTATCAATATTGGAAGGTTTTGTCAGTAATATAAATGTAGATTAATATAGTTTTTAAATAGCCATATTATGTGGGATCTTTTTGTTTAACTGCGAAGAATTTAATTATAATCTTAAAGTAGAAGTAAGTATTCTACATAATTTTTTGTTATGATTTCTACTATTAATATGTACCTGTCCGGGTGAAGGTTGTATTATTTTCTACTGGGGTACACATTTTACAAAAAGTCCGCGTACCCCAGTTTGTACCCCACATCGTACCCCAGTTAAATACATTTAGATAGGCTTCGTTAGACAGGTATAGAAACCCACATTAATACAAAACCTTGATATTATGCACATCAAAAAATTAAAAACATCAAGATAGAAACCAAGGTCATAAGTTATGCTTATCAAAAAAGATAATATTAATGTAATTTACTTATGAATATAAATGCGCTATCATGGGTATTGGAGAAAAGATGCTACACATTTTTAAAGCCTTTTCAAAAAGATATATTAGGGGGATCCGCAAATGGCACAAGGTAATTTACACAACAGCCGTGCATCATTCGAAGTGAATGGTAAAACTTACAATTACTATGACTTAGCTGCGATTGAAAAAGCTGGCGTTGCAAAAGTTTCAAACCTTCCTTACTCAATTAAAGTATTATTAGAATCTGTTTTACGTCAATATGATGCGTATGTAATTAAAGAAGAACACGTAAACGAATTAGCAAAATGGGGTAACGGTGCTGACCCAGAGGCAGAAGTACCATTCAAACCTTCTCGCGTTGTATTACAAGACTTTACTGGTGTACCAGTAGTTGTTGACCTTGCATCTCTTCGTTCTGCAATGAAAGAAATGGGCGGCGACCCAAGCAAAATCAACCCTGCTATTCCAGTTGACCTTGTAATTGACCACTCTGTACAAGTTGACAAATACGGTAATGCAAGTGCATTACAAGCAAACATGGACCTAGAATTTGAACGTAACGCTGAGCGTTATAACTTCTTAAAATGGGCTCAAACTGCTTACAATAACTTCCGTGCTGTACCACCAGCAACAGGTATCGTTCACCAAGTAAACTTAGAGTACTTAGCTCCAGTTGTACACGTAAACGAAAATGCTGATGGCACATTTGAAACATTCCCAGATTCAGTAGTAGGTACTGACTCTCATACAACAATGATCAACGGTATCGGCGTTCTTGGATGGGGCGTAGGTGGTATCGAAGCTGAAGCAGGTATGCTTGGTCAGCCTTCATACTTCCCAATTCCAGAAGTTATCGGTGTTAAATTAGTTGGCGATCTTCCAAACGGAACAACTGCTACTGACTTAGCATTAAAAGTAACACAAGTATTACGTCAACGTGGCGTAGTTGGTAAATTCGTTGAGTTCTTCGGACCTGGCGTATCTAAATTACCACTAGCTGACCGTGCGACAATCTCTAACATGGCTCCTGAATATGGTGCTACATGTGGTTACTTCGCAATCGACGAAGAATCATTAAACTACATGCGTTTAACTGGTCGTGACGAAGAGCACATTGCGGTTGTAGAAGCTTACTTAAAAGCGAACCACATGTTCTTCGATCCAACATTAGAGCCAGTTTACACAGACGTTTTAGAAGTAAACTTAGCTGAAATCGAACCAAACCTTTCTGGTCCTAAACGTCCACAAGACTTAATTCCACTATCTCAAATGCGTTCTCGTTACAAAGAAGCAGTAGTGGCACCACAAGGTACACAAGGTTTCGGTTTAACAGAAGATGAATTCGAAAAAACTTCTGTAGCGAAATTCGCTGAAGGCGATGTAGAAATTCCAACAGGTGCTGTTGCGATTGCTGCGATCACTTCTTGTACAAATACTTCTAACCCATACGTATTAATTGCTGCGGGCTTAGTGGCGAAAAAAGCTGTAGAAAAAGGTCTAACAGTGCCGAAATGGGTAAAAACTTCTTTAGCACCAGGTTCTAAAGTTGTAACTGGTTACCTTGAAGATTCAGGTTTACAAACATACCTTGACCAAATCGGTTTCAACACTGTAGGTTACGGTTGTACAACATGTATCGGTAACTCAGGTCCATTATTACCTGAAATCGAAGAAGCAATTAAAGCAAACGACTTATTCGTAACTTCAGTTCTTTCTGGTAACCGTAACTTTGAAGGCCGTGTACACCCACTTGTAAAAGCTAACTACTTAGCTTCACCACCACTTGTTGTTGCTTATGCACTTGCTGGTACAGTGGATATCGATCTACAAAAAGATTCATTCGGTAAAGACAAAGATGGTAACGAAGTATTCTTCGCTGATATCTGGCCTTCAACTGAAGAAGTTAATGCAGTATTAGGTACTGTTGTTAACCGTGAGTTATTCCAAAAAGAATACGAAACTGTATTCACAGCGAACGAAAAATGGAATGCAATTGAAACATCAACTGAGTCTCTATACACATTTGATGACAAATCAACTTACATCCAAAACCCACCATTCTTCCAAGGTCTTGCAAAAGAGCCAGAAGCTATTAAAGGCTTAGACGGCTTACGCATTATGGCGAAGTTCGGTGACTCAATCACAACTGACCATATTTCTCCAGCTGGTGCAATCGGTAAAGATACACCTGCAGGTAAATATTTAATTGAAAACGGTGTTGCAATCCGTGACTTCAACTCTTACGGTTCTCGTCGTGGTAACCACGAAGTAATGATGCGTGGTACATTTGCAAACATCCGTATCCGTAACCAAGTTGCTCCTGGTACAGAGGGTGGATTCACTACTTACTGGCCAACAGGCGAAGTAGAGTACATCTATGACGCATGTATGAAATACCAAGAGCAAGGTACTGGCTTAGTCGTACTTGCTGGTAACGACTACGGTATGGGTTCTTCTCGTGACTGGGCTGCGAAAGGTACATTCCTACTTGGCGTGAAAACTGTTATCGCACAATCTTACGAGCGTATCCACCGTTCTAACCTAGTAATGATGGGTGTTCTTCCACTTCAATTTATGCCAGGTGAATCTGCTGATACATTAGGCTTAACTGGTAAAGAAGAAATCTCTGTTAACATTACTGACAACGTAAAACCACGTGAAATCTTAACAGTAACTGCTAAATCTGAAGACGGCACAGTTAAAACTTTCCAAGCTTTAGCTCGTTTCGACTCAGAAGTAGAGGTAGACTACTACCGCCATGGTGGTATCCTACAAATGGTTCTACGCGCAAAAGCTGCTGAGTAATCATCACCATAAAAACCGATCTCTTAGGAGGTCGGTTTTTTTATTTATTAAGAGAGTGTTGGATAGAAGTGACCAAAATATGTATAAATAGCACCAAATGATGGATTTAATGGATAATTATAATTTAATTTCCAACGAACCTAGCATTTTTCCAATTCTTTCGCTAAAATTAATAGGTAAGCATTAAATTTACATAAACGGGGGACGATTGATTATGACAAAGAAAAAACATAAGTTTTATACAGCGGCAACAGCGGCAATGGCGGTTACTGCTGTTGCGGTAGTACCTGTATCGGCGGCTAGTCCATTTTCAGATGTGAGTGAGGATTATGCGCATTTTAATAGTATTTCTACATTGCATGCAGCAGACATCATTAATGGTTTTCCAGATGGTACATTTAAGCCTTCAAAGGATGTGACACGTGGACAGGCAGCAAAGATGATAGCAAGTGCTTTTCATCTAACTACAATGGATACGGCTGTCGAGAATCCGAATTTCAAGGATGTCGACTCATCTAGCCCATACTATAAAGCGATTGTTACATTAGTTAATCTTGGCGTTGTACAAGGCTATGAGGATGATACATTCCGTCCAGATGACACAATTACTCGTGGTCAAATGGCAGTAATGGTAGCAGAGGCTGCAGGTTTAACAGCAGAAGGTAAAAGTCCATTCACAGATGTACAGCAAGATAGTCCATTTGCAGATGCAGTAACAGCTTTGTATGAGGCAGGCATTGCGAAGGGTGTTACTGCCACAGAATTTGGTGTAGATAAAAATGTTACTCGTGGTCAGTTAGCAACATTTATTGTGAACGCATTAGGCTTAGCTGAGGATACACAGCCTACAACAGAAGTAAAAGAGGAAGAGCCTAAAGAGGAGCAAGTAACAGAAGAACAACCTACTACAACAAAGGATAGTGCTTTGTTAGAGGAAGTATTTACGAAAACATTAGCCAAGCAAAAAGAGCTAAAAAGCATGAAGGCTACCATGACGATCTCTCAGACAGTAGAGGCAAACGATGGTAAGGAAACCATGAAAATGGATTCTAAAGGCAACATGAAGATGGAAATTGTTACAGAGCCAATGCAATTCTTTGCTGATGGTTCAATGGCTTTAACAGATCCAACAAGTGGTGAAGCGATTAATTTGCCAATTAAAATGTATATGACGGCTAAAGATGGTATGTATATGTATGAGGCAGAACAAAAGGCCTGGGTAAAGTTCCCGAAACAATTATTTGAAGATGTACTGAGCCAAACAGGGATGCAGCCAGATGCAACTGAACAATTGGAGATGCTACAAGCATTTGCTGAAGATTTTACATTAGTAGAATCAGCAAACCGTTATGAATTAACATTAAAAGGCTCTGGCGATAAATTCACAGAGCTAGTGAAGCAGCAGCTTGGCGCAATGGATTTAGGAATGGAAGCGGATCTAGAGGCACAATTAGGCAATATTTCCTTTGATGGTCTCACATATAAATTATTGATTAATAAAGAAACATTCGATGTAGAAGAAATTGCTATGGACATGACATTAAAGATGCAAGTAGAAGGCAATTCGATCAAAACAAGACAGCAAACAACGATCAAATATCATGATTTCAATGCGGTAACGACAATTACGATTCCAAAAGATGTGCTAGACAATGCAAAGGAAATGGATTTGAGTGCATCAGAAACAGCACCAGTAAGTAAATAATACAAAAAGTAGGTTTATGCCAAGTATATTGGTGTAAGCCTACTTTTTTTATGCTTTAGTGGAAGCCCATTAATTCTTTTACTTTCGCTGTGTTTGGAGCAGATGTTAGAGTTTCTAGTAAGCGAAAGGCAACATCAAAGGCTGTTCCTGGATTGGAGGAGGTGATGATATGATCGGTTTGCACAATGCGCTCGTTGACAATTGCTGCACCATAGCCCTTTAGCTGTGCTAAACGTTTACTTGTTGGATGATTATAGGTTGTTGCTTGACGATGCTGAAGAATTCCACTGTGGCCTAAAATAAGAGAAGCTACACAGATTGTTGCAATCGGTTTTTTCTGTTCATCAAAGTGACGAACGACTGCCTGAAATTCCTCGCTAAACGCATCCTCATAAAAACCGGCTTCCTCAAAGCCTCCAGGAATCGCTAATGCATCAAAATCCTCTAATACAATTTCATGGAGCAATTTTTCAGGAGTGACTTTAAAATTCCAGGTGCATTGCAGCTGTTCATGCAGGCCGACCGTAACCACATCTGTTGTACCATCACCTTCCCACTTATTCCAGCCGAGCACATCAGTAAAGACGCTTGCCTCCACCGCTTCAAAGCCATTTGCTAATAGTAACAATATTTTTTTCATGTTTGATTTGCCTCCTTTATTGATATTATTGTAAACAAAAGGGAGAAAAGATTACATACGTTGTATAATGGATTTTAGGTAAAAAACTTTATTTGAAAAGGTATTATGTCATAAATAATTTATTTAGAAAGGTGAAGGACCATGGATCATATTGATACACAAATATTACAGCAGTTACAGCAAAATGCCAAAATCTCTATGAAGGAATTAGCCACTACCGTTCATTTATCCTCTCCTGCCGTTATTGAAAGAATCAGAAAGCTAGAGGAGCAGGGGGTGATTGAGGGCTATCATGCAAAGGTAAATCTGAAAAAGATGGAGCGTACGATTGAAGCCATTATTTTATTTAAGTCCATTGATTGTAAAAGTCTTTCTTCATTTTGTAATGCTCATCCTGATGTTTTGGCATGTTATCGAGTGGCTGGGGAAATTAGCTATATTGTTAAATTAGCGACCTATTCAGTAGAAACATTAGAACAATTTATTGATGCGGCTATGCCCTATGGCACACCTTCTACTAATATCGTGTTATCTTCAACGGAAAAACAAGTGATTACACCATTTGCTGACAATGATTTGGAGTAAATGACAAAAAAAGCAAACCTCGAAGCCGTGAGCACCGTTTATAGGGTAGAGAGGAGGAAGAATGTTGCTAATTCATGAACTGGAAAGAATAATGGAACAGCATACAGAGAGGCTTATTCGTCTTGCCTTTTACTATGTGAGGGATTTACAAAGTGCTGAAGATATCGTACAGGATGTCTATATTAAATTCTATGATAATCAGCATAACTATGAGGAACGTGGGGAACTAAAGGCGTATTTATCGAAATTAGTTAGTAATCGAAGTAAAGATTATTTACGTAGCTGGACCTATCGGAAAATTCAAGTGCAACAGAAGATTTTTCCGCAGCAAACCGTTATGAGAAGAGATATGCTTGTACAGCAAGATGAACGTACTTTGATTGAAAATGCGATTCTAGCTCTCCCTTTCAAACAGCGAGAGGTCATTATACATTTTTATTTTGAAGAAATGTCTGTGGTAGACATTGCAGAGCTGTTAACGATTCCTGAAAGCACCGTCAAAACAAGGCTACGTCGTGGGCGAGAGTTATTGAAGCTACAATTACAGCATGTTGAATGGGAGGTGCTCCTGCATGAGTAAAATGGATGCTCGCGTAGTAAGGGATTTATCAGAAAGTAAAAAGCGTGTGATGACAAATGTGGTTCAGCATTTACAGCAACGCCAAGAAAAAAAATCTGCAAAACGCTGGCCATATGGTGTTTTGGCTATGATTTTAAGTGTCTGCATAGGGCTGTTTATATATCAGCAATATAATGAACAACAACAGCAAGCTTCTACTATTCCACCCGTATTAGATGAGCGGATTTTAGAGCTATATTTACAACTTGATTCTTTTATGAACGGAAAGAATCGTTTATATAAGGCAAGCTTTGATAATTTTTTATATTTTGAATCGACCTTTGCTTATGCGCAATCGAAAAAACTAGTACCTACACAAGAGCAAGTAGATAAGGCACTCGAACAGTTCATGGAAGAGTGGAGCTATGAGGATGATACTCGGCCAACTTATGATAAGCTTCTGCAAATGTTGCAAGTCACAAACGAAGGGTTTATAGAGAACTATGGCAAGCCAATTGCCTATAAAATGGCTACATTTGACTTGTTATGGGAGGCAAGCCAAGCCGATTATAAGGATGTAAGTAATCCCATTCGTACATGGCTTGTCGAGCAAGAAGCCATGAATTATTTAGAACAACATTATCATAAAGACATTGCTTCCTTACGAGAAAAATATAAAATCCCTGAAAAGGACAGCCAAATGAAGCTCATCAGAAGTGGAACCGTCTTAGCGATCAAGGAACATGAATTTTTAGTTGTCTCAGGCGTATTGGCTAGCGAGGTTGGGCAAAAATCTGTCGATGAATTAGTGCAAAAACATAGTAATGGTACATGGTTTCCTCTAGTGGATGTCCCGCAAACACTATCAGTTGGAGATCGAGTAGAAGTTCAATATATACAGTCGATTGGGAACGATGATGCTCAGCCATTCATTGATTATAAGGATATCGTAGAGATGAAAATAATAAAGGAATCTCACTAACAAGAAGCTAGACATTCTCGTGCTATTCAATAGTAAAACATTGCTGAAGAGCTTTTTGATTCAAACCATTCAACAGCCACAATATGCTGATCTCCATCAAAGTATTGCCACTTGTTTCAACGAAATTTTTTAAGATTGTCCACCGTTGACAGACAATTGGTAATTTGCTAAGATGAAGGACAATAAAAGCATACAAATTCGTTGATGAGAAAGAGTAGTGTTTCACTTTGTTCTACAGAGAGCCGACATTTGGTGGAAGTCGGTGTGCAGGTGTTACATGAAAATCCTCTCTGAGAAGATTAGCTGAATGGAGTAAGCTAATCCGGGTGTCTACCGTTAAAAAGAACACGTATGATTGTACGTTGCTGAGTGCTATTGGCCATCGTGTCAATAGAATTAGGGTGGTATTCGCGGTTAACCCCGTCCCTTTTCCTTGGGACGGGGTTTTTTGTATGCCTTTTATACAAATTTGCTTGTATAGGAGGAACTAATATGCAGAAAGAACAAAAGAAAGAAACAACGGTTGAACGAGAAACAAGGATTCGTACATTATGGGCGCAAGAAGGGACCTTTGCAAAATCTGTAAGTAATCGTGCTGAACAGCAGCCCTTTGTATTTTATGAGGGACCCCCAACAGCGAATGGTTTACCACATGTCGGCCATGCATTTGGTAGAACCATAAAAGATGTGGTGGCACGTTATAAAACAATGCAAGGCTATTTAGTTGAACGCAAAGCAGGTTGGGATACACATGGGTTGCCTGTGGAATTAGGGGTAGAAAAGGCATTAGGAATCTCAGGAAAGCAGGAGATTGAGAACTATGGGGTGGAGCAATTTATTCAAGCATGTAAGAAGAGCGTTTTTACCTATGAGCAAAAATGGCGTACTTTTACAGAGCAGCTTGGCTACTGGCTTGACATGGATGATCCTTACCTAACATTAAGTAATGACTATATTGAATCTGTGTGGCATATTTTAAGCCATGTTCACAAGGAAAAACTGTTATACAAAGGACATCGCGTTTCACCTTATTGCCCTAGCTGTCAAACTTCCTTAAGCTCTCATGAGGTGGCACAGGGCTATAAGGATGTTAAGGAATTATCCGTTACTGCAATGTTTAAGCTAGAGGATCGAGACGAATATATCTTAGGCTGGACAACGACGCCTTGGACATTACCAGCCAATGTAGCCTTGGCTATGAATCCTGCTCTTCGATATGTCCGTGTAAGGCATGCAAACAGCATCTATATACTAGCTAAATCGTTGGTATCAAAGGTTTTTTCAGAGCCTGTAGAAATATTAAGTGAGCATGACGGACAGGAGTTTGCAGGTGTTTCCTATCGATCGCCATTTTCCTATGTAACCGTCGATAAAGGGCATATCATTATCATGGCAGATTATGTGACAGAGCATAGTGGAACAGGAATTGTACACATAGCACCTGCTTATGGAGAGGACGATTATAAAACGGTGCAGCAACATGGCTTGTCCTTTGTCAATGTAGTTGATCTTAAAGGCTGTTATACAGAAGCGGTACCTGAGCTTGTTGGACGATTTGTGAAGGATTGTGATGTCGATATCATTAAAATGCTTGCAGCAAAAGAGCTTTTATTTGCTAAAGAAAAATATGAGCACAGCTATCCGCATTGCTGGCGCTGTGATTCACCATTATTGTACTATGCAACAGATAGCTGGTTTATCAAAATGTCGGCATTAAAAGAGCAGCTTTTACAAAATAATCAGCAAGTGACATGGTACCCTAGCCATATTAAGGATGGACGATTTGGCAACTTCCTAGAAAACTTAGTGGATTGGAATATTAGTCGTAATCGTTATTGGGGGACACCACTCAATGTGTGGATTTGTCAGGATTGCAATCATGAGGAGGCACCTAACAGTGTTGCAGCGCTACAACAATTAGCCAAAGGAGCTGTCAAAGAACAATTAGAGCTCCATAAGCCATTTATAGATGCCATTGTCTGTACCTGTCCTGTCTGCCAGGGCGACATGAAACGTACGCCTGAAGTTATCGATGTTTGGTTTGACAGTGGTTCGATGCCATTTGCCCAACAGCATTATCCTTTTGAAGACGTAGCGAACTTTCATCATCAGTTTCCAGCAGATGTGGTCATTGAGGGCATCGACCAAACGCGAGGATTTTTCTATAGCTTATTAGCAGTATCGACCTTGTTTACAGGAAAACCACCTTATAAAAATGTGCTATCGTTAGGGCATGTACTCGATGAGCATGGACAGAAGATGTCCAAAAGTAAAGGCAATGCATTAGAGCCTGTTGAGTTAATCCAGGAGTATGGAGCAGATGCTCTACGTTGGGCATTTTTAGTTGATAGCTCACCATGGAATCCAAAGCGTTTTTCGAAGAAAATTGTCTTAGATGCGAAATCTAAGCTGGTGGATACACTCGACAATACGTTTAAATTTTATGACATGTATGCCCAAATCGATAACTTTACGTATGATGCTACAAATACAGGTACACGTTCACAGCTAGATCATTGGATATTGTCCCGCTTACATCACACTATCCAGCTTGTCACAACCTCTATGGATGATTATCAATTTACACAGGCTACAAGGGAAATTGGTCAATTGGTGGAAGAGTTAAGCAATTGGTATATACGTCGTTCACGTGCTAGATTTTGGGCAAATGGAATGACAGCAGATAAACGAGGTGCATTTAGCACACTTTACGAGGCACTGACATCCATTTGTCAATTAATAGCACCGTTTACACCTTTTATAGCAGAGGATATCTACCATCAACTATGTGGAAAAAGTGTTCATCTTGAGGAATATCCACTATTCGACGATCAACTAGTGGATGTGAAACTTGAACAAGAAATGGCAACGGTCTTAACAGTTGTCGAACTTGGACGTAGCATTCGCAATAGTCAGGGAATAAAGGTCAAGCAGCCTTTAAGTGAACTCATTGTTGCCCTAAAAGGTGAACTGTCGGATTACCAAGCCTATAGCGAACTCATTCAGGACGAGTTAAACATCAAAGCTTGTAGATGGACACATGATTTTTCAGCCTATGAAAGCGTGCATTATAAATTGAATTTTAAAACAGCGGGAGCGGCATTTGGTCCAAAGGTTCATCAAGTAAAAGAGTATGTGTTGTCATTAACAGAGGAAGAGAAACAAAGGCTACAACATCATGAAACTGTGGATCTCATGATGGACGGTCAACAGCTAACATTATTAAGAGAACATGTAATAGCTGAATCAATCGTCAAGGACCATTATATTTTAGCGGAGGATAGCACTTGCCGTGTCTTGATGAATGTTCAACTTACAGAGAGCTTACTACAAGAAGGGCAAATACGAGAATTGATTCGTACTATACAAGATGCACGAAAAAAATGGCAGCTACCAGTGGCGCAATATGTATCGATTGCCTTTAATGGTAGTGCAGGGGTACTTTTCATGATTCAGCGGCACGAAGCTTTATTACAAGAAAATGTATTAGTTAAAGCTATTCATTATGGTGAGCAATGGCCTCATGCAAAATCCATTGAGACGTCATTGTTTAATGAAAAGCTCACTTTATTTGTTTCTCTATAAAAGAAAAGCTCAGGGTTACCTCCTGAGCTTTTTCTATGTACGTTAAAATAAGCCACTTGCCAGATAACATGCTGTGGCCCAAATAAAGACGGCGGAGCATTTATTAAATAGTCGCATCAATTTTCCAGAGCCGTCTAGTTTTTTGAACGAGGCGCCAGTCAATGTGAGACCGAAAAACCATAGCCAGGAAATGAACACACAAGCAACAGTGAACATTATTTGCTCGGTTCCACTATATTTTAATGCGCTTGTACCAATAACACCGATTGTATCTAAAATAGCATGTGGATTTAGAAGTGACACAGAGAGTGCGAAGAGAATTTGTTTTTTTATAGGCAATGCTTCGCTATTTTCAGTGTTTGCTGGATTTGAACGCCAAATGCTATAGCCCATGTAAAGTAAAAAGATGATACCAATAGTCATTAAAGTGATACGCAACCATTCAAACTGTAGAACAATTAATGACAGACCGAATACCGCAAGTAGAATAAGCAGTGTATCACAGATCGCAGCAGTCACACCTGCTGGCAAAGCACGTAATAAACTTGGTTGTGTAGCACCTTGTGAAAAAACAAAAACATTTTGTACGCCTAATGGCAAAATGAGTCCAAATGCTAAAATGATCCCATGAAGAAAAGCTTCCAATGACCATTCCTCCTTTCTTTACTTATTTTAGATATGGTATAACTAAAAGAAAACGACCAATTGGATGGTTTTTTATCCACCCAATTTTATTGCATGGAAGGAGAAGGAACATGAGCTGGCAGCCGAATAGAAGAAGTGATAATACATTACAGCAGCAGATTGTACAGTGGATAACAGCCAATGTGGAGCGAGGAGACTGGGCAGCAGGGACAAAACTACCTACCCAAAGACAGCTGGCCATGCAGTTCGATGTGAATCGAAGCACAGTTCAGCAGGCTTTGGAGGAATTAAAAGCAATGGGCATTCTTGAAGCAAAGATAGGCTCTGGTGTTTATGTTACGCACAATTCCTGGCATGCATTAATCCAACAAACACAGCCGAATTGGCAAACTTATATCGAAACAAGCATCCACAAGCCAAACTACCACACCATCCAATTAATTAACGAATACGAACAGCGCGAGGATGTAATTCGTTTAGGAACGGGAGAGCTAGCACCCAGTTTGTTGCCTACCGAGGAAATAGAAGCTTCACTGCGAGAGCTATCCTTTCAACCCAAAGCATTAGGCTACTCTTCGCCACAAGGTAATGATCAGCTTCGTAAAGCTATTTGTAAATATGTTCAAAAAAGAGGCATTCCTGCTGAGCCTCAAAACGTCTGTATTGTTTCAGGTGCACTTCAGGCACTACAATTAATTGCTGTTGGCTTATTAGAGCAAGGGTCTATTGTGTTTCAGGAGCCAACCTCCTATTTAAATTCTGTTCACCCTTTTCAGTCAGTTGGCATGCAAATGATTAGTATTGAACGTGATGTACAGCTTGCTCAAACATTAGCGCAAAGGAAACGAAAGAAACAAGCCGTGTTTTATGCCATTCCTACTTTACATAATCCAACAGGTCATGTATGGACAACACGAGAAAAAGAACAGCTATATGAAGCTTGTCAGGCATCACGGATTCCGATTGTAGAAGATGATGTTTATCATGAATTGCTTTTTGAAGAGGCATCACCGCCGCTTAAGGCCATGGATAATAGCGGACAAGTTCTTTATATTGGCAGCGTCTCTAAAACCTTAAGCCCAGGGTTACGCATTGGCTGGCTCATCGGTCCAACCACTGTCATTGAGCGATTAGCCGATATAAAAATGCAAACGGACTATGGCTCAAGTGCCATTTCTCAGGAAATTGTCCTACATTGGCTGCAATCAGGAAAATATGAAAAGCATCTCGCAGGATTACGTCAACAATTACAGGAGCGAGCCGATTTTACGGAACAGCTTTTAAAGGAGAAGTTTACAGATGTGGCGAATTGGAGCAAACCAAGGGGAGGCTTTTATATTTGGCTCAAGTTTCATGAGCCGCTTGTAGATAAAGACTTCTTTATGAAGCTGTTGCAGCAGCAAGTATTAATCAATCCCGGCTATATCTACGATCCACAAGATCATCATCATATTCGTCTATCCTACGCCTATGCAACCTATGAAGAATTACAGGAAGGCTTACAAATCCTACATGAATGTGTGGTGGAGGCTATTGGACGAAAGAGTAAATAAGGGCTTGTCCTGAAGTTAGGGAAACGAGAGAAGGTTGCTCTAAAAGTGATCAAAGAAGTGAGAAACCCGCTCTAAAGTGGTTGAGAAACGATCAAACAAGTAAGGAATCCGCTCCAAAGTAGATGAGAAGTGATCAAACAACTGAAGAACCCGCTCGAAAATTAGCGAAAAGTGATCAATATAGCAAGCTCCTCTCTCAATAAAGTATCTATGCTTAGTAGCCAACCCACTGCCAGAAAAGAAAGAGAATAATCCAAGCTGTGTATCCATACATTTTAGAAGAATAGAAGTATTTTATTTTGATTACAAACATAAAGAGGTGAACGATTGGAAAATTTGCCACCGGGTTATTTTCAGGTGCCTCAGCCTATTCGAGGTGATGGGGCTGGAGGGGTGGATAAGGGGCCACGGGATATTATGAGGGATTTAGAAAATCCTGATATGCTAGTGCCACCAACGACTGATGCGGGTTTGATTCCTAATTTACGATTCTCGTTTTCAGACACGCATATGACCTTAAATCAAGGTGGGTGGTCACGGGAAATTACGGTTCGTGAATTACCGATTGCTACGACTTTGGCGGGTGTGAACATGAGTTTGACACCAGGAGGCGTACGTGAGCTGCACTGGCATCAACAGGCAGAGTGGTCTTATATGCTGCTTGGCCATGCTCGCATTACAGCCGTCGATCAGAATGGTTGTAACTTTATAGCGGATGTGGGACCTGGTGATTTATGGTATTTTCCACCTGGCATTCCTCATTCCATTCAAGGACTTGAGGATGGCTGTGAATTCTTATTAGTATTTGATGATGGGCATTTCTCAGATCTGAACACACTGTCAATTTCAGATTGGTTTGCTCATACGCCAAAAGAAGTGTTATCAGCGAATTTTGGGGTTCCTATTCATGCTTTCGATCACATCCCGAGTGAACAGGTATATATTTATCAGGATCGGGTTCCGGGGCCAATTGATTCTCAGAAAGTGCAATCTCCATATGGTGAGGTTCCGCAAACCTTTAAACATCGTTTGTTGGCACAGCCTCCATTAAAAACACCTGGAGGCAGTGTGCGCATTGTCGATTCGACTAATTTTCCAATTTCTAAAAATATCGCGGCTGCACTGGTGGAAATTGAGCCAGGGGCGATGCGGGAGTTGCATTGGCATCCTAACAACGATGAATGGCAATATTATCTGCAAGGAAAAGGCCGTATGACAGTTTTCACAGGGAATGGAACGGCTCGAACATTTGATTATCGGGCGGGAGATGTTGGCTATGTCCCATTTGCGACGGGGCATTATATTGAAAATACTGGAACAGAGCCATTATGGTTTTTAGAAATGTTTAAAAGTGATCGATTCCAGGATGTGTCCTTAAATCAATGGATGGCGTTAACGCCGACAGAATTGGTGCGAAGTAATTTACAGGTCGGTCCTGAGCTGCTTGAGGCTCTCAGAAAAGAAAAATGGCCGGTTGTAAAATATCCTGGTTTTTCCTATTATCCGAAATAAAGAAAGCAGGTGAGGAAGTTCTCACCTGCTTTTAGTTTAATATTGATATTTTTTGCGTGTCATTAGCAAAATAGCGATGGCTGGTATTGTACAAATGAGCATGGCTGCGAAGGACAGACCTGGTGATATTTCGTATAAATAGCCACCTAAAAATGTAAGGATGGCGGTACTTAAGCCCATAGCTAATGCAGAGTATAAACCTTGTGCATTGGGGATTTGTTCCTTTGGTAGCGCTTTTGTTAAGTAGCGAATAAAGGCAAAATGGGCTAATGCAAAGGATAATGCGTGCAAGGTTTGAGAAGCGATAAATACCCAGACATTTGGGAACAAAAAGATAAGTAACCAACGTAGGGAAGAGCCGCTCGCTGCTAAGAGTAATAAGGATGATGAGCGCCATTTCGTCAATAACGTATCAGCCTTCATAAAGTAAAGAATTTCGCAAATAACAGCGATATTAATAATCATACCCATATAGAATGGATCAACCTGTAAATCTTCTAAATAAATATAACCGTAGCTATAATAGGAGGCATGTGCACCCTGTAGCAAGATCACGATGAATAAAACAATCGGGAAACCTTTGATAGTCCATAGTGTTTTCATCGACAATGATTTTGCACGCTGTTCTTTTGTTGGTACTACGAGTAATTCCTTTGGTGTTGCTAATTGTTGCATAAGTAACATGCCCACCAACCCTATAATCATGCTCCAGAAGATGATGTTCTTTCCAAAAACCCCGGTCAGCATACTAATAATTAAAACAGCGATGACAAAGCCAAATGAACCATAGGAACGGCTTTTACCATAATGAATATTGCCATACTGCACAAGCGTAGCGGCACTGCTTTCCACAGCAGGTAATAGTGCTGGGTAAAAAACACTAAATAAAATGGTCACGATTAATAATGCTGTAAAGCCTGTGCTTGGAATATAGAGCAAGGCAGTTAGCAACGAGCCTATTGCTAAAATTGTAATGAGTCGTTTATTGTGTACGTATTTTGCAAGTGTTGGGAAGAAGAAGAGATTGGATGTGGCACGAGCTAGGAGCCCACAGCCCATCACTACACTTGCCTGCGAGACGGTTAGATGTTTCGCATCCACCAGCCAACCTGTCCAGTAGGGTAAGAAAATGCCCCAAGTGATAAAAAATGTAAAGAAATTCTGAGAAAGCCATCGTTGATTGTTCATATAATTTCCGTACCTCCATTAACTATGTTGAATAATAGCATGTTCATCGCTACAATAATGTGAGATATCTCATATTTTTTATAGGAGAGAGTAAAAAATGCATATTTTAACAGCTGAAGCCCGTACCCATTATCTTGAAAAATATCCGATCGATGATTTTTTCTCATTTGATATCAATCCCTATTTAGAAGTCCGCCAGTTTGACAAGGGGGAGTGGATCTTCCAGGAAGGCTCCTTTCCAGACACCGTGTATTACATGATAGAAGGAAAGGCGAAGCTCTATATGACACATAAAAATGGGAAGGTATCTCTTATTGAATACCTAGAGGCTCCTCTTTTTATGGGGGAAATTGAATTGTTAAATGAGGCTAGGTATACAAAGGGGATACAAACCGTCACCAAAACAATTTGCTATTCGATTACACAGTCATGTAAGGAGAAGTTACTTGCGGATGCTTTGTTTTTACGTAGACTTTGTGTATTTTTAGGGGAAAAAGCGACAAAAATGACATCTAAATATACACAAAATCAGGCCTATCCGCTGGAAAATCGCTTAGCAGCCTTTATCCAATTATCAGCCGACCAAGGTGTCTACAAGGAAAAACATACGGAAATCTGCGAATATTTAGGGGTCTCTTATCGCCATTTACTATATGTCTTGGCACAGTTTTGTGATGAAAGGATATTGGAAAAGCGTAAGACAGGCTACCAAATTATTGATAAAAATCGTCTCGCACAACTGGCACAGGAAGTACTATGAAAACAACCATTCCATAAAGGTTGCCTATTAGTGCAGATCAGCTGAGGGAATTAATTCAATTTTATAAGTTATAAATTAAAAAGGATTTGACTTCTTTAAATGAAGTCAAATCCTCAGACTGTAGACAAACTCA
>NZ_MDGU01000013.1:0-183771 GCF_001705465.1 Lysinibacillus sp. AR18-8
AGATGTGTATAAGAGACAGAGTAGAGGATAGAGCAGCAAAGCATGGATAGAGGTCCAACTAAAGAGGATAAAGCTAGCAAAGTGCAGGATAGCTTCATAAAAGTGGCGGATAAAAATTCAAAAGTAGAGGATAGAGCAGCAAAGCGCGGTTAGAAGTCCAACTAAAGAGGATAAAGCTAGAAAAGTGCAGGATAGCTTCATAAAAGTGGCGGATAAAAACTCAAAAGTAGAGGATAGAGCAGCAAAGCGCGGTTAGAAGTCCAACTAAAGAGGATAAAGCTAGAAAAGTGCAGGATAGCCTCATAAAAGTGGCGGATAAAAACTCAAAAGTAGAGGATAGAGCAGTAATGCGCGGTTAGAGGTCCAAATAAAGAGGATAAAGCTAGGAAAGTGCAGGATAGCATCTTAAAAGTAGCAGATAGAACCTCAAAAGTAGAGGATAGAGGCAGCAAAGCGCGGCTAGAAGTCCAACTAAAGAGGATAAAGCTAGGAAAGTGCAGGAAAGCTTCTTAAAAACACAGGTTAGGACAATAATCCCATAGTTAAGTAAAAACGCTGCACAAAGATTTGTGCAGCGTTTACTCATTCGAATAGATGTTCGTAGGGGGAGATGTCAATTTGCATTTGCTCTAATTTTTTGCGTAAAAATTTGTGATCGCGTTTTGGTGTTGCTTGGATATAGCCGCGAATAATGAGGTCATTGTTAATGGCAGCTGCTTTTTCTTCTAATGCGAGCTCGCCAATTTTTCCTGCAATTTTTTCCTTCGCCACTTGTCTAAAAAGTTCAGGGACGGGGCTTACGAGTTCATAGAGTAATTCTTTTTCAGCTTGTCCCCACAAGTGAACGGTTTTATCTAAATAATATTCTTGCCAATCTAAATCTGATTTTCCATCCTGCTTTGGGAGTGCCTTTAAAAATTTGCGGAACATGAAGAATCCGCCAATAGCCATCAATGAAATGAGGACGACAACCCAAAATAAAATAAACCATAAAAACCAACCTTGTAACAAATCGTTCACCTCTTTGCCTTCTCTCACTCTATTATAAAAGCTTCCGAAAAAAAATTCATCCTTAATGTCCCTTTTTTAGCAATTCGCCTTTATATAGTGTGCAGAAGGGAGGTGATGCTACATGGCTAATGTTAACTTTGTAAATGCTACACTGCGTCTCAAGTATGTGGATGGCTACGATGAGAACAATGAACCTACGTTCACCACGAAATCGTATCGAAATATTAACAACACACATAGCGCGGACGATTTGTTAGCTGTTGCTTATGCTATTGCTAGTCTTTCATCACAATCACTGGCTGGCATTGCGAAACAGGAAACACACGATTTATCTTAAGGAGGGATCACAGAATGACACAAGTTCTAGAATTGCAATTTGCCACAACTGATGGGAAAACGACAACCCTTTCGATTGATGCACCGAAGCCGAATATCACGGTGACTGACATTCAGCAGGCAATGGGAACGATTATGGCTAAAAATGTTTTTACTGGGCAAGGTGGTGCACTGTCAGCCATCAAGGGAGCTCGTATTGTAGATCGTCAAGTCACAGAATTTGAAGTAGTAACAGAATAATTCAACAATGGTCTTTGCTACGAGAAGTGCAAAGACCATTTTTAACGTGAGAGAGGAGGAGAAGGATGGAACAGTGGTTGAACATGATATCCGATATCGGTTTTCCGATTTTAGTGTCATTTTATTTATTACACCGCGTCGAAGTAAAGCTTGATGCGATTCATGCTGCACTCGTTTCATTAAAATGAAATGGATTTCACAAAGATGTACGAAAGCTGTCACTTAGAAGTTCTTGTCAACGCTTACAACCTACGTTAGGATGGGGATAGTGTAGGTTAGGGAGAGTGTTGACATGAAACGTAAATTAATAGGGCTAGTGCTGCTGTTAGCCTGTGCATCTGTGCTAGGCGCATGTGGAAACTCAAAATTTAAAGCAGATTATAGTCTAGAAATACCCGATTTTGAACATGTTAATCAACGTGGTGAAACGGTTTCGCTTGAAAGCTTAAAAGGTAAGCCTTGGATTGGTATGTATATTTTCACAAACTGTGTGTCCATCTGCCCGCCCATGTCATTAAACATGGCACAAGTCCAAGAAAAGCTTCAGAAAAAAGGAGTAGAGGACTATAACATCGTTGCCTTTTCAGTAGATCCAGATGTTGATCAACCCGATGTGTTAGCGGATTATCTTAGTAAATACAATGTTCCAGATGAATCTAAATGGAACCTTCTTACAGGGTATTCACAGAAATATATCGAACAATTTGCGGTGAAAAATACAAAGATTTTAGTGAAAAACGACCCTAACAGTGACCAAGTCATTCATGGCAATCAATTTTTCTTAGTCGATAAAGATGGTGTCCTCGTCAAAATGTATAATGGCTATGCTGAAAACATTGAAGATGTACCGATTGATACGATAGCTTCTGATATCGAAACATATATTGATGAAAATTTATAAAGTAACAGTAAACCGTCTCAAATGGTTGAGGCGGTTTTTTTATGTATTTTTCTATCTGGAAAAATAATCTTTTTCTGGTTGTGAGTCGTTTATAGTGTAGAAGGAGGATGATGGCGTGTCTGATCATGAAAATTTCGAGCAGTTAATGGCTATACATACGGAGCAATTGTTTCGAATTGCTTATTACTATACAAAGGATTTACAAATAGCCGAGGATATTGTACAGGATGTGTTTATTAAGTTCTATCATCAAAAACAATATGAGGAACGAGGAGAGATGAAGGCATACTTAGCCCGCATGACAATCAATAAATGCAAAGATTATTTAAAAAGCTGGGCATACAGAAAAATAACATTTCAGCATAAATTTTTTACCAAACAAAAATCAACATTGCCGGACACACTGATTCGTCAAGATGAACAAGCACTGTTAGATGATGCCATTTTAAGCTTACCTCTCAAACCACGAGAAGCAATTGTCTATTTTTACTTGGAGGAGATGACGATTAAAGAGATTGCGGAGCTACTTGCGATTCCTGAAGGTACTGTGAAATCACGTTTAAAGAAAGGAAAGGAGCTATTAAAAATAGAGTTACAACATATTGAATGGGAGGTGCTTTTCCATGGATAAGCATACAATGCAGGTACTACAAGATGTTTCAGCACATAAGGAAGCCATTATTCATAAGGTTCGACAACAAATTCAGCAAGAGCCTGTTATGCCCAAGGCAAGATGGACATATCGTGCCGTTACGATAATGATTACCTGCTCTATTTTACTATTTATTGCCTGGCAAGCCGCAAAACCGATGGATGAGCTGGCGACACAGGATGAAGGGGTAACACCTACATTCACAGATTTATTTCAAACAGAAGTGGAGGGCAAAGACACAGCATTCAGTAATTTTTTTCCACTTGCTAATTATTTAAGTCAGGCAAAACATATCCAATATTATGCACCACTTCAAGGTTTAGAGGCGATGCAATCAGTAGCAACATCACTGGAGGATGTCGTTCATCTCACTGATCCTGAAAATTTACCATTTCAACCAAATATACATGAGGTCTATGCAATTTCAGCAAAAATGGAGGATGGTAGCCAACAAACGCAATTTCAATTTAGCTATAAAGAAAAATCCTCCACTGGGGTGGATTTACAATTTATTAATTTTACCGTGACAAATGTAAAGTATAATCCCTTAGCGAGCTATGTGAAGTCTAAAAATATGGAAGAAACTTTAGGGATGAAAGTTTCGAATATAGGCTTAAATTTTATGAATCCCCTGTTTTATCGGGAGATGTCACCAGAACGAGGTTATGTATATACTTATTATAATTATGATGAGACGGATAAGCGAATCTTTCAAATGACTACTAGAGCCAATGAGTTCTATTCTTACTATAACGGCTATGTCTATCATATCGGGTATCAACTTGATGGAGACCCACAGGAGGTTCAAGAAAAAATGGCAATCCTTGCAAGAGATTTTATTCTTGGCGAATAAGTCATGAGACATTTCAATTGAGCTATAATAGAATGATAGAAAAGAGGGGATGGAGGTTCGACTATGACAATTGCACAAACCTATTTACAAGTTGTTCAGAAAAGATTTCAAAGTGTGAAAGAGCTAGGGGATAAAACACTTGCCCAAATGGAAGAGGCACAATTGCACTGGGCATACAATGAAGAATCCAATAGTATTGCAGTGATTGTAAAGCATATAAGTGGAAATATGGTTTCCCGCTGGACAGATTTTTTAACGACAGATGGAGAAAAGCCAACGAGAAATCGAGATGATGAGTTTGAGGATAGTCTTCACACCAAAGAAGCAATCATCTCAGCTTGGGACAAGGGGTGGCAAGTGTTTTTAGAGGCCTTGGCGAGTTTAACAGAATCCGATTTACAGGGACATGTCACGATTAGAGGAGAGCGGCTAGCAGTCATTGATGCTATTGAAAGACAAATGGCACACTATGCACAGCACGTCGGTCAAATCATTTATATCGCCAAATTGGTAAAGGGCTCTGATTGGCAAACACTCAGTATTCCTAAAGGACAGTCACAAGCTTTTACTGAAGCCATGCTAGATAAACATCAACGCTAAAGAAGAAAGATCGTAGCCAAGTAGTAGGTGCTACGATCTTTTTTCTGCTAAATAGAGCTTGTATAAGGCTGTTTCTAGATCGGTCGCTTGAGCGAGTTCAAATGCCTCCTGCTGACTTCTATGATTTGTGATTATTTCATAGAAAAAGTGAATTAGAAACATGAGATTAGCATTACCCTCAATATAATCATCAGGTGCTAGGTAGGAATGACAGCCACTCTCTAAAAAGGCTGTCGCTAGCTGGTGCCAGCCTAATGT
The DNA here is from genome assembly GCF_001705465.1 of Lysinibacillus sp. AR18-8. Classification (NCBI taxonomy): domain Bacteria; kingdom Bacillati; phylum Bacillota; class Bacilli; order Caryophanales; family Bacillaceae; genus Lysinibacillus; species Lysinibacillus sp. AR18-8. The sequence goes on from NZ_MDGU01000013.1 coordinate 4,852, forward strand.
ACAGCCTGCCGCAATGACCTTGACACCCTGTAGCTGACAATAGGTTAAGACATCTTGAGGTTCAAAATAGATACTCCTTGGTTCATTTTCTTCATATACCTCTTCTCCTAGCTCAGGCAGACAAAATCGCCCCTCATCGCCGTGAAAGTTTAATAGCAAATAATCCATTTTGTGAGGAAGATCATTTCCAGATAAAATATCAATTAAATCATTTGGTCTGCCAATTAAATCGAGTGTCACTCCTGCACCAAAAGATTCCAGTGCTGCTCGAATGGCCATGGATTCAAAATCACAGTCAGGACCAACTACTAAATGTACGTATAATTCTGGTCTACTCATACATCATCACCTCTATTTAAGTATAGCTGAAACTTATTAGAGTAGTAAATCGTATATGACAATAATTACTATAAATGTAAAGTGGTAAAGGAGGTGATAAAGTGTACAAGAGTGGTTATATTCATACACTTATTTTGGGCATTGTTCTAAGTATAAGCACACTACTACTCTTCATTTACAATGAAAGGCAGCGGGAGGAGCTAGTGCCGCTACATACTCCCATTCAATCAATTAAAGAGGCTTGGTATTTGTCTGGAAGTAATGGCAAAGAGCAATATTTATATCCATTAAAGCAAGTATTCTACGTCGACCGCTATGAGGTGAAAGATACAGATCGCCTTCAGCAAGTTTTACAAACTAAAAAGGACCTTAGCAGTCGACCAGCAGACCATGAAGCAGTAAGTGATTTATACATACACTTCCATAATGGCAAGGAAACGGCCTTGAAAGTAATAGTCGAGGATGAACGATTCTTCCTAATGGATCAAAAAACAGGATTGTATTATGTACTGCAAGCACAAGAAGCTGAGGATTATTTTCATTTGTTAAATGAGAAAAGCAAAATGTCGTGGCTATTATTTATTGTTTATACAATTTTATTTTTTGGTCTTGTCTATATGCTTGTAAAGAAACTAATAGCCGCTAAATCCACAGAGAAAGAAAGCATTCCCTCCAATACGAGGGAAAAAAGATCACTAGCAGATTCTATTTATCCAGCCATCCTGCCCTTGGTCATCACATTCTCTATGCAGATTTATGGGGCTCAACATAGCTTACTATTACTGAGTGCGATGATGCTGACTTCAGGCATTCGAGAGTTTTTAGAAAAAAGAGGTCATTTTCTGAAAATGCTCCTACTTCTTCCGCTCTTTTGGTGTTATCTCTATGGTTTCCAAATGATTACTTCCTATTTCAACTAGTAAAATAGTGGATATTATTGTCAATAGATTAGATGCGAAATTCTCATTATTGTTAAATTTTAGCGATAGTTTAGGAGGAGGAGCATAGATTTTATAGGCTAATAGGTTTAGGTAGGCTATACTCAAGTGGATTATAGAAGAATAGAGGGAATCATATGAGACTAACTGTGGAACGGAAATTGCAATTTGCTTTTGGTATTGTCCTCGTCTTTTTACTGCTTATATCAGGGATTGCTATGTACTACTTGAATAATAATAATCAGACATTAGCAGAAATCGAAGACAATACGGAATTAATCCATTTATATCAAGATATCTCGTTCCAAACCGTACGAGCGAATGCGGCTATTCGTGGGTATATGTTATATGGCAAGGAAGAAATGCTCAACAATCATCATGAAATCCGAAATACCTTACATACGTCGATTAATCGACTTCAAGAAGTAGGCGATAGTAATCAAGATTTTGATCAATTTTTATCGCAGCTTGACGACTGGGAAAAGGCTATAGATGGGCAGATTGTGCCTCTTTATCAGCGAGGGGATCATCAGCAAGCACAACAAATGGCTTTACCGATTTTAGGTGAGGGCTCTCAGAAATTGGTTGTCTTTGGAAAAACGATGGCAACAGCTCAGCAAGAAGATATGCAGGCTCATATTGAGGCTACCAAGCAAAAAGGGGAAAGAAGTGGCCTGGAAATTATGATTCTAGTGGCTATTTCTCTACTTATAAGCATTATCATCGCAACACTATTTGGTAGACGGATCGCAAAAAATATTCAACAAACAGTAGTTGAAATGGATAAGTTTTCGGAAGGGAATTTGCATACGCATTTACAATTTAAAACCAAGGATGAGTTTGCGCACTTAGCCGATTCCTTCAATAGTATGTCAGAAAAGCTTCGACTGATGATGAAACAAGTCGGAAACTCCTCTGAGCAAGTTGCCGCAACATCCGAACAGCTAACAGCGAGTAGCATGGAGGTTACACAGGCGACAGAGGTGGTAACAGAATCTATTCATGATATTGCACAAGGTATTGATCAGCAGGATACATTAACAAGTGATGTACGAAATTTATCTGCCCATATCTTGAAGAAAATGAATGATATTTCTACAAGCATACAAAGCGTGAATCAAGCAACAGTCAACACGAAAAATATGGCACAAACAGGTCGTTCTTCGGTACATGATGTTACAGCGCAAATGAATGAAATCTCTACTAACACAAGTGAGCTAAATACACGTGTGCAAGATTTAGATGACAATACAGCGGCGATTGTATCAGCAGTAAATGTCATTAAGAGTATAGCGACACAGACCAATTTACTAGCAATCAATGCCTCTATTGAAGCCGCAAGGAGCGGGGAGCATGGGAAAGGCTTTGCAGTAGTGGCAGAGGAAGTCCGCAAGCTAGCAGATGAGTCAAATCTTGCTGCAGTCGATATTGAAAAAGTAGTGGCCCAAATTACAGATAGCACGAGGATTATCGAGGAAGATATGGTTAATAGTAATGATTCTGTCCATGTAGGTCGTGAAAAGGTTAATGTGGCAAGGGATAACTTTATACAAATTGATGATGCCATTAATGATGTACAAGCACAGACCGAGCTAGTAACGGCAGCCATTCAAGCAATTCATCAAGATATTGAAAAGTTAGTGCAGGAAATGGACTATATGAGTGAAGTGTCGGTAAAATCAAGCCATCATGTGCAAAGTGTTGCAGCCTCTTCAGAGGAACAAAATGCAGCTATGGAGGAGGTAGCAGCAGCCTCTACCCATCTAGCAAAGATGGCAATAGACCTGCAAGAATCCATTCAATCGTTTAAATACTAAATTCAATTGACCCCTGTCTAGTTACAGGGGTTTTATTTGTCGGTAAAGCCTGAATAATATGAAAATCGTAAAAATGTTAGAAAAAATTTTTTTCGTCCGATAAAAGCTTTGGGAGAAATGTTAAGCAGATAAAGAGAGGGAGAGGTTTAGAAAAAATCAAAAGGAGATTGATATATGAAGAAACTATTTAGCAGTTTTAAGGGCAAGCTTTATACGCTATTCGCGCTAGTATTACTTATCCCTGTCATATCTGTTGGGAGTTTGTCTTATTTATCTGCAAAAGACTCGATTGAAGAAGAAATTTTATTTAGTGCCAATGAAAGTGTAGGCATTTTAAATAAGCTCATTGACAAAACAATTAGTGAGAAAATGAGTGACATCAATGTATTTAGTAGTGAAATAGATGCGCGTCAATATGAAGAAGCACAAGCTTCGATTGTGGCTAAATTTCAGCAATATACAAAGCTTAATGCAGATGTATTGAGTGTTTATATTGGCATGAATGACGGTCGATTTACACAGGAGCCAAAATTGAATGGTGCAGACTATAATCCATTAGATCGAGATTGGTATAAAGAGGCGACAGCTTTAAAAGGTGAAACCTTAATCACCAACCCTTACAAGGATGCGGGGACGGGTGATATGGTGGTAACAGTTGCTAAGCAGACGAAGGATCATGCTGGAGTTGTGGCAATCGATATTAAATTAACCGATCTTCAAAAAATTGCTGATTCAATTCGAATCGGAAAAAATGGGTATCCTTCAATTTTTGGAGAAGACAAGATGGTCATTTCACATCCTACACTTGAAGCGGGAGGGGAGCTGAAAGAAAGTTTCCTTGATAAAATGTATGAAAGTCCATCAGGTACGTATGAATATGTCTTTAATGGTGATGATCGTCTATTATTCTATACGACAAATGAACTGACAAATTGGAAAATAACAGGAACGATTTTTGCTGAAGAAATTGATGAGTCTGCTTCCTCGATTTTATACCATACGATTCTAGTCCTCATAGCAGCAATTATTATCAGTTCCATCATTTTTTATTTTGTAATGAGGGCTGTCATTAAACCAATTAAAGCCTTAAAGGATAGTGCGGTTACGATCAGCAAAGGGGATCTCACGGAAATGGTAACGATTACGTCAAAAGATGAGATTGGCCAATTAGGACAAGCCTTTAATGATATGCAAGAAAGCTTACGGACACTAATTCAAAAAATTGAACAAAATGCAGAGGAGGTTGCTTCTTCAGCAGAAGAGCTAACTGCCAATGCCAATCAGACAAGCATTGCAACAGAAAAAGTGGCGATTTCCATTCAGGATGTTGCAACAAGTGCTGATTCTCAAACGATTAGTGCCAATAAAAATGCAGCTTCTTTACATGAGCTTTCTACTGCCATTCTGCATATTGCTGAAATCTCCTCCGCTGTGACGGACCTTTCACAGCATGCGACATTACAGGCGGATGAAGGCGGACAAGCTGTTCAAAATACAAAGAATCAAATGCAATCCATTCATTTATCCGTAGCAGACTCCAATGCGAAAATCCAGACATTGCATGAACGCTCTCAGCAAATTACATCCATTTTAGATGTGATTACAAGCATTGCAGATCAAACAAATTTACTAGCTTTAAATGCAGCTATCGAAGCAGCGAGAGCAGGAGAGCATGGGAAAGGCTTTGCAGTCGTGGCAGACGAAGTGCGTAAGCTTGCAGAGCAATCACAGGAATCAGCTAAACAAATATTTGAGCTTATCCGAGGGATTCAGCAAGAAACGGAGCAATCTGTCAGTATTATGGCGAAGGTTACAGAGGATGTGCAAAGTGGATTGCATATTTCCGATGAAGCCATTGCAAAATTCCAAGTCATTATGACAAGTATGAATGAGATTACCCCTAAAATGGAGGAGGTCTCCTCAGCCTCTGAACAGATGTCTGCAGGTGTTCAAGAGGTAGCAGCAGTAACAGAAGATTTGGCATTCTCCGCGAAAGGCAATGCAGCGGCGTCTGAGGATGTAGCGGCATCAACAGAGGAGCAATTAGCCTCAATGGAGGAAATCAATGCCTCTGCGCAAGCACTCGCACATATGGCGGATGAATTAAAGCTACTGATTAGTCAGTTTAAATATTAAAGCACAACGCCACTCCAAAATTTTGGGGTGGCGTTAAGTGTTGATTACTAGTAGAGCAAAGTAACCGTTTTTTATAAAATTACCATTTATTTAAATATCGAAAAAACGCCACTCTAATTTTAGAAGTGGCGTTCAGTATTTTATCGATCTTCTTCTTCCCAACAGTCTGTATTTTTTAAGGTTGGGATTGATTTTGCATAGAAGACAGGATTTTTTCCTGCTCTACGTTGCTCAGTAAAGTCGTCTAGCACGAGGAAGGCAATTTTACCGAGCATCATAATGATGGCGATATTGATAAGCGCCATCAGCCCCATAAAGAGGTCAGCGAGATTCCATACAAGCTGTACCTGTGCGATGGAGCCGAACATGACCATAACTAACACTAAAATTCGATAGCAAAACATCCAAGCTTTATGGGCATCCATAAATTCAATATTGGATTCACCATAATAATAATTACCAATAATCGAACTAAAAGCGAAGAAAATGATGGAGATGGCAATAAAATAAGGAGCCCAATCACCAACATGAACAGCTAAAGAATTTTGCGTCAAAATAATACCATCACTCTCACCTTTATCATATAAGCCCGCTAAAATAATGATAAAGGCAGTGGCTGTACAAATCATAATCGTATCAAAAAAGACACCTAAGCTTTGTACAAGTCCTTGTTTAGCAGGATGCGAAGTATTAGCAGTCGCAGCAGCATTCGGTACACTCCCCATCCCTGCTTCATTGGAAAATAAACCGCGACGTACGCCCTGCATGATTGCTGCCCCAATTGCGCCACCAGCAGCTTCCTGTAGGCCAAATGCATGAGTGAAAATTAATGAAAAAACATGTGGGATTTCCGATAAATTAGTCACCACTACAAAAAGAGCTACAAGTAAATAGAAGATAGCCATAACTGGAACAAGAACTTGTGTCACCTTTACAATTCGATGGACACCACCAAAAATAATTAATCCAGTTAAAATGACAAGTATAGCTCCGATTATCTTTGGATTTACATCGAAGGCTTCGCCGACTGAAGTAGCAATTGTGTTGGATTGCACAGCATTAAAAATAAAGCCAAAGCTTAATGTTAATAGAATACTAAAAATAATGCCAAGCTTTCGCTGACCTAATGCTTTCTCCATATAGTAGGCGGGCCCACCACGGAATGTATCGCCATCCTTCACTTTATAGACCTGTGCTAAGGTACTTTCAATGAAGGCAGTGGCCATCCCTAAAATCGCGATTATCCACATCCAAAATACTGCACCAGGACCGCCTACACCAATGGCTAAGGCTACCCCTGTAATATTTCCTGTGCCGACACGTGAAGCAGCACTAATGGTAAAGGCTTGGAACGGAGAAACCCCCAAATCGCCCTCTCTTTTTTCTACAATTAAACGAAACATTTCAGGAAAAAGACGAATCTGTACAAACTTCGTACCGAATGAAAAATATAGTCCTGCTGCTAAAAGTAAGATAATGAGGATATATGTCCATAAAATATTATTTCCACTGTCAACTATTGTTGAGATCCATTCCATAAGTTGTCCTCCTTTCACAATACGCTTTAGTCTACACTGTTTTTTTATTAAAAATCAACTTTTCTAAAATAATGAATTATACTAAAATTTTGATATTTATAATTTATTAATTGAGAAAACTCATTTTATCTACTATTTTCCAATCCTTGTATATTATTTTTGGAAAATTCTCTTATTTTTGTGTGAGGGAGGCGTATAATAATAGAAAAAGGAGTGATGTAGACATGAAAACAATCGGCTTAATCGGTGGGATGAGCTGGGAGTCATCTGCTGAATATTACAGACTTATCAATGAACAGGTTAAACATAGGCTAGGGGGCCTACACTCTGCGAAATGTATTTTGTTTAGTGTAGATTTCCAGCAAATTGAGCATTTTCAAGCTAACGGGGAGTGGGACAAAGCAGGTGAGGTTCTAGCTCAAGCTGCACAAGCACTTGAGCGGGCAGGCGCAGACCTAGTCATCATTTGTACCAATACAATGCATAAGGTCATTGATGTTATCGAGTCTGCTATAACCATCCCTATTTTACATATTGCGGATGCCACAGCTAAGCAAATCAAAGAAGCGGGGTTACAGAAAATAGCGCTTCTTGGCACAAAGTACACAATGGAGCAAGCGTTTTATAAGGCAAGGGTAGAAAGCTTTGCCATAGAGGTGATTGTGCCTGACAGCAACGACCGAATGGAAGTAAACCGAATTATTTACGATGAATTGTGTCTTGGTACCATTGTACCAGCATCTAAAACGTACTATAGCCAAGTGATAGAGGAGCTTGTACATGCGGGGGCGCAAGGGGTAATTTTGGGCTGTACGGAAATCGGCTTACTGATTCAGCAGGAGGATGTCAGCATTCCCGTGTTTGATACAACGGCTATCCATGCACAGGCTGCTGTGTTAATGGCGATTCAGGAGGATGCATAATATGCAGGGAAAAGTAAGACAATTGGGCATTGAAATTGGTGTGTTACCAGTTGGTCAGAAAAACTGCATCACCGATGTAGAAGGAGTTCAAGTGGGGCATGTGACATTGGATGAGCCATTAGATCAGAATGGGGCCTATGCGTGTACAGGCGTTACAGCTATTTTACCGCATGGAGGCAATGTATTTCAGCAAAAGGTAACAGCGGCAAGCTATGTACTAAATGGCTTTGGGAAAACAACGGGACTTGTGCAAGTGAATGAACTAGGTGTACTGGAATCGCCCATTATGTTAACCAATACTTTTGGCGTGCCCGCTGTGACACAAGGTACATTAAGCTATATGCTTGATAGGAATGAAGACATTGGACTGACAACAGGAACCATTAATCTCGTTGTGGGCGAGTGTAATGATAGTTATCTTAATTCGATTCGAGCTTGTCCAGTAACACCTGCGCATGCCATAGAAGCCATTCGCCAAGCCTCTACAAAGACGGCACAGGAAGGCGCTGTTGGTGCAGGAAAAGGGATGATGTGTTTCGGCTACAAAGGAGGAATTGGTTCTTCCTCTCGCATCGTCAAAGTAGAATCAAATGAAGTGAACTATACAGTAGGCTGCCTAGTTCTTAGTAACTTTGGACAAGACAGGGAGTTTTTAGCTGAGCATTACAAAGTCTCAACTATGCAAAACCAATCTACTCTATCACCAACAGATGGCTCCATTATCATTGTCCTTGCGACAGATGCCCCGCTAAGTAGTCGACAATTAACACGTGTCATTAAACGCTGTGGTATCGGTTTAGGACGGACAGGCAGTCATTTTTCACATGGTAGTGGCGATATTGTGATTGGCTTCACGACGGCACATTGTATTCCTCATACCGCTGATCAGCTTATTGAGACTAGAACTCAGCTTCGTGAGGATCATCCCATCATGAATCAACTGTTTACAGCCGCAGCGGAAGCGACAGAGGAAGCGATACTAAATTCATTATCCCAGGCACAGACAACAACTGGCCGCAATGGACATACAGTGCAAGCTTATTCCTTTCAACAGGCATAAAAGAAAAGGCTATTGAAACAGCAATTGTGTTTCAATGGCTTTTTTTAGGCCACCAAACAGGTTTCGTTAATTTTTTAGCATGAGCGAGCTATAAGATGAATAAAATTCTTAATTAGAGGATATAAGTGGTTTTTCGACCCGTCAATTGCTGGAATATGTATCATTGTAAGAATATATCCATTATTTTGTAATTATTCTTTTTTTATCTAGTCAATGGTAGAGAGATATGATAACATTCAACTTAAAAAACTGAATTATCTAACTATTTAAAGGAGGGTTCTGTTATTATGAACCTTTTTCAACCGATAGCACCCTCTCTAAATGGAAGCCCCTCGCCATCACCAGTTGTCTGTGAAAACAATGAGCCGCTTATCCAGCTTACAGGTGCTCATCCTAGGATATTTATGGAACCCATCTACTATCAGCAACAGATTTCTAATAGTTTACGAGTTATTCATGTAAGAGAAGGAGTCTATGAGCGTTTGCAACAGGTGTTAACATTATTACCTCAAGAGTATTGCTTATTACTTTATGATGGCTATCGTCCATTTCAAGTACAGCAGCATTTGTTTAGCCATTTTTCTCAGCAATTAGCAAAAAGGATGCCGCAGTTAACATCACAAGAGATTGTGCAGGCGACCAAAAAATATGTAGCATTTCCAAGTAAAGATGCAGCCCATTTAGCCCACCATTTAACAGGGGGTGCCATCGATGTAACACTGGCTGATGTTCATGGTAAAGCCCTCGATCTTGGGACAGCGTTTGATGAAATGAATGAAAAATCCGCGACCCGTTATTTTGAACAACATACGCATGAAAATCCGCTTGCCTGTCAGTACCGACGTTTGCTGTATAACTGTATGACACTTGCTGGATTTACGAACTATGCGGAGGAATGGTGGCATTATGATTATGGCAATGTGGCATGGGCTAGACGTGTTCAAGCACAGGCAGCGCATTACGGAGCAGTACACGCAACAATTCAAAATCACCATGTAAAGGAGTTTCGATTTCTATGAAAGTTTATATTAGTGCAGATATTGAAGGGATTACAGGTACAACTTCGTGGAGTGAGACCGAGTTAAACGCACCTGATTATCAGTTTTTCCAAAGACAAATGACACGTGAAGTAGAAGCTGCCATTGAAGGAGCGATAGCGGGGGGCGCAACCGAAATTTTAGTAAAGGACGCACATGATTCAGCCCGCAATCTAGACATTTCCAATTTACCAATCAACTGTAAAGTTATCCGTGGCTGGACATACGACCCTATGTGTATGGTAGCGGGTCTCGATAAAAGCTTCGATCGTGCTATTTTTATCGGCTATCACAGCAAGGGTGGCAGTGAGCGTAACCCACTAGCCCATACACTTTGCACATACGCGGATGTCAAAATCAATGGCGAATATGCGAGTGAATTTCTGATCAATACCTATGCAGCAGCCTTACACGGTGTTCCTGTGTCCTTTGTGAGTGGGGATGTGGGGTTGACAGAAGAGATTCCAACCGTAAACGAACACATTGTCACATTTGCTACTAAGGAAGGAATCGGCAATGCGACGATTAGTGTCAGTCCACAACTAACTATCATGGAAACCAAGCGACTGGTAGAGTCTTCTATGAAGGTTCCTCGTACCGCATTACAGGTAACGTTGCCAGAACACTTTAGGGTAGAGCTTATTTATCGTGATCATACACGAGCCTATCGTAATTCATTTTATCCAAATGCCAAATTCAAACCGCATAATACCGTGGAGTTCATGACCCATGATTTTTATGAGGTGCTGCGTGTCCTGCAATTTTTAACATGATGGAAAGGTTTAGTGGGAGCTTTTACATCAAGTGAGGATTCTAATTCATGAAAGGTGAGAAGTGACCAAAAAAGTGGTGGACCCGCTCAAAAAGCAGTGGGACACGCTGTCTGAGTGGTTTGATAGTTGATAGAACCGACAATTTAATCTCATAACTGTGACAATGAGTATGTACCGTTGTTCATTTCATCGATAGATGGTCAATTTAGACAGACCTAGCTTATGTTTGAATGATCCTATTGAAGATGCAATCCATCCTACCAATAGGATTTTCATTATAAAAAGATGACTAGGGGGATGCTTGTGAGAAAATATTGGTTGCTGTTCGTATGTCTGGTCGTATTATTTTGTGTAGCCTGTAATGACAAATCAGCGAGTGAAAAAGCATCGGAATATCGAGTGGTGTATTCAGGGGAAATTAAAACGTTAAATTATTTAAAGACGTCAGAAACAAATGAATTTGCGGTAGCTGCGAATATGGTGGATGGGCTCATTGAATATGACAACTATGGGGTGGTCCAGCCAGGATTAGCGAAAGAGTGGTCTGCGAATGAGGATGCTACGGTGTGGACATTCAAATTGCGTGATGACGCAAAATGGGTGACACATGAGGGCAAGGAATATGCAGATGTTGTGGCACAAGACTTTGTGGATGGCTTACACTATGTGCTTGATGCTAAAAATGAATCGTCGACAGCTTGGATTGCGACGGTGGTGAAAAATGGGGAAGCCTTCTATAATGGCGAGATGAACGATTTCAAGGAAGTAGGCATAAAGGCGCTAGATGAACATACAGTAGAATATACTTTAGAGGCGCCGACACCCTATTTTCTTTCTATGTTGAATTATGTTTGTTTCTTCCCTGTGAATGGCAAGTTCATTGCGGAAAAGGAAGAGGATTTTGGCACAACACGTGAAAACTTCCTCTATAACGGTGCCTATATTTTAGATAAATTTGAGCCACAAAATGAACGCGTTCTTGTGAAAAATGAAACGTACTGGGATAAAGACAAGGTGCTGATTGACCGTATTCGCTATAAATACAATAAAGAAGCGGCAACTGTGGCGCCTGAGCTCTTTTTACGTGGCGAAATCGATTCGGCTAGTATCCCGACCTCCATCATTGATGAATGGTTTAAAGATGAAAAGAAAAAATCTCAGGTTCGTCAAACACAAAATAACTTCTATACCTACTTTTATGCACTCAACTTCAACCCACAATTTGACGCACAATACGAGCCTGATAACTGGAAAATCGCCGTCAATAATAAAGATTTCCGCAAATCCTTATTCCATGCGCTTGACCGTGTCTCCGCGATGCTAACGGTTGAGCCATATAATCCAGCAGATTTGCTGAGCAATACCATTACACCGAAAAACTTTGTTGATGTGGAAGGAGTGGATTATACACAACTAGCACCCCTTACATCCATTTCCAATGAGGATTCCTTCAATAAAGAGCTGGCCCTAGAGTATAAAGAAAAGGCAAAAACAGCGTTAGCAGGTAAGGCCACATTCCCTGTAAAGGTTTTAATGCCTTATAACGCTGGTATGCCAGATTGGGCTAATCGCTCTCAAGTAGTCGAGCAGCAAATGGAAAAACTACTAGGGACAGATTATGTCGACATTATTGTAGAGGCTGGTCCATCGACAGGCTTCTTATCAGAGGTACGTCGTCCAGGTAAATTTGCCCTCTTAGAGGCGAACTGGGGTCCTGATTTTGCAGATCCATCTACGTATACAGATCCTTTCACAGTCGATGGTACTTACAATAAACCAGAATTAGCAGAGGGCTATAAAGAGGCGAATGGTAAAACAACTTATCAAAATCTTGTGGATCAAGCGAAAGAAACAATTGACACAGCCAAACGCTATGAGCTATTTGCGAAGGCAGAAGCGTTTTTAATTGAGGAAGCCTTTGTTATTCCATATTCAGTTGGTGGTAGTGGCTATATGGCATCTAAATTAAATCCATTCGAGGCGCAATATTCGCCATTTGGTGTAACGGCAGAGAAATTTAAAGGCCAGCAAGTGCTAGAAAAGCCAATGAGTAATGAAGAATTTAAAAAAGCGCTTGCAGAGTGGGAGCAAGAACGTGCGGAAGCACTAGCCAATGCTGAAAAGTAGTAGAATTTCGTAGATGAAAAGGAGATACCGAAAAGAATAGTCGGCATCTCCTTTCGTCTTTTTGACAAAGGAGGATGGCGCGATGTTGCAGTATATAGGAAAACGACTATTACAATCCGTTTTAACCCTTTTTATTATCATCACCATTGTCTTTTCATTATTACGGCTAATGCCAGAGGAAGGCTATTTAGGAGCGGCAGCTGATAAAATGTCACCTGCTCAGCAGGAAATTTACTTAACAAATCTGGGCTTGCGAGACCCAATCCTTGTCCAACTAGGGAATTTTTACAAGAATTTACTGCAGGGGGATTTGGGTAAATCAGTGACTTATCGTACCGATGTCCCAGTAGTGACGATTATTGCAGATAAAATCACGTATTCTCTGCTCTTTGGTTTAGGAGCAGTCGGTTTATCACTCCTGATTGGTGTGCCGTTAGGAATAATGATGGCCTATCGTAAGGGACGTTGGCTGGATCGACTTGGGACAGGCTATATCGTATTTGTTGTTGCAGTCCCTGCAGCGGTTTATTACTTAGTTATTCAAATGTATATTACAGAACTCTTTCAATTACCGATGCTGTTTGATGAATACAGGCCGATTACTTGGATTCTTCCACTTACGTCAATGGCATTGGCGCCAACTGCCTCCTACGCGATGTGGATGCGACGCTATATGGTGGATGAACTGAACAAGGACTATATTAAGCTGGCTAGGGCAAAGGGCGTAAAGGAGCGGACACTGATGTTCAAGCATGTATTACGTAATGCCTTTATTCCCATGGCACAATATTTACCTGCAACGATTCTGTTTACGATTACAGGCTCGATTTATATAGAGTCGTTGTATTCCATTCCAGGGATGGGGGGCTTACTTGTGGATGCTATTCAGCGACAGGATAATACGATTGTGCAAGGCCTAGTGTTAGTGTTCTCTTCCCTTGGTATCATTGGCCTTATTTTAGGGGATATTGCCATGGCACTTGTCGACCCTCGTATTAAATTAGGCAAGGGAGGGGGTGTACGTTAATGGGGATGTATACAGATGAAATCAATAATATTTCAAATAAATCACGTGAAACCCTATTTGAATTTGCCGAAGTGGACGCAAAACAGGCGGAGGAAACGGGCTATTCAAATTATTCTTATTGGCGATCTACATGGCAATCCTTTTTGAAAAATCGACTAGCCGTTTTTTTATTAGTTGGGGTGATCATCATTGTTGGCTTTACGATTCTACAGCCCTATTTACCTGCGCAAAAATCACCAACTGAAATTTACTTGGATGAACAAACAGGGATGCAGGCACGTAATATTGCACCTAGTGCAGAATTTTGGTTTGGCACGAATTCAATCGGTCAGGATTTATGGTCTCGTATTTGGGCGGGGACGAGAACCTCACTTTTTATTGGCTGTGTTGTCGCCTTAGTGGAGGCAGTGGTGGGCATTACAATTGGCACGCTATGGGGCTTTTCACGGAAATTAGAAGCGCCTATTACACAGCTTTATAATGTTGTCGATAATATCCCCACAACCATTGTGCTCATTTTAATGTCCTATATCTTACGGCCAAGTATTTCAACAATTATTATTGCCATGTGTATTACGGGATGGGTGGAAATGGCGAGGTTTATCCGCAATCAAATTGTTATTTTGCGTGACCGCGAATACAATCTAGCCTCGAAGTGCTTAGGCACACCTGATTATCGTATTATCCTAAAAAATCTATTACCTTATTTAATTTCTGTCATTATGCTCCGCATGAGCTTAGCGATACCCTTTGCAATTGGGGCCGAAGTCTTTTTGACGTATATTGGCTTAGGGCTTCCGATCAGTGAGCCATCCTTAGGAAATTTAATTAATGAAGGACGTGTCCTTATGATGTCACCAGATCTACGGTATCAGCTTATTTTCCCGAGTATTGTGCTAAGCGTTATTACGATCGCATTTTATATTATTGGTAATTCCTTTGCAGATGCAGCAGATCCGAAAAACCATGTATAAGGAGAGGAAGCGAGTGACATTGAAAAAATCAAGCATATTAGGCATCCAAAATTTAGTGATTCAGTTTACGCTACGTGGTCGAATTTTAACAGCGATTCGCGGTATTTCACTCGACCTTTACAAGGGAGAGAGCTTAGCCATTGTGGGTGAATCAGGTTCGGGTAAATCCGTGCTGATGAAATCCATTATGGGCTTGCTCGATAAAAATGGTCGTATTAAGCAGGGACAAATTATTTACAATGCACAGGATTTAGGCAAATTCACAACAGAGCAAGAATGGCTAGGGATTCGTGGCAAGGAAATAGCGATGGTGACACAGGATCCGATGACATCGTTAAACCCGCTCAAAACCATTGGAAAGCAAATTGAAGAATGTGTGGTTATGCATCAAGGATTAAGAGGTAAGGAAGCCTATACAGAAACACTAAAACTGTTAACAGATGTCGGCATTACCGATGTGCAAAAGCGCTATAAGCAATACCCGCATGAATTTTCAGGAGGGATGCGCCAACGTATCGTTATTGCGATTGCCATTGCGTGTAAGCCGAATATTTTAATATGTGATGAGCCCACAACAGCTTTGGATGTAACCATTCAGGCACAAATTTTACAGCTCTTAAAAAGTCTTCAGCAAAAATACGGCTTAACAATCGTCTATATTACGCACGATTTAGGCGTAGTCGCAAAAGTGGCTGACCGTATTGCCGTGATGTACGCGGGTGATGTCGTCGAGGTTGGGGAAACACATGAAATTTTCTTTCATAGTAAGCATCCTTATACGTGGGCGCTTATTTCCTCCTTACCACAGCTTGGCTCAAAAGGGGAACAATTGTATTCCATCAAGGGCACACCTCCGAATCTTTTTCAGGAAATAAAGGGAGATGCCTTTGCCCCACGAAATCCATATGCATTGAAAATTGACTTTATCGAGCGGCCACCTTTTTTTCAGGTCAGTGATACCCACTATGCTCGTACATGGTTATTAGACCCACTTGCACCAAAGGTAGAGCCTCCAGCTGCCTTACAAGCATTTTTTGCAGAGGGGAGGCAGTATGCGAATGACTGATAAAGAGGTGCTTGTAGAAGTAAAAAATTTATCTGTTGTTTTTGGGAAAGGAAAAAATAAGTTTACAGCCATTGATGATGTCAGCTTTCAAATTTTTAAAGGCGAAACATTTGGCATTGTAGGTGAGTCAGGGTCAGGGAAGACAACGATTGGTCGAGCGATTATGCGCATCAATGAGGTCACAGAGGGACAAATTTTGTACCATGGTAAAAGTATTCAGGGGAAAATCCCGAAAGATTGGGATAGAGAAATTACGCAAAAAATCCAAATGATATTCCAGGACCCTATGGCATCTCTGAATGAACGAGCAAAAGTAGATTATATTGTCTCAGAGGGCTTATACCCTTCGAAAAAATATAAAGATGAGGCAGAGCGGCAACAAAAGGTGCGCGATGCGTTATTGGACGTTGGGCTACTTCCAGAGTTCTCAAGCCGCTTTCCGCATGAGTTTTCAGGAGGTCAACGCCAACGTATTGGCATTGCTCGTGCGTTAGTGATGGAGCCAGAGTTTATCATTGCAGATGAGCCAATATCCGCCTTAGACGTATCCATTCGAGCGCAAGTATTAAATTTATTAGCAAGCCTTCAACAGCGAAATCATTTAACGTATTTATTTATTGCCCATGATTTATCGATTGTCCGTTTTATTACGGATCGTACGGCAGTCATTTATAAGGGGAAGATTGTGGAGCTAGCGGAAACAGAAAAGCTTTTCGCTCATCCGCTGCATCCTTATACAAGGGCTTTATTATCAGCAGTACCAGAGCCGAATCCCTATAAAGAGCGGGAGAAAGTTGTAGAAGTGTATGATCCGTCACAGCATCGCTATGAGGAAAATCCCCCCTCATTTGTTGAAATAGAGGAAGGTCATTTTATTTTAGCCAATGAAGAGGAACTGGCCCATTATCGTACTTCACTGAAAAGGGAGGAAAAGATATGATTTGTCCAAAGGCATTGAAAAACGGTGACACAATTGGTCTTATTAGTGCTTCTGGAGCAACGCCACCCGAAAAGCTGCAACCTGCTATTGCTAGTATCGAAAAGCTAGGGCTCAATGTGGTCGTTGGGGAGACCTGTCACGCAAGACATGGCTATTTAGCAGGCACAGATGAATTACGGGTAGCAGATGTTCATCGTATGTTTGATGATCCAATGATTGATGGTATTTTTTGTATACGTGGGGGCTATGGTGCGACGAAAATTTTAGCCCAATTAGACTTTGACTTGATAAGTGCCAATCCCAAAGTATTTGCAGGCTATAGTGATGTGACCGCTCTACATATAGCTTTTAATCAGCTATGTGGCTTTGTAACCTATCATACGCCGATGCCATCCACAGAATTTATTAGACAGGAGATGGATGACTATACTTGGCAGTCGTTCATTCAGCTGATTATGGAGAATGAAAGAAAGGCGTATTACTTAAAAAATCCCTCTCACCAGCCCATGTCCACACTGGTTCCTGGGAGCGCTTCAGGTCAACTTATCGGTGGTAATTTAACATTAGTGACAGCTTCACTTGGCACACCCTATGAAATTGATACACGAGGTAAGATTCTGTTTTTAGAAGATATCGATGAAACGGAGCAACGGGTGGATCGTATGCTGACACAATTAAAACTGGCAGGAAAGCTAGATGACGTGGCAGGCATTTTATTGGGCGCTTGGACAAATTGCGAACCTGAAAATCCCGAAAAGCCAGCTCACAGCTTATCCTTACAAACTATTTTTCAAGAAATTCTAGTGCCTTTAGGGAAGCCTATGATTGCAGATTTGGCATGTGGTCATTGTTTACCAACGATGTCGCTTCCTTTAGGAAGAAGCGTCAAGATGGATGCGGACAATCAGCGTATCCATGTAGTTGGATAGGTGGTTTATGGAGCAGAGAATTACTACACTTATTCAAGAATCGCCCTACAACGTACATTTGTTTATTAAAAATCTAACAACGAATCAGTTGCTCATCAGTCATCAGCTAGAGACTTCATTTTCAAGTGCAAGTTTAATCAAAGTGCCGATTCTGTTAGCCTTGCTCTCATATATAGAGAAAAACAAATTATCACTTAATTCTACGCTCACGATTTCACCAACTGACTGGGTGGATTTTAGTGTGATTAGTGAACAAAGACTTACACAAAGCACTTTCTATGATCTGCTATTGTGGATGATTATTACTAGCGATAATACAGCTACGAACGTCTTAATCGATGTAGTTGGCATGGAATATTTGAATGACTATTTTCAGCATATCGGATTACAGGACACACTGCTACAGCGAAAAATGATGGATGTGGAGCGGCTAGCAAAGGGCATAGATAATCGCACATCAGCAAGGGATATGGTGCATCTTTATACGCGTATCTATCAGCAAGAGCTTTTAACGCCTACCTACAATAAACTAGTCATTGATATTTTAAGCCGTCAGCGTATACATGACTCCCTAAAGCGCTATCTAGTAGAGGATGTGAGGCTGGCACATAAAACAGGCGGACTGGATACAGTCGATCATGATGTGGGGATATTTTACACGAATGCAGTCGATTATAGTATGGGTGTTTTTATAACAAATGTAACGGACAATGATCAGGCGCGCCAACTCATTGGTCGTCTATCAAAAGTTGTCTATGACCAGCTGGTGAAGCGGAAGGGGGAGAAGGATGAAGGCTATCGTTACAGCCATGATTGCTAGCTTGCATGCCATGCCAGATAAAGCTTCTGAATTAGTCGATGAAGTGCTTTATGGGATGACCGTAGAGATCATCAGGGATGTCAATGAAGATTGGGTTTCTATTCAAACGGCCTATCGTTATGAGGGTTATTGTCAGAAGGCAGACTTACTGCAAGAGGAAGCACTAGCATCTACATGGCAACAAGATGCACAGTATGTAGTGTGTCAAAGCTTTGCAGATGTTTTGCAGCAGCCACGTATTCAAAGTACAAAGCTGCTAACGCTTGTAAGAGGCTCTTCCATTCGTGTTATGTCAGACGAAGCAGTACCTGAAGAATGGTCAGCTGTACAGCTAGTGTCAGGACAAATAGGGTATGTTCGAACAAAATGGCTACAACCAAAAATAACAGCACATTCATTATCGGAGCAGCAGTTCCGAGAAAATGTAGTGGACACAGCGCTCAGCTATTTAACGGCCCCTTATCGCTGGGGTGGCAAATCGCCACTAGGTATTGATTGCTCTGGTTTATGTTCAATGGCTTATATGTTAAACGGTGTCTATATTTATCGTGATGCCCGAATAGTAGAGGGCTTCCCTATCGTTAACATAGAGCAAGCCCGAATGCAGAAGGGTGATTTAATCTATTTTCCAGGTCATATTGCTCTATACATGGGTGATGATTTGTATGTCCATTCATCGTTAGGTGGTAATGAAGTAACGATTAATAGTCTAGATGCCAAACATCCCCTCTATCGACAGGATTTAGCCACGACCATACTAGCAGTAGGTACTTTATATAACTCACAGAAGACTAGTTAAGCTTTTTTAAAGGTCAGTCCCATCTTGAGGATGATAAACGTACTGAGATGGATCAGTGCTAACACGATAAACTGCCAGAGCCCAATTAAAAATGTACTCATGCATAAATCAAACACTGCTTCACCTGGGGGCATATCTGGATAGGGCTCTAGTTGCCCATAATGCCACACAAAATAACAGGCTATAGAGGTGCCTTGTCCCACATAGACAAAGGTCCAATGGATAGACGCTGCTACTCTTTGCCGACTACAACATAGTAAGAGGTTCGATAAAATAATAACAGCAGGGAAAATAATAAGATAAAAGGAACCCTCTGCTATTTTTGTTGTGAAATATAGGTTGTAGCTAAGCTGAATCAATGGCAATAGCATAAGGTTAACGGCGAGAAGACTGAGCAATTGTGTACGCTTCACTGTGTTCCTATCCTTTCCGTATTTTTACACTAAGACGTTTAGACAAACGAATTAGTTTCATGAGAAAAAACGTCCATACTCCTTGATGAGTCATGGACGTTCTATGTTAATAATGATAAATATTAAGTTGCTGGCCTGCTTCAAGACGTTCTGTTCGAAGCTGATTCCACTGCTTAAGTGATGTCACCTTCACATTATAGGCTTCGGCAATCTTCATAAGTGAATCTCCATCAGCCACCGTGATGGTTTTCTTATCTTTTACAGGGCTATCATATTGCTGAAGGTCATATTTTGCGATCAATGTATTTAATTTTTCATTGTAAGCCGAATCAGTTGCATAGGAGCCTGTTAAAAACTTCGTCGCATCTGTATAGGTAGTTGTGTTGCTTTTGAAAACGCCTGCGTAAAAATCTTTATTCCATGACACGCCATTACGCATTAATTTTACATAATCCTGCATGGATGCTTCATAGGAAGGGTATTTGCGGAAGTCAGCCATGATGGTAGAAAGGTTGCCTGACCCATCATCCTCTGTGGTTTCGAGTGTGACGGAATTATTTTGGTAGCTGCCTTTCATTCCAAAAAGATTATAATTAGGGGCAGAGCCAAGTCCACTTTGCCCATGCTCACTTTCTAGAATCGCCTGAGCAATCATCACGGATGCATATAAGTCATTGTCAGCACCAAGATCTCGTGCGGTCTCTGCAATCTCACCGATAAACTCTTCCACACTTGGACGATCATCAATAACCACAGACTCTTCTCTTTCAGTCGTATTAAATAACTGTGTCACCATATAAAACGAAATACAAATAACAACAACGGCAATCATAAGTCCTTTAAAAAAGTTTAGCACGTATTTCATTGTAGCTGGATGTTGGTCGTGACCACATCTCCCTCCCTTCTATTAAAAGTTTAGCTATCTCTCATTATTACAGAGAGTGAAAGAGATGTATAGTTGAATAGACTTCATCATTAATAGAACGTTTCTTGCCTTAATTAGTTCCTAAATCTATCTTAAAATTCTGAGACATAAATTGTTTGAATCTCTCAAAATATCGCTCGGACGCTTCCCATTGAATCGTGTTTAAATAAGATAGCTCTTGTCGACCAAAAACGTTAGGAGGCTGATAGTGGCGAGCAACATAGGATTGATTTTCGAGCGTATAAAAATAATACGCTTCATCAGGCGTCATAATTTCAATGCGAGCATGTATCCTATCGCCTTCATCATCCAAATAGGTTTGACGGAAGCTATAGCATTTGGAACCATCCCACAATCCATCATGTTCATCGTCTAAATCCAGAATCGTAGGATGCTGGAGAATTTGTTGTACATCTCGCACCTCGATACTATGCAAGTAAAGTTCTGCTACATTGATGCAGGTTAACAACATCAGCCAGTGCTGTTGTAAATCCACTAAATCCTCCTGGGGGGATGCTGTAATATCCCACCATTCAGCTTCTTCATCTAGTGTTTTTGTCAAGAGAGAGACGGATTGATCCTCATTAAGCCAAATAAAATAATGACACTGCGAGGTCAATATATAAATACTATCATTGCGTACATCTCCATCAGCATTGGTATGTGCGCGTTGGATCATAAAATAAACATCCTGTTCCGTCAAATCGAAAGAAGGTTTGTCAGGTGTCATCAGAATACATGAAGTCAGTTTCAGTATGTTTTCCGCATTGATCGAATGGTGCGTGAAATAAATAGGAGCTGCTATTGTCCTTTGAGGAACGCTTGTAAATTGAGTGAGTGCAGAACGCCCTTGTTTTAGAATTTCCACGAGTGAAGTGAAGGAAAAGCCGATGTCATCCTCATCCTCAGGTAAAAATATCTCGTCTACTAATACATCTTCAATACGGATAGGGAGCTCCTGAAAAACGCCATCTCCGTGCCATATATTTACGATACAAGGAATCGACTTCTGACCCTTTACGTTGATGCGATACTCATCATCTTGAACCAAAATTGTTGCCTGAAGATTGCCATTAACGATCGTTTCGCCATGATTGTAGGAGCCACATAATATATTCTCGACTGTCAGATGCCCGTGCACATAGATTTCCTGACCACCTACAGCTATATTTTTAGAAAGTACATTGCCCATCACTATCAGCCCAATTGCCCCATCTGTCTCTAAATTATAGAGGGTGTCTACAGTTAGATGACCATTGATGAAAATGAGAATGGTCTTGTCCTGTTGTGGGAATGGCATATCCCAGTCCAAATCAAGAGAGGGAAGTGTTATATCCCCCTCATAGTACGCTACTAGATCATCCTCACTAAAATCCTTGTAAAACTTTGCCCACCAAGAGTCTGCTGGAAACCTTTTTGCTAGTTGTGAAATCGCCAAAAACTGAAAGCCATTATGCATAGGTCACGACCTCTCTACTACAATTTTTATTATTTTCTCACAGCTAGTAATTGGCAGTCAATTTCATAGAATGGTAGAGACAAGATTAATTTCATAGAAAATGGTATTATTAACCTTTAAAACAATGAGTTGAAAGGGCGTTTTGATTGAATACGATTTTTAATGTGACACAAAAACAACTATATGATTTTCTGCTGAATGTAGCGACAATAAGACCAGTTTTTATTTGGGGAGCACCTGGCATTGGGAAATCAGCGATTGTTGAAAACTTTGCTAGTGAATTAGGGCTACATTGTGTATCGTTATTGGGCAGTCAGCTAGCACCTGAGGATATTATTGGTGTTCCGCAGATTAAGGATGGCTACAGTGTTTTTTGTCCACCCAAAATGATTGCACGCGATGAACCTTATTGCCTTTTTTTAGATGAATTAAATGCTTGCTCACAGGAAGTACAAAAAGCGTTTTATAGTCTTATTCATGAACGCAGAATTGGAGAGTTTACATTGCCAGAGGGTACGATTGTTATTGGTGCAGGCAATCGGGCTCAGGATAACGCGATTGTGAAGCCGATGTCCTCCGCATTAATCAATCGGATGGTTCATGTTCAGCTGAGGGCATCGCATAAAGATTGGCTTGAATGGGCCTATGCACATGAAATACATCCATATGTGATTGAGTATATTCAAATGCGTCCCGATCATTTATGGAACGAACCACCGAAAACAGAAGAACCCTTCTCCACGCCTCGTTCATGGCATATGTTAAGTGATTGTTTGTATGCATATGGCAATAGCTTACAAGAACAAACAATTGATCTATTAGCAAGTAGCTGCCTGTCCGCGCATACTGCCAGTCAATTTAAAGCCTTTATCAAGCAAGTGCAAAGTAAATATGATCTCGCTAAAATTATTCAAGGAGAATTACGTTGGCCCGATCAACCTGATGAAAGAGATTTGCTTTATTTCATGGCACAATCCTTCCGGGCTCAGTTACTGAAGGAGCTTCCGAACGAGCATACCACATTGAAGGGCAATCAACGGCAATTAGCCTTTCGTGCCAAAGACTTGATCAAGGACCTATCATCCATCAGCTTAGAAATTGCACAGATGGTTGTGTCAGAGCAAAAGGGTGAAGCCTTACCTGCCTGGTTTATGCTGGAGGTTATTCGAGATTTACCGCGTTTAGTAGCCAAAAAGGAAGGGTAGCGTATGGCCAAAAAGAAGAAAGCATCACAGCAGGAGCATAAAAATGAGAAAGCCATTGCACGTGGGCATGACATTGTCTGTACACATCCCCTGTTCGAGGCGTTGTGTCATGCTGTTTACATGCAATACGAAAGTATGCCCCAAAAGGATTGGGCTTACATTACAAGCGCAGGTGTTATTTATGTGAATCAGGATAAAAAAGGTCAGCCAAATGAATGGGCTTATGTGATAGCGCATTGCTTGCTACACCTAGGCTTACATCATCATCAACCAAAAGAGCAGCAGGAGCTGTGGAATATTGCCTGTGACTGCTATATAACAAAATTTTTAGCAGAGCTAAAATTTGGTCAAGCACCAAAGGAAATGAGTAATCCTCTTTTTGAGGCCATTAGCTCTGAGGAAAAATTATATGAAAGATTTTTACGCGAAGGTGTGCCAGATGATTTGAAAGGCTATAGTACAATGCCAGGTCAAGGGGACTTTGTTATATCACAAAATCAAACAGGCTATTTTTATCGAGGGAATAGTAATTTCGCTGCACTATTTGCACAAGGTTTATCGAAAGCCGTACAAAGTGCCATACGAGTAGCGGGAGGGGTAGAAAATACATTGGGAGGCACAACGAGGGTAACACAAGCACAGCGCGCAAAGGCTTGGTTTATGAGCTCCTATCCCTTATTTGGTGCTTTGGCAGCAGATTTTACGATCATTGAAGACCCACTTATTTGCACAAGAATGGATATTTCGGTCGCAGCCATTGCAGTCGAAACAAAGGAGATTTATTTGAATACGGCGGTGGGAATGACCGATGAGGAAATGCGGTTTCTCATGGCACACGAATTGCTTCATGCAGGTTTAAGCCATGCGAACCGCAGACAAGGACGTGATCCTTACTTATGGAATGTTGCTTGTGATTATGTTATCAATGGCTGGCTCATCGATATGCAAATCGGCGAGATGCCAGCATTTGGCGGGCTATATGATCCAGCATTAAAGGGACTTTCAGCCGAATCTATTTATGATCGTATAGTTACAGATATTAGGATGTATCGCAAATTAAGAACCTTTCGAGGGCAGGGCATAGGAGATATGATCGAAACGAATCCACCAGATTTTTGGGAAGGCAAGGTTGGCGTGGATTTAGATGCTTTTTATAGAAGGGCATTGAGTCAAGGGTTAAGCTATCATATAACCCAAGAGAGAGGATATTTGCCACAAGGGCTCATTGAGGAAATTCGTAGCCTAGCACAGCCTCCTATTGCCTGGGATGTGGCATTAGCCAAATGGTTTGATCGGATGTTTCAACCGATAGAGAAAGTTAGAACGTATACCCGCCCCAGTAGAAGGCAAGCATCGACACCTGATATAGCTAGACCAAGATGGATTCATCAAAGCGGTGAGGAAGATGGACGTACTTTCGCAGTCCTTATTGATACATCAGGCTCCATGGACCGTCTCTTACTAGGAAAAGCACTCGGCACAATAGCGAGCTATAGCATCGCTAGAGATGTCCCCTTTGTTCGCGTTATATTTTGTGATGCTGTTGCCTATGACGCGGGCTATCTAGCCCCTGAAGAACTATTAACGAAAGTGAAGGTAAGAGGTAGAGGAGGCACAGTGTTACAGCCTGGTATACAGCTACTTGAAGCAGCACAGGATTTTCCAAAGGATGGTCCTATTCTGATTATTACAGATGGACAATGTGATCGTTTAGCCATTAAAAGACAGCATGCCTTCGTACTACCACAGGGGGCCAAGCTACCGTTTGTGCCCAAAGGCGAGGTATTTAGAATGAAATAGTTGCAGCTATCTACAAATGTTTGAAATGATTTTTGTTGGTGAAATATAAAAAGTGAACGCATTTCATGAGCACAATTTAAAGGAGATGACAGATGATTACATTTGACAATGTCTCAAAACAATATGATAACAACCAAATAGCTGTCAAAGCGCTAAATGTAGAAATTAAAAAGGGTGAATTCTTTGTTATTATTGGCCCTAGTGGATGCGGCAAAACTACTTTGTTGAAGATGATTAATCGATTAATACCCTTAACAGCAGGCACCATCTGGATCAATGATAAAAGAATTAGCGATTATAATATCCATGAGCTGCGTTGGAGTATTGGCTATGTACTACAGCAAATCGCCCTATTTCCGCATATGACAATAGAGGAAAATATTGCGGTTGTACCAGAACTGAAGAAATGGAGTAAAACGAAAATCCATCAGCGTGTAGACGAACTATTAGCGTTGGTGGGTCTGGAGCCAGCGAAATATCGTCAGCGTAAGCCAAAGGAGCTGTCAGGAGGCGAACAGCAAAGGGTTGGCGTTGTTCGTGCCTTGGCAGCTGACCCAGAAATTATTTTAATGGATGAGCCCTTTAGTGCGCTAGACCCTATTAGTCGCACCAAACTACAGGATGATCTACTAGAGATGCAGCGTACCATCCAGAAAACCATTGTATTTGTATCACATGATATGCAGGAAGCACTGAAATTAGGAGATCGTCTCTGTATTATGAAAGATGGCGAAATTGTTCAGATAGGCACTCCACAGCAATTGCTACAAAATCCTGTAAATGATTTTGTCCAACAGTTTATTGGAGGTAAGCAGTCGGATCAATTGTTTACGATCCACGATGTGTTACAGCCAATCACTGTGACAAACAACTTTGGGCATACCATTCCTGTTGATGCCCCATTTCCGACGATTCTTGAAAAATTAGCCGAGCATGACTTGTTAGGTGTCGAAGAGAATGGCAAGCTCATTGGCATGGTGACAAGAGCTTCCACGCTTCGTTATTTAGCAGCGGATTCTAAGAAAAGAGGGCATGTGCATGGTGGCTAATGTGGTAGATGTATTTCAGGAACGGAAGGCACAGCTGTTGGCTGCATTACTAGAGCATATCCAAATCTCTTTTATTGCGCTATTTTTTGCTGTCCTCATCGCTATTCCCCTAGGTATCTATTTAACCAATAAAAAGAAAATAGCCGAGAGTATTATTGGAATCAGTGCTGTGCTGCAAACGATTCCTTCCTTAGCGTTGCTCGGCTTATTAATCCCTTTATTCGGTATTGGGAAAGTTCCCGCAATTATTGCGTTAGTCGTCTATGCGCTGTTGCCTATTCTACGAAACACCTACACGGGCATCAATGAGGTTGACCCATCACTGAAAGAAGCGGCATTAGCTATGGGAATGAATCGATCAAAGCGTTTAGTAAAGGTTGAGCTACCACTTGCTATGCCTGTTATGATGGCTGGTATTCGGACAGCAATGGTGCTGATTGTGGGGACAGCAACATTAGCCGCTTTAATTGGTGCAGGAGGCTTAGGAGATATTATATTACTTGGGATTGACCGAAATAACACGGCACTCATTCTTATAGGAGCCATTCCCGCTGCTATTTTAGCCCTGATTTTTGATGTGGCGCTTAAAAAATTAGAATCTCTGTCCTTTAAAAAAACAATAACGACGTTGAGTCTCATTAGTTTAGCGGCACTGGTAATGATTTTCTTCCCGCTCCTAAGCAGTAAACAGCAAGATGAAATTGTCATTGCAGGAAAGCTTGGTGCGGAGCCTGAGATTCTCATCAATATGTATAAATTATTAATTGAGCAGGAGACCGATTTAACGGTGACATTAAAGCCAGGGCTTGGTAAAACTTCATTTGTATTTAATGCATTGAAATCGGGCAGCATTGATATTTATCCTGAATTTACAGGCACCGCTATTTCGGAATTTTTAAAGGAAGAAGCCATTAATAATAACCAAGAGGACGTCTATCTTCAGGCAAAAGAGGGGTTGCAGGAGCAATTCGATATGGTCATGCTAAGCCCCATGAACTATAACAATACGTATGCACTCGCTGTATCAGAGGAGCTGGCTGAGAGCTATCAACTGCAAAAAATCTCTGATCTTAAACCGATAGAGCAGAAGGTGAAAGCAGGCTTTACATTAGAATTTAATGACCGTGAGGATGGCTATGTTGGCATACAAAAACGGTATGGGATAGCCTTTACGACACTTGCAACGATGGAGCCAAAGCTTCGCTATCAGGCAATACAATCAGGTGATATTAATTTGCTAGATGCTTATTCAACGGATAGTGAAATTCGTCAATACAAGCTACGTGTATTGGAGGACGATCAAGCATTATTCCCACCATACCAGGGAGCGCCTTTACTAAGGAAAGAAACGCTGATTGACTATCCAGAGATTGGAGAAGCGTTAAATCAACTAGCTGATCACATTACAGATGATGAAATGCGAGAAATGAATTATCAGGTGAATGTAGAAGGAAAGCTTGCAGCAGAAGTAGCAAAAGAATATTTAGTAAAGATAGGATTATTAAAATAAACCCTCTACCTTTAGAGGGTTTATTTTTATCAATAATTTATTAATGATAAACATTAAAAAATTATTGATAGAGATAAAAGGGGATGTATAATAGAGAGAAAGGAGGGAGAGGTTGATAATGGGGCAAACAATTCAAAGTAAAGAATTTCGATGGATGACAAAGGGGCTTCGTACCGCTTTTACCATCATCATGGTGATGATGATTTTTGTCTTGACGATGCTCGCGATTTTTATGGTGGGAGCAATGGTGGTATCAGAGCAACAAGTGAATCATTTATTAGCAAAGGGCAGTGTGACCGCTGCCGTTCAGTTAGAAGGATTGGAAATGAAGCTGGCAGACCATGTGACAAGGGACATTCACTATTCAAAAAAAGATGTCATGACCTTTCTATTTACTGCTACAATATACATAGCTATTTTATTAATGATTATTGTACAAGTGAGGAATATATTAAGTAATTTATCAAAAGGTATTGTATTTTCACTCGCAAATAGTAAAAAAATGGAGAGAATTGCCTACTGTGTGATTGTACTGAGCTTGACAGTAAATGTATTTCGTACATATACCGTCTATCTGATTATGCAACAATTCCAATTGGAGTCCCGATTTGTAGAGACGGGTTTGATCAAGGGGATTAGCTATCATTTTACAGGCATTCACTGGACTCTTTTACTATGTGGTGTGGTGATTTGGACCTTTGCACGTATTTTCCGATACGGTGCATTCCTTCAGGATGAATATGATGCAACAGCTTAGGAAGTGAAAACATGACCATAATTATTCGATTAGATCGTATGCTAGCGGATCGTAAAATGCAGCTGAGTGAACTTGCAGAGAGGGTAGATGTTTCGATTGTCAATCTCTCTAATTTAAAAACAGGCAAAGTAAGGGCCGTACGTTTTTCTACATTAAATGCCATTTGTAAAGCTTTGGGCTGCCAGCCAGGAGATATATTGGAGTATGTAGAGGAAGAAGATGACATCTAGAAGCAAAGCAGAAAGGATTTTTTGAATGACGGCTTTTAGTTTTTTAATGCTCGCTATTATAGCAGAGGTTTTTGCCAGTTCCTTGCTCAAGCGTACGGAGGGCTTCACACGAATTGGGCCATCAATTGGCGTAGTAGTAGGCTATGGAACGGCATTTTATTGTTTAGCCTTAACATTAAAAGTGATTCCTATTGGCACAGCCTATGCAATTTGGGCAGGTTTAGGGACAGCGTTAACCGCTATTGTGGGAGTTGTCCTCTATAAGGAACGATTTAATCGCAAGAAGGTATTAGGGATTTTATGCATTATCTTGGGTGTTGTGGTACTCAATCTTGCTGGTGGTCATTAGGAGGCTGAACAGGATGAAAGGCTATTTATTTTTAACACTATCGATTATAAGCGAGGTCTTTGCAACAACCATGCTGAAGTTCTCAGACGGCTTTACTGTCCTCGTTCCATCCTTGGCGGTAGCAATTGGCTATGGTATTTCGTTTTATAGCCTATCCCTCTGCTTAAAAACCATGCCATTAAGCTTGGCCTACGCTATCTGGTCAGGTGTCGGCACAGCTTTAACCGTTCTGGTAGGCATTGTCATTTGGCACGATATTTTTACTGTTTATTCTGCGATCGGTATTGTCCTCATTATAGGAGGCGTTATCTTGTTGAATCAGGGGGATAAAGGTGAAGAAGTGGTGGATAGCCTAGCAAAAGAGTTGGATGCTTGAGGAGATAGGCGGATAGAGATGCGAAAGTAGCGGATAGCGGGTCTAAATTGATGGATAGGATTAGCAAAGTGATGGATAGGATTAGAAAATCGATGGAGAGGTCTGCCAAAACCTAGGCTTAGTTCAGCGCAAACCAATAGAATGGGGGAATTTGATGATAAAAGCTCTAATTTTTGATTTTGACGGTACAATCATTGATACGGAAACAGCATGGTATAACGTTTTTAAGGATGCCTATGCACAATATGGTGTTGAATTATCGTTAGCAACCTATGCTAAGTGCCTTGGGACCAATCTTCAAACCTTTAATCCCTATACATATCTTGTTACACATCATCACATACAACTGGATGTGGAGGCTTTTCAAACATCCATTCAGCAACGCCATGCACAATGGATGGAAACGGAAACGCTAAGACCTGGTATTTTAACATTGCTACAGCAGGCAAAGGAAGCGGGTTTGAAGATTGGACTTGCTAGTAGCTCCAGTCGTCAATGGATTGATGTGTATATGGATCGGCTGGGTATCCGACATTACTTTGATTGCTTTTGTAGCGCTGACACGGTGACAAATGTTAAGCCTGATCCAGAGCTTTACTTGCAGGCGCTTGAACAATTAGGAGTAGAGGCTGTTGAGGCCATGGCAATTGAGGATTCACCGAATGGCGCACAAGCCGCTGTAGCAGCGGGACTTTATACAGTGGTCATTCCGAACGAGATTACCAAGCAATTACCATTCAATACAAAACACCATACCGTTACTGCATTAGAACAATACACAATACATGATCTCCTCGCAACATAAGCTTTTGCAAAAGCCTCCCCCTCATTGGTGGAGGTTTTTTTAGTTTCTTTAGGAAGAAGTCGCCATATTTTTTGTCGCAACATATGATAACGAGAGGGCAACTTACACGGATCAAATCGTATAGTCAAACTAAGAGAGGGGGCTACGAATTGAATAGTGATAAGAAAAGAAATCACTTTTTATGTGAAGCTTTAAGTGATTTAAAGGATCTTCAGGATATTATGATGAATTTTCATTCTAAATATTTTGGTCAGCTACTTATTAAAATTGTCGGGAGTGATACGATTCCATTTTTTTTAATTACACATAGTGGTGCTCATTTAAGCTTATTGGATACAGTGAAACAGTTTGAGACAGAGTTTTTCCGCATTGAGGATGTTGATAGAGAGCGTTGCCGTGGCACAGTATCATTGTTGCGTGCTTTTGATTATGAAGGAAACGATACAAATTCGATTGCAGATGTGGTGAGGTTAGAAAAAACAAGTACAAAGAAATCTATTGAACTCAGTGGTATATCGGCCATTCAGCTCTTAAAGCCAGACATGTTGAAGGGGAAATTTATCATAGAGCCGAAATGGTAGTACCATATTAAACTACTAAAGCTAGAGCATCTGTCTATATGCAAGGGATACAAAGTGAATGTAATAGAGAGAGAATCTAATGAAAGGAAGTTTAGCTATGACGATTATTGGTATGCTGCATCATCGACTTGATCCAACAACAGTGCTCAAGTCCTATGCCTTTGCAGCAGTTGCGAAAGCTGAAGGCGCAACATTTTTTTACTTCACACCTAAAAGTGTGGACTTTGCCAAACGTTCTATTCGAGCAAAGGTCTATGAGAATGGACAATGGCAAGAGAAAACAATGCCCTTTCCTGATGTTATCTATAATGCAGGAAGCCCTGAGAAATTATCTGTCTCGAAGGAGATTATTGACCTTTTAAAAGAGGAGATTCCATTCACAACCCATTCAATCGGGAACAAATGGAATGTGATGAAACGATTAAAGGAAGCGAAGGAATTTGAACAGTATTTGATTCCCTCTGAAATTGTAAAGGATGCCGATTTATTTCATAAGTTCGTTAATTATTATAAACGAGTGGTGTTTAAGCCAATTGATGGACGAAAAGGGAAGGGTATTTATTTTATAACGAAGGCGGGAGCCAAATATTTTGAGGTGCGAAAGGATAGCACCACGACAACCTATACAAAGCCACAATTGGATGCATTGATAAAGGAGCAACTTGCGTCTGGCACCTTTATTATGCAGCCGTATATTCAATCTGTTACAAAATCTGGTCAGGTCTATGATTTCCGCCTACATGTTCAAAAAAATGGAGAAGGTAAATGGGTAGTGACAACGGTGTATCCACGCATTGCACCGAATGGCTCCATCATACCGAATATTAATAATGGTGGCTATACCAATTATTTAGATCCTTTTTTGGAGCAGGAGTTTAAGGAAGAGGCCTATAATATTCGGCGAATGCTTGAGCATTTTTCACTGGCGCTGGCACATCATCTGGATGAAATTCAAATGGCGAAATTTGGGGAAGTTATTGATGAAATTGGCATTGATGTAGGGTTAGATCAAAATCAAAAAATTTGGATGTATGAGGTCAATTGGCGCCCAGGCTGTCCTCCTGCCTTTTACTTGGAATTAGATGTGGTCATCCATTCCATCCGTTATGCGATGTATCTTGCCAAAAATCAAAAACCGCTGAAAAAGAAAATTGTCCAACAAAAAACGAAGCAGGTGGAGGCAAAGAAAACCTTACCTATTATTGCGATTACAGGAAGTGCAGGGAAAACCACGACAAAGGCATTTGTGGGTTCGATCTTATCGAAAAAGTGGAATATATTTGAATCAAAGGATTATTGGAATACGACGGAGCATACGAAAAAGCATAAGGAAGAAATCAATGATACACATCAGGCCGTTGTATTAGAGTATGGTATGGCTTACCCAGGCATTATTACCAATCACTGTAGCATCATCCAGCCGAATATTAGTATTGTAACGAATATAGGCTTAGCCCATGTTGGGAACTTTGATGGAGATGTAAGGGGTGTTGCCAAGGCAAAATCGGAATTGATTCATGGTATGGATCAACAGGGATTACTCATTGTCAATCAAGATGATGACAATTCAAGATACTTAGAGACACAGCAATTTAAAGGGAAAATCATCACGGTAGGCATTAAAAAAGAAGCGGATTACCGTGCATATGATTTGCAATATAAAGATGTCGGCATGTCCTTTAAAATGAAGCTGCATGGGCAAGAAATAGAATTATATATTCCTATTTTAGGAGAACATCATGTATACAACGCATTGAATGCAGTGGCAGTGGCTGATCTTTTAGGATTTAGTCCACTTGATATTCAGGCAGGGCTCAACTTTAAAAAACCACCAAGACGTTTAACGATTTATAATTGCCGTGATGATATAACGGTTATTGATGATACAGTACACTCTCATCCGCAGGGGGTTCGTGCTGCGCTCGATGTACTGAAGAATATCGCGACAAATCGCAAGGTAGCCATTATTGGGCAAATGCGAGAACTTGGTGTCTTGAGGGAAGATGAATATCGTAAGGTTGGAGAGTACGTGTATGAGATAGGCATCGATGAATTTATTACCTATGGCTTTAGGACAGATGAAATGAGTAATGCTGCCATCGCGAAGGGCATGGACCCATCCAGAGTACATCATTTTATTAATAAAGATCAATTGCATGCCCTCCTTGAAAAGCTCATTAAGCCTCATGATACCATTCTTGTGAAGGGTGCAAGTAAAACCAATATGTTTGAAACCGTGAAGTTTTTAGATCAAACGTTTAAAGAAGAATAATCGTTTACGACTTATGAAGATAAAAAAGCCCGAGTAACTGTCCACTGGCAAGCGGCAATTATTCGGGTTATTTTTTTCAAACTCTCAAAATGAATTTTATTTCCTTCGCTGCAGTGATTGCGTGATTTCTTGCTTCCTTCAAGGTTGCTCCCTCTGCAATGACATAGGCGTAACGGTGACCCATCGATAAAGGTGGGGTAAGGAGGGTGCCTCTTCTTGGTTTGACATATACTTCAACGACGCCAGTTGACCTTGTCGCTCTTGCCTTGCCAATAACCTTTTCTAAAATTCCTCTACTTTCCACAATGACATATTTTGTATACACAAATTTTTTATGTCTTGGTTGCAGATTAGGCTGTTCTCCTAGCAAAATCTTCAGTGTTTCTTCTACTAAACTAAAACCTAGAGCTGCTTGTAGCATATTATTCATAGCGCCACCTGAAATTCGAGGATTGATCTCGATAAGTTTCCAACCATTTTGGGTTAATCGAAGCTCTAAGTGAAGTGCCCCATTCTCAATACCAAAGGCTTTCACGATGGAATGGAGTACCTCCTCGATGCCTGATTGTATGTCTTTAGGGGCTTTCACTAGAACACCATAGCCAGTAATGATAAATCGTTTTCCTTGGGTAATTTCTTGCTCAATTATACCAATGACATGTGGTTGTCGTTGATAAACAACCGCCTCTACTAAATATTGAGGGCCATCTAGATATTCTTCAATCATGATGGTTTCATAGGGATTTTTACTGCGTAGTGCTTTGAGGTGGTTATTGAGCTGGTCGGCATCCGTTGCTAGTAAGACATCTTTTGAGCCAGTTGATTTAGGAGATTTTACGATTAATGGAAAGGTTAAATTTTTAGCTATAGGTTCGTTCGGTTTCATGAGCGAAAATTTTGGTGAGTATGGTTGGTCTTGTAAAAACTTTCTTGTTTTTTCTTTATCCTCCATAGTTTCAATGGCACTGGAGGATGTATAGTTCTGACAAAATTCATCACATAGTATTGAAGCAATATGGACAAATGGATCAACAAAACTAACGATACTTTTAATATTTAATCCAGCTTTTCCTAGTTTCTCAATTTCATCTTTCATGCTCTCGATATCAAAAGTATCAATGAGTATCATTTTATGGATGTCGGGGTAGGCTCTGCGCTGCTGAAGTTGTTTTTCATTATTTGTGAAAAGTACTGTGAAGTAGCCTAATTTTTCTGCTGCCCTTGTTGCTTCACGACTAGACCCAGATTTGTTTGTACCGATAAATACAATGGCTTTCAGGTATATCACTCCTTCTATTGGTACTTAGATACTTAATCACCTTTATATATATGCAATGAAATAGATTTCCTCTAGTTATGTATCTTGTCTACATCCAAGCAACTTTTAAAAGGTTACATATACTAGAAAAGAAAGGAGGGAGAAAAGATATGAAGCCTCTTTCGGTGAAAAATTTAGCAATGATTACGGCAGGCTATCTAGTGCACGGGTCAGAGGATACACTGATTCAGCATGGGGCTTATCGATTAAAGCAAGTGAAAAAGTCCAATACGGCCCTTTTTACAAGTAAACGTATTGTTAATTGGAAAAATCTTGAGCCACTTTCTCCTCTAGTGCTAGTGACCGATAGAGCTTATCGGCCAACTGACATTCCCAATCATGTCATTATGATACAGGTAGCGAATGCAGAAGAGGCCTATTGGAAATTTGTCCATTTTTATCGCAGCCAGTTTCATATTCCGATTGTCGCGATCACAGGTACATCAGGCAAAACAACGACAAAAGAGATGATTAAACATATTCTTTCGGCTGATCGGAAAGTGACTGCGACGACATTGAGCAGCAATTCTAGAACGGCTTCTTTGCAATATTTACTGGGCATTGAGGATGAAACCGAGGCTGCCGTTTTTGAAACAGCAGTGGGCTCACCTGGAGACGTTACGAATGCAGGGAGATATTTCAAACCGACAATCGGTATTATTACGAATATCGGAGCCCATCATTTAAATTATTGCAAAACATTAGAAGGCTATATTCAAGCAAAGGGAGAAATGCTAGATATCATTCATCCAAAAGGTACATTAATTATCAATGCTGAAGATATGAATACGAAAAAAATAGATGTTTCGAGATTTCGTGGGCGTTTGATTAGGGTAGGAAAGCATGACTCCTGTGATTTTCGCGCAAGCCATATCCACTACTATCAAAAAGGGATGAAATTTATTCTGCATCATGATAGAAAAAGCTATGACATACTTGTACCAGGGTTTGGAGAGCATCAGGTTTATAATGCTCTTGCTGCTATTGCCGCGGTCCATGATATGGGGATCCCTATTCCAGTCGCAGCACAACAGCTTCAATCATTCCGTCAATTAAAAAAACAACTGCAACTCTTTGAGGGCATTAATCATTCCATGTTATTGGATGATACATGGAGTATTACAACCACTTCCTTAGAGGCTGCCTTAAAAGTGTTGAATGAATTAGGTGACGGAAAGAAAAAGATTGCGGTTATTGGTACGATTACCGATTTAGGTTCGTGGGGCTACATTATTCACGAACAGGCGGGTGAATTAATTCAACGTATTGGCGTGGATGTCCTGATTACCATTGGAGAACACGCAAGGATTATGGCTGATCATGCAGTAAAGCTAGGATTTAGCGCGCCTGTTTATACATTTAAAAATAGTACGCTAGTCTATCCGTTATTGCAGAAGATTGTGGATGAAAATACCATCATTCTCATAAAGGGAGATATGTATAGCGAACAGGTCTCTAAATTAGCAACGGAGCTAAAGCTAAAGCCTCCACCACCTGCTGATTAGCTTCTTTCCATATAGGATATTGACTGTGCCACATAGAAGAGCTTTCTAATAAGGTATAGTAATTGATCAAAAAGCAGCACGCTAGATCAAGAGAAGAAATAAGTCATCTACAAGATTGATAAAGAGAGGAGGCGTAGTACACTTGCAATCCATTAGTGTGCAGAAACTTAGGAATGTCCTACAGGGAAAGCTCATTCACGGATCAGAACAATGGTCTGTTAAGCAGGCGATCTACTATAATCGGCATGATTTAACAAAGAGCCATTCGCTCCTGTTTGTTAGTCGAAACGATCAAATCAATTGGCAAGAGATTGATCGGAAAGGTCCGTCTCTTATCATATCCGATAAACCGTCTACAGAGTTAAAAAATGCACTGGAGAATACAACCGTTTTACAAGTGAAAAGTGTTGCACAGGCATATTGGACATTTATCGAGTATTATCGTGGGCTCTTTGAAATTCCCGTTGTGGCTTTAACAGGAACTTGTGGGAAAACAACGACAAAAGAGATGTTAAAACATATTGCTAGTAAGCATTGGCAAGTGCAAGCATCCATCAGTAGTAAAAACGAGCCAAGGCAATCATTACCTTATTTAACGGGCATTGACGATAAAACACAAGCCGCTATCTTTGAATTAGGCTTAGGGAATACGGGGAATATTAAACATCAATGTATGATCTATCAGCCAACTATTGGCATCATTACAAACATTGGTGTGCATCATCTAGATGGCTGTCTCAATTTGGAGGGCTATATTAAGGCTAAGGCAGAAATTGTGGAAGGCATTAAAGAAGATGGCACGTTAATCATCAATGCTGATGATGCCAATACTAAAAAAATCTCATTGAAAAGATTTAAAGGGAAGATTATCAAGTTTGGCTTACAGGATACGGCAGATTACAAGGCTTCTAAAGTGGAGTTTGCCAATACGGGCATGAAGTTTGTTTTAGAGGTAGCGGATGAAACATACAATGTGTTTGTCCCAGGCTATGGAGAGCATCAGGTCTATAATGCCTTAGCCGCGATTGCAGCTAGCCATGAAATGGGGCTGACCATTCGTCAGGCAATCGCAGGACTAAGAACATTTAAACAGATGGCAAGACATTTAGAGTTTACGACAGGACTTGGTGACAGTACGATTATTGATGATACATGGACAAATAACCCAACATCTGTAGAGGCAGCCTTAAAAGTGCTAGATACGGTGGGAAAAGACAAAAAGGTCATTCTTGTTTTAGGGGATATAAAGCGATTAGGCAATTTTGAAGAAAAATATCATCGCGAAATCGGCTCCATGGTAGCAGTAAGAAAGATCGATACATTGATTACCATCGGCAAAAGGGCAGAGAAGATTGCCGATCAAGCGCAAAAGGATGGAACCAGCGCAGAGGTTCATACGTTTAAAGAGGTAGCAGGCGTTTTAGAATTATTGAAACCAAAGCTAGATGCGGACACGATAGTTTTAATTAAGGGACCGATGTCTAGTAGATCCATGATCGAATTTGCCAATAAACTAAAAAACGCATAGAAAAAGGGTGTCTCAAAATGAATGAGACACCCAATTCTTACTTATTTTAAAACACGCCGAGCTGTTACAAACTTTTGTGCCCATGTTATGCTTAAACTTTGTTTCACAACAGTTCGTTGTCATATTAATATATTGATTACTCCCTATAATAGATCCTCGTTTGTGTGATTTCTATTGGTAGAGATGAATAATAAATCTACTTTTTGAAACTGAGATTTTTGAATACGTTTACCAACTAAAGCTTGTGTTTGCTAATTTATTCTTCAACTCAATACCATGTTTCTTAAAGACATAGTAAGTAAAACCACTTGTAAAAGTCAGTGCACTTAACAGGGCGTAGAGTTATTTAGTAGAGATAACGCGCTTCGCAGTAATATAGTGTTGAGCATAATAATCAACAAATAATACTCTTGTCATGACACCATCGGAATTAGGGATGATGATACGGTGATCGCCTGCATAAATCCCTACAAGAGAAGGTTTTTTTGAACCTTTCACACTATTAAAGAAGACTAAATCACCCTTTTTCAAATTAGCACGCGCTACAGTTGATCCTTTGCTCATTAAACCGCTTAAAGAAGTTGATCCGAGTTTAACGCCACTTTTACGGTAGATGAAATCGACAAATGCTGGAGCGGTAAAGCGTAGACTTGACTCATTTGTTGTCGAGCTAATCGATACTTTATTTTTATAAGTCAGCGCATTCTCAACAATTTTATCGCCTTTTGTTGCAGGGTTGGCTGATAGCAGAGTAGGTAATACTCTACGTGCCGATACATAGTTTTCTTTATAATACGGCTTACTATTTAAATCAGAGATAACTATATTTTGTTTGGTATCAGCCATATGGATGATTTTATTGTCGCCAATATACATACCGACATGATCGGGATCAGTTCCCGTTTTTTTACTTTTAAAGAACACTAAATCGCCTTTTTGTAATTGGTTTCTCGCTACATAAGTCCCTTGCTGAATCATATAATTTTCATTATACGTACCAAGGTCTACCCCGTTTTTCTCGAAGATGTACATTAAAAATGAAGCACAAGAAAATTTGTATGGGTATGTAGGCTTGTAAACCGAATTGCTGTATGTTGCTTGCCCCATTAAGCTTTTACCAGTCTGAATTAATTGGTCTGCTTTTGCAGCTACCGCCTGTGCGTTGTTCTGAGCATTTGTTGTCGCAGCCTCTACTTGTATTGGCTGGATCGCTGTTTGCACCATTCCAAATGAACTAAATCCAATTGTTAATGCAAGTGTTGTAGATAAAAATCGTTTATTCATGTTTTGTAACCTCCTAAAGCATCTAGTAGGATTTCTCCTGTATACCTCTGCCATGGAAATAATCGTAGCATGAAAAAGTAGGGCTTCTGGGCGGTAAATGTTACCAGGGTAACTGAAGGGAGGGCTTCAACACTTGCTATAAAAGGCTTTATCAAGGGAATTTACAGTTTTATTACAAATGTTTCAGTAAGATGTAATATGGAACAATTCCATGAAAAAAGCTGCCCCAAAACGAGGCAGCCTACACGATTTTCTGTATCATTTCTACACGATTACCAAAGGGATCACGGAATTCAAAACGCTCGTAATGAGGAATAGGCACGGAATCGAGTATCTTGATTTGATGAGTTGCGAGTTTCTTCCGCCAATACTGAATATCCGCTACTTGATACGCAATATGCGCCTTTGTGGTCAAACGATCGAAGCCATCCTCTGTCCCTACATGGACCTCCTGTTGACCAAGCTGTAACCAAAATCCCCCACGTCCTTTAAGAGAATCAGGCTTCTCTAATTCTTGAAGTCCTAAGACATGACAATAAAAATCCTTCCCTTGCTCCTCACAACCTTTCGGAATTGTAATTTGCACATGATGTAAACCCATAATCATCTTGACCGCCCCCTTTTTTTCTTAATTATAGAGTAATTTCTATATATTTGAAATGGATGGGAGGATAGAATTTGAACTGGTGGATAGAACTTTAAAAGTAGGGGATAGAATTCTAAATCATCAAATGGAAGGATAGAGTTTAAACTAGCGGATAGAATTTCAAAAGTGGAGGATAGAATTCAAAAACTGGCGGATAGAATCATCAAATGGAAGGATAGAGTTTAAACTGGTGGATAGAACTTCAAAAGTGGAGGATAGAATTCAAAAACTGGCGGATAGAATTATCAAATTGAAGGATAGAGTTTAAACTGGTGGATAGAATTTCAAAAGTAGAGGATAGAATTCTAAAACTGGCGGATAGAATCATCAAATGGAAGGATAGAGTTTAAACTGGTGGATAGAACTTTAAAAGTGGAGGATAGCGCTTCAAATTAAGTGGATAAAACCTCGAAAGAGAGGGATAGAGCTCTAAATCTAATCTTTAGAACTTCAAAAGCCCAACATTTCTATTCTGTTAAGATTTAATACTATGGTATAATAATAAAAACGGAATAATAGGATAGAGGTACAAATTAGATTTTTAATTTGTTTAAAAGGGAAGATCGGTGTGAATCCGACGCTGTCCCGCAACTGTAAATGGGAGCACATTTCAAAAGGCCACTGTTACGAGTCGTAATGGGAAGGTGAAAGGTGTGATGAACATAAGCCAGGAGACCTGCCTTTATCTAGTACAGCCAAAAAACCTACGCGGATAGGGGGTGTTGAGTGTGACTAGAGAATTTCTCCTGCATGCTCATAGTACGATGATTGCTAAAAAGGGTGCTTCTATGTTTAATAGAAAGCTTCTTTCCATCTGGCAATCACCGTATTATGTCGTGTATTTGTCATAGTAGACATCTTTCTGATGAGGGAAAGATGTTTTTTTATGGAAAAAATTAAAGGAGCGGTCCACATGAATCCACAAGTTGTTGAGTACTATGAAAGCTTATTCAAATTTGAAATTATGCAAGAGCCTAAACCCTTAAAGGAGCTTGTCGAACAATATGTTGGGCATGATGCTTCACATGAGCAATCTATTTTAGCAGCGTACGCAAATGTTTTGAAAGAATTAAGAGGATAGATGTTTGGCTACTTCGAAAAACGAAGTAGCCATTTTTTAATAAGCGCATGCTTTGACAATTAATAATAGTAGGCGTAAAATTTCGTTGAACAATTGTTTTGAACGTTTGTTCAAAAAAGAGGTGAGAACTATCGATCAAAAAGAAAAAAATAAAGAGGTAAAGGATCAAATTTTACAAGCGGCAAAAACCTTGTTTTCATCAAGGGGCTTTGATGGCACCACGGTGAGACAAATTTGTGAAGAAGCAGATGTGTCACTTGCACTTGTTTCCTATCATTTTGGTGGCAAGGAAAATGTCTTTAATGCATTATTTGAACCGCTACGCCACACCTTTATGAATGCTCATTATGACGTTCAAGATTCAATCGGTGCGCTTCGTAGCTTTTGTCGTAACTTTGTTCTTTACCGAATCCAGGAGCATGAGTTAATTGATATATTACAGCAAGAAATAGTCATGAATAGTCCTAGGCTTGAGATGCTAAAGGATGTGTTTTTACCTTCCTGGGAGCAACTTCGGACAATTTTATTGGCTTGTCAGGAGCAGCAGACCATTTACTTCGAGTCACTTGATGTTGCACTGAACTTTATTATGGGAACGTTAATGTATTCGTTGAACAATCCCTTTTTAAACCGTTCTTCATTACAAGCAACACCCGATCAGATTGCGGAGCTTGCAGTGAACTTCGTGTTACATGGTCTTCAAACAAACTTATAAAAAGAAGGTAGTAGAATGAAAGCAGCAAAATTTTACGGTGTAAAAGATATTCGAGTAGAGGAGGCACAACTGCCAGCACTAGAGCCAGGCATGGTGAAAGTAAAAGTTGCCTTTGCAGGAATTTGTGGTAGTGATTTACATGAATATGTTGGTGGGGCTTATGCATTCCGTACACAACCCGTATTAGGGCATGAATTTGCAGGTGTCGTTGTAGAGGTTGCAAAAGGCGTTACACAGACAAAAGTAGGAGATCGTGTGGCAGTGGAGCCACCAATTCCATGTGGTAAATGTGATAATTGTCGACGTGGCTATTCCAACTTATGTAAACGTGGTCAATCTTATGGCTATACAATTTCTGGCGGATTTGCAGAATATGCAGTTGTACAAGAAGAAAATATTCACCTTCTTCCTGACAATATGAGCCTAGAGCTAGGCGCACTTGTTGAACCTACAGCAGTCGCGGTTCACGCAGTGCGTCAAAGTCAATTAAAGCTTGGCGATACAGCTGCTATTTTTGGTGCGGGTCCTATTGGTTTATTGGTCTTGCAGGCTGTGAAGGCTGCGGGAGCAAGTGAAATTTTTGTCGTAGAGGTATCCGATGAACGACGCCAAAAAGCACTTGAATTAGGCGCAACGTATGTCATTAATCCAATTGATACGGATGCTGTAGCGTTTATACGTGAAAAAACAACTGGTGGGGTAGATGTTGCGTATGATGCAGCAGGTGTGCAAGCAACATTTACAAGCGGTGTTAGTGCTGTTCATCCAGGTGGCGAATTTAAAATCGTCAGCGTTTGGGAAAGACCTGTAGAATTTAACCCTAATGCGGTGGTTTCTCCAGAGGTAAAAATCAGTGGCTCGTTTGCCTATGTGAATATTTTCCCTGAAGTGATTCGATTACTTGCTCGTGGTGTAATTGATGGACAAGCTGTTATCACAAGCCAGATTGCAATAGAGGATATCGTGGAAAAAGGTTTTGAAGCTTTAACAAAGGATCGTAGCCAATGTAAAATTCTTGTGAATATGAGCATGTAATTGTCTGAAATCATAGCCGAACTTGAGGTTTGGCTATGATTTTTTTGGCTACCTTAATAATATAATACCAATTGGAATACATTTGTTTGTCATAAAACTGCCTTTAGGACTTCATTCATATTTCACTTTTTACTTATATAATTAATCTGCTATAAATAGAGAGATTGGAGATTAAATATGAAAAATTTGCTTTATTCTAGGTTTTGGCGACTTCATTTTTTCGCAGCACTTTTTATTACGCCTTTATTGCTGTCTCTCACATTAAGTGGGATTGGTTATTTGTTTTTTACAGATGTAGAAAATCGATTATATGACGATTATTTCTTTGGTGAGAGCCATAAGGAAGAGGTCTTAACAATTGATGATGCCGTGGAAAAAGCGGAGTCGGCATTTGCAGGATACTCTACTACGAAAGTGATTATGTTGGAGGAGCCATATAATACGCGTTTAACTTTATCAAATGGCACTAAACAAAAGTACGTATTTTTAGATGATCACAATCAAATGGTTGGTAGTCAGGACGCCGATTATACATTTTCAAATATTATGAGAAATACGCATAGCTCCCTCTTTATTGGTGGTACCTTTGTAAACTATTTAGTAGAGCTAGCAGCTTGTTGGACGATCTTTTTATTACTGTCAGGTCTTTATATGACATTCAAAGGAAATCTCCTAAAGAAGGGCAAGTCGGAGAATAAGAGGCAAAAAAGTAAGAGATTGCATGCACTTGTTGGGACAATCATTACCATTCCAATGGTGATGTTCATTTCGACTGGGCTATTATGGTCTGCTTTTCAAGGTTCCATGCTTGCAGATATAGCGTCAGAAAATCCTACTTTTGGGTATCCATTACTCCAACAAAAGCCACCAACATCTGATGTCTCTGAAATACCATGGGCGACTCGTCAATTAGAGGCACCGACATCAGAAGGAGAACATGCCCAACATCATGGCGGTGGAGCTGTCCGTTATACGAACGATAGCCAAATGACGATTGCTCAGCTTGAAAAAGAAATCAATTCGATGAACATTGCTAAGCCTTACTCTATAATTTATCCGTCAAACGGTGAGGGCGTCTATACAGTGGCGAAGGCTAGTAATTCTGGTGTAACAGGGCTAGATGTAAAACCCACAGCAGAAGCCACAATGTATTTTGATCAGTATAGTGGCAAGTTTATCGATCAAGTGAATTATGACGATTATGGCCCATTAGCTAAATTCTTTACATGGGGAATACCATTACATGAAGGGCATTTATTCGGCTGGCCGAATAAGCTTTTAAACTTAGTGGTTTGTCTAGCCTTTTTAGCCGTAATCGTGTGGGGCATTCGCACTTGGATTTTGCGTAGAAAAAAAGGGGAGCTGTCTGCACCACCGCAAATTTCTCATAAAATATCCATGCCATTTATCATTTTCCTTGTCATATTAGGGATTATGATGCCGCTATTTGGTGCGTCATTAATCGCTGTGGTAGTAATTGAATTTATCCTTTTAGGTTGGCAAACAAAGAAGAAGCTAAGAGCACAAGAAACTAAATAAAGCAAAGATGATACGGCACAGCGGGTTTGTGCCGTATCTTTTTTTGTTTATTTCATTTATAGGAACGCAATACTATACTGA
Organism: Lysinibacillus sp. AR18-8; assembly: GCF_001705465.1. Lineage (NCBI taxonomy): Bacteria > Bacillati > Bacillota > Bacilli > Caryophanales > Bacillaceae > Lysinibacillus > Lysinibacillus sp. AR18-8. Next base: position 48,558 of record NZ_MDGU01000013.1, read on the forward strand.
AGCGGCAAAAATGTTTATAGATTTTTCAGCATGATTTTATAAAGTTTTAAGATTTGTATGGTACATTGCTAGTAGTTTCAGCTTATGGGGGGGATGTAGATGTCAATAAAAACAAGGTTTTTGCTATCATATGTGGGTGTCATCATCATTGCCATCACACTTTTACTAGCAGCGGTTTTTCTTTTTTCCTTTGCCATTACAGGTGATGTCAAAGCGATTGAGCATTTTTATAAAAAATCTTATGTACAAAAGCCTTTGACGACAGTAGAGGAAAATGCGTTTCTAGATTTAAAATTACTAGCTAAAAAAAGTCCCCAGCAGCTTTTAGATCTCGAACAGCTTGAACAAATCAATGCGCCTTCGATAGAGATTGTGGTACGAAAAGATCATCAAATCGTGTATTCAACACAGAAAGAGCATAAACAATTATTGCTTCAAAGCTTACCTAGCTTTGAAGCGACCAATATTAATTCTCGTGACACCATCATGATAAATCGAGCCTTTTATACGTATGTTAAATTTGATTTTTATTTTCCAGATCAAACAGAGGGCAGTATTTTCGTATTGAGAGAGGTTAGTTCCCATGCAGAGGTAACGAGGGAACTGCTACCGATTCTTTTAGGTATTTTATTTGTCCTGTTTATGATGATCATTGGCTTTTTAAATTATTTAGTATCAAGAAGTATTATTAAACCGATTTCGGCATTAAAGGAAGGGGCAGAACGAATTAAATCGGGCGACTTGGATTTTGAAATTGCGACCCACTCGAAGGATGAAATTGGTCAGCTGAATCGGTCATTCGAGGAAATGAGAGTCAAATTAAAAGAATCTATCCAGCTTCAGCTTCAATATGAGGAAAATCGAAAGGAGCTCATCTCCAATATCTCCCATGATTTAAAAACGCCGATGACTTCCATTATCGGCTATGTAGAGGGCATTAAAGATGGTGTGGCAAATACAGAGGAAAAGATGGATAAATATTTAACAACTATCTATACAAAGGCAAAGGATATGGATGTATTAATTGATGAGCTATTCTTATTTTCTAAATTGGATTTAAAAAAGATTCCCTTCCAATTGGAAAGCATCAATCTCCACCAATATATGCATGATTATGTAGAGGATGCAAGCTTTGATTTTATTGCACGGGATATTCATTTACAATATCTATCAGCAGGCTCGCCGCTTTTGGCAATGGTGGACCGAGATAAATTAAGACGTGTCCTGACGAACCTTTTAAGTAATAGCGAAAAATATATGGATAAGCCATATAAGCAAATCATTATTTCCTTGCATGAACGAGCAGAGGATGCGATTATTCAGGTAACAGATAATGGTGCAGGCATTGATCCTGTCGCATTGCCCTATATTTTTGATCGATTTTACCGTGCGGAGCCTTCACGTAATTCGCAAACAGGAGGCAGTGGCTTAGGGTTAGCCATTGCCAAACAAATCGTTGTTGAAATGGGTGGCGATATTTGGGCAAAGAGTGAATTAGCAAAGGGGACGAGCATATTCATTTCATTGAAAAAGGCTGAGGAGAAGGTGAATCATCATGAAAAAAATTCTGCTAATTGAAGACGAAGTGAGCATAGCTGAGCTTCAACGAGATTATTTAGAGATTAATGGCTTTACAGTAGATATCCAACATCATGGAGAGGATGGGCTACAGCAGGCACTTAAAGGTAATTATGATTTAATCATTTTGGATATCATGCTACCAGGGATAAGTGGCTTTGACATTTGTAAACAGATTCGAGCAGTACACAATATTCCCATTTTATTTGTTTCAGCTAAAAAGGAGGATATTGATAAAATTCGTGGTCTTGGACTCGGGGCGGATGATTATATTACAAAACCATTTAGTCCGAGTGAATTAGTGGCAAGGGTCAAGGCCCATTTGTCGAGATATGAGCGTCTGGCGACCCATCAACAAACAAATCATATGATGTCCATTCATGGTATTACAATCGATACTTCTGCTAGAAAGGTGTTTGTTAATGGTGAGGAGATTGCCTTTACAACGAAGGAATTTGATTTACTTGTCTTTTTTGTTAGACACCCCAATCAAGTATTAAGCAAGGAACAGCTATATGAGCGAAACTGGGGCTATGAATCAGCTGCAGACGTTTCGACTGTCACTGTTCATATACGAAAGCTACGTGAAAAAATTGAACGAGAGCCAGCGCATCCCAAGTTTTTGGAAACAGTATGGGGTGCAGGCTATCGCTTCAATGTTTAAGTAAAACTACCTCGTCCTTGTGGCGGGGTAGTTTTTTTAGACTTTTTTAAGAATTCGTTAATGGGCAATTTAGCATTACCGCTTACACTGAGGAAGGAAAGGCGGTGTTTTAAAATTGAAAAAAAGGCAGGCAGTAATCATTGCATTAACATTTTTACTTCAAGGGTGTGCCTCAATGGATACAGAAACAATACAGCATGATAAAGGTGGGAGTGAAGTGGTGGGAACAGAATGGGCGAGTGAGTTGCTCAATGCAGCTGAAAGGGGAGATATCGATGGGCTTCAACATGCTTTGAAACAAAAAGGGGACATCAATGTACAAGATTCAAATAATCGAACAGCTTTGATGATAGCTACCTATAATCAGGATATAGAGGCAGTTAAATTATTAATAGATGCAGGAGCAGATGTTAATATTCAGGATAATCAGCAAAATACGCCATTTCTCTATGCAGGTGCGGAGGGCTATCTGGGTATTTTAAAGATGACCATTCAAGCTGGTGCTGATCCGACTATTTTAAATCGATATGGGGGAACAGCACTCATACCAGCAGCAGAGCATGGTCATGTGGAGGTCATCGAGGAGCTATTGAGCAATACCGATATTGACGTCAATCATGTGAATCATTTAGGCTGGACAGCCCTGATGGAGGCGATTGTCTTAAATAACGGCAATCCAACACAGCAAACCGTAATACAACGACTAATTGAACATGGTGCTGATGTAAATATTCCCGATCAAAATAACGTGACACCATTGCAACATGCAAAACAACGAGGATTTAAAGCAATCGAACAAATTCTACTTGCAGCAGGCGCAAAGTAACCCAAACTGTAGAGACGGCTCTCTACAGTTTTCTTAGTGTTGAAAAACAAAACAGTCAATTGAAAGGTAGAAATGGATTTCCGTTGCAGGCTACTTGCTTTCCTGTGGGCGAGCGCCGAATCACTTCCTCCGCTACCGCTCCATTTAGAGTTTCGCCTGTCTTGCTATCCCACGGGAGTCAAGCAGCCTTCCACTTCAACCCACTAACTTATTAGCAAAGGTTTTCAAATAAAGTGAAGGTGTTCACTACTCTTTATGAAGTGTTGTCATGCATCACTTCTCCACATTGAAAATAACAACTTATCCCCTCTAAGAATACAGTTAATGGACCATTTGTTACTATAAAAAAGTAAAGACACTTTGCAGAATGGTTGATTGGAGTGGAGCCAGCGTCACTCCTAGGGGATTTAGCGTCAAGAGGAGACCCTGGAGCGAACGTAAGTGAGTGAAGCGGCTCATCGGACGCCCCCTGGAAAGGACGCTGGTGTAACGGAAATCAACCCCTCGACTTGCAAAGTTGCTTTTTCTGGCGTTGACATCATCTTTTTTCAACAACATGCAAACTGTAAAGACAGCTCTCTACAGTTTTTTGTTCTTAAATTATTTTTCCTATTTTTTAATTCTTTTTTAATAGTTTATTTATTAGCAGTTTAGATATGGACTTTATGATAAATTTTGTAAACCAAATTTCACCATAAAGGAGAGTTCAACAAATGAAATTAAGAAAACGTATTGTCCCAGCAGCATTGGCTTTATCCGTAGTATCAGCAGGTCTAGTAACCATAGGCGAGCCATTAAATGCAGATGCGGCAAGCAATAAAGCAGTAGTAGCGGAAAACGAGCAAGTAGCTAAAATTACAAACATCAAGCCATTAAATACAATGACACTACAAATTACATTTAATCAGCCATTAGCAGCAGCTGATGTAGACCTAAATCATTTAGATGCTATAAAAAAACATTTTACGTTTAATGGAGATTTAGAGATTGTCAAAGTGCCACGCTTAATGACAGGCTCTAAGAGTACATATATTGTACCAACAACATTCCAAGAAGATGATTTTATCTATACATTGAGCTATAAAGAGCAACGCAATAAAGTTTTTGAGGGCACAGATGAAAAGGTATATGTACGCAATGTGGAGCAAGTCACAAATGATACATTTACATTGGAATCCTTTCAGGAGGATGGCGTAGTAGATTATGCTAATATTATTGAAGCCTATCGCGCAGGCCGTGGAGATTTAGCATTTAGCTTAGATGGTCATAATCGAGATGCTAGCGGCAAACGCTTTGATGTTATTTCTTCCTTACGTGATCGCTATGTGACGGTGAGAACAAGTGAGGGAGAAGAGTTTGTTGCTAATTATGTACCATTTACACAAGCAGCTGATGGCAGACAGGCTCCACAATTTAGACTCCCTGCTGGCAAGGTTTTAAAACCAGGTGTGACTTACCGTGTGTACGCACAATGGGCGGAAATAGATGTAAGGAGCTTTGTAGCGAAAGAAATCGCGCCAATCACTCTGCAAACAGCGAAAGCCATGGATGAAAAATCCTTTGAATTACAATTAAGAAACGATCCGCAATCTGATTTACTTGCTGGCCGAAGTGTAGCGTTAAAAGGCAGTGATGGGAGTACATTGCAAGCACAATATCGTTATTCATCACGTAAAGGTGCTGTGGGCATTTTTGATCTAACGAATGGTGGTACGTTGAAAGCAAATGTCAGCTATACCGTAATCCCATTAAACAACTGGGCTATAGCAACAGATTTAGTTCTACAAGGAAAATAAACGTTCTTTTGCTTAATAAAACAATGAATCTGTCATTTGAAGCCTAATAAATGGAACGTATTTTATGCTAACATTGTAAAAATCTCGTCACAGCTGTGGCGAGATTTTTTTTATAGCCAGCCTTTTTCACCTGCTACCTGAGCGGCTTGCTGTCTAGATTCAACTTGTAGCTTTTGAATAGAGGTAGATAAATAATTGCGAATCGTGCCCTTCGTTAAAAATAACTGCTTACTGATTTCGTTTGTGGTCAAGCCTTTTTTGACTAGCTGAAGCACCGCAATTTCTCGTTCATTTAAAGGGTTTTGCTCCTTCATAAATAAGGAGGCGGCTAAATCCTTGCTGACCACCTTTTCTCCTTGCATGATTTTTCGAATAGTAGCAATTAAATAATCGATGGGTTCATCTTTCAATAGATAGCCGTGTACCTCGCAATCCATTGCCTTCTGCAAATAACCAGGGCGTGCAAAGGTTGTTACAATCATTACCTTGCAAGGGAGGTTGGCCTGTTTAATTTTTTCAGCAAGCTCAAGCCCTGATAGATGGGGCATTTCAATATCGACTAGGCAAATATCTGGTGGCTCCTGCTGGATCAATTCCCATGCTTGTTGTCCATCTGCCACCTCAGCTATGACCTCAATATCAGGCTCAAACGCTAGTAGCGAAGTTAGGGCACCACGTAACATTTGTTGGTCTTCTGCTAGTAATACACGTATCATCTTAGAGGCTCCTTTCCATCTTGAATTGGTAGAGTGAGGGTGACGCTTGTGCCTACTGGTGTGTCACTTTCAATCAGGGCAAAGCCTTGCAGCATATGCATTCTTTCTTTTATGGAGTGGATGCCATTCCCACGTCCTTGTGACTGTAAACCGATGCCATCGTCTTTCATCACAAGTGTATAGTGTCCAGCACAACATTGAATGGTGAAATGACATTTTTTTGCCTGACTATGCTTGAGAATATTCGTAGTCGTCTCTCGTACACATAGAGCAAGCATCGTTTCCTCCACACTAGAAAGTACGATTTGAGGACATTGATTGTCAAGGGTTGTCGTAATATTCGCGCTTTGTAAAAGCTGTTGGCAATGAATAAGCTCCGTTTGCAAAGAAATAAAATTCATATCAGACACAAGCTCACGTACTTGTTTTAAGGCGGTACGGGTAGTGGCTAATATGTCATGTAGCTCAGGCTTCACGCTTGAAGGATCTCGGTCAATCAGTTTGGTCGTTAGTTCGGTTTTTACTTTAATCATTGTGAGCGTATGGCCAATTGTATCATGAAGGTCTCTAGCGATCCGTTGTCGTTCCTCTTGCTGAACAAGCTGTGTATTTACGTCTGCCAGCTCAGCCTGCAGATTTTTCGACTTTTCCACAAAATAAATGAGAATCGGGAGCACCAGTTGAAACATCATAATCGGTACTAGTACCTGTGATTCTTTTGGTAAAAGGGAATCTGTTGTCATGTACAAAACCGTCAAAAACATGACAGCGATGGCTACAATCCCACAGGCAATATGCCATTTTGATTTTGCACGTCCTAGTAAGTCGGCAAAGGTAAAGCCAAAAATAAGCATAAAAGGATCGACAATTATGCTAAGTAAGGTGATAAGGACAAAGGCTACTAGAGATGCAGTAAGTAGCGTCCAATCTCGATGCCATAAAGCAATGTAGAAGGCTATTAGGTATAAAAGGAGCACTGTTATTTTCATAGCTAAGGGAAGGGAATGAGACCCTAATACTAATGCGAATAGGAAAATGACAGAAGCTGCATCAATGATTAAATAATGCTTAATTTGTTCTCTAGGATATATTTTTATTACTAGCACCATCCTTTGTTGCTGATTACTGTGTCATCGCTTGAAGGGCTTTTTTACGAATCCATTCCATAGGGCCCATTTGAAATTTCTGTAACCAAGCGAATGCTATAACAAGTTGTAAGATTGATAGAGATAGCCAAATACCAATGACAGTGAAGCTATTGACTTGCCCACCTAAGCCAAGCCCCCAGCCATAAAAAATAATCGACGCAAGCACGTTTTGGAGGACATAGCAGCTTAAAGACATTTTACCAACATGAGCAAAGCGCTGCCAAAGCCAGTCTAGCCTCTTATATTCTACCAGTTTACCTAAAATTCCAATATAGCCAATGGATAGAAGAGGGGCACAAAGATAGCGAACAGGTAAATCAAAAAGCCCACCAGGAATAAAAATAAGCAGATTGATAGGAAAGCCAACGAATACACCGATATTAAAGAGCTTTTGTCGAGTTTGACGTCCTTTGTCTGTTGGTGAAAATACCTCATTACGCATGAACTTCACGCCAAGTAAAAATAAAAAGACATTCATCGGGATAATAAATATAGCTTCTGAGCGATAAAATAAAAAGTTTGTGAGACGATGCTGCACCTGCGCAAACCATGTGCCATGTTCATAGAGCTCAGAAACGGATGCCATACCATTTAATGAAACACCAGCTCCTTGTATGGTACTGATAAAAATAAGCAGAATCATTAGGATGTGAAAGCCACCAAAAAAATAAAAGGCTCCCGTCATGACCTTATCACCCAAACGTACAATAAAAGCGACGATGAATGCTGTGACAGCATAGCTCATTAAAATATCATACTCCATCACAAGCGTGTAGTGCAGTAGCCCCTCTAACCCTAAGAAGATGATAGTCCACAGGTATACTCCTGGCCATGCTGTACCTCTCCGTAAGGCTTGCTGATATTTTAATTGCAGGCCTACTCCAAACATAATTGTTAACAACCCAAGCAGCTTGCCATTAACGAAAAATAATACGACCATACGTAAAAAATCATTGAAGGACCACCAACCAGAATAATCACTTGTTGTTATATACGATAAATCACCAAGATAAGCAAAAATCCAAATATTTGTGCCAAGCGTTCCTAAGACGGCAAAGCCTCTTAACATATCGATAAAGGGAAGTCTTTGTTGTGTTTGCATAAGTTCGATCACTCTTTCTTTGTTTTCTTACCTTAAGGATAAGAAAATTTCAAGAGATAACCTATTCACACCAGTCAAAGAATCTTGATGACAGGTGTCATAAAGTATGCTGTGCCAGCACAAAAACCAGCAACGCTTTTGCTGCCGGCTCATTATTTTGTACAGGTATAGATGCGATAGTCTAAAATGTCTTCGTATTTTTCATTCATGGCAATATGCTGATCCATGATTTTATAGAATTCGGATTCCATATCTGTGGAAACTTGAAATTCAGGCTTGGATGAGATGGATTTGTTTTTTTGTATATGGATATCATAAAAACCAGCCTGTTGCAGTAGTCTTACCCAATCCTTTTTCCTGAGGAGAGACTGAAAGCCGTAAAATTGTTGGAGGTCGTCTGCAAGTTCGGTACGAAGTGTTTGAGGAATGGTAAATTCGATAGCAATGAAGCGGCCACCTTTTTTCAATAAACGATAAATTTCCTGCAAAGCCTGCTGCAAATTAACAAAGGCCAGAACCGACTCAGCTAGAATCAAGTCAAATGTCTCGTTCGCTAACGAGGTTTGTTCAATAGAGCCTTGCAGAAGTTTAACAGGTAGACGCGCTTTATGCATTCGCTGACGAGCCTTTTCTATCATGATGGGCTGAATATCGAGACCTGTGACGTTTGCTTGATAGGAAGATGCTAAATAAGCAGCCGTTTGCCCTGTACCACATCCCACATCTAAAATATGTGTGTTTTGCTCGATATTCTCCGCTTGCAAAACAGCCTTTGATAGATTAATGCCCCCAGGATGTGCGCCTCCGACCCCGAACTTAGCTAAAAAGGTAAGATAATGAGAGTCTTGTATAGTACCACCTTCTTTTCTCTTATAGTATGACAGGGAAACTAGTATGGTTCCCTTATTATTTTTAACCTCTTCTTCAAAAGTCTAATTCGCTATAAAAATTTTTACATATACTAGTTAGAAGCTTTCAGATAGGGGGTGTATAAATGCCATATTTTCAGCCGAATGCTAGAAGAGGTCCATATCCGCCAAACAATAGGCAATATTTTGGCCCACCTTTTCGAGGTAGGATGGTGCAACCATACTATTCTCCCAATCAACAACAGCAAGGTCCTAGATTAGGAAATTTACCAGATCATTTAAATACAATTATGGGGCATGCTGGGACGATTACAAATGGAGTAAATATGTTGAGACAGATGGGAGCGTTATTAAGTTTATTTAGATAAAAACTAGAAACCCTCTTAAGATCAGACTCTTAAGAGGGTTATATTTAGGTTTAATGGGCTGGTGCAAATTGCTTTTCGATAATAGAGCGATTTTTCTCTTTAAATAGCTCATTATGCGAGGACACCATGCCATGACGATAGGCAGTTGGTTCTAAATACGTTTTAATAGAATTGACTGCATTGGCGGCATCTTGGAATGTGCCAAGTAGCAAATTAATTTTTCCATCAAATGATAAAATATCACCTGCTGCAAAAATACCTGGTTGTGCTGTTTCACCTGTTGCCTTTCCTTCAACATAATAATCATCCTTTTTCGGAATGGCAATGGCCTCATCAAATGCAAGAGACGCCTCACGACTATAGCCATGACTGACGATTACCTCATCGATTTGACGCGTATAACTTTGCTTCGTTATCGTATTCTCACATGTGACTAATTGAATAGCCGTTTTATCAATATTTGCGGAAAGCTTTGTAATCGTTGTATTACACTCAATGCGCACACCTGCATCCAGTGCTTCCTGTACAGTGGCTTCGTGTGCTGATAGATTCTCTTTGCGGTAAACAATCGTTACGCTTTTGGCAATCGGACTTAATTCAACAGCCCAATCGATGGCTGCATTACCACCGCCTGAGATAATGATATCCTTATCGACAAAACGTTTATACGATTGCACAGTGTAATGTAGATTGGACATTTCATATTTTTCAGCGCCCTCAAGTGTTAGCTTTTGAGGGCTAATAATGCCGCCACCTACAGCTAACAGTACCGTTTTAGAATAATGCTTTTCACCAGCTGCTGTATGAATGACAAAAATATCATTGTGACGTTCAATTAAATCTACTTTTGTACCTGTCAAAATTGTAGGATCAAATGTTTTGGCTTGCTCGATTAATTGTTTAACAAATTGTTCACCCAAAACGGGAGGATGTCCCCCAATATCCCATATCAGCTTTTCAGGATAAAGTAATACTTTACCGCCAAGCTGTGGTTGACTTTCTAATAATTTTGTTTTTAAACCCCGTAAACCACTATAAAAGGCACTATATAAGCCAGCTGGGCCACCGCCAATAATTGTCACATCATACACATGCTGCATTTTTATTGCCACATCCTTAACAAATAGTAAAAAAGTAATTGACAAAATCTTATCAGGTAACTAGACTAATTCTAGTGATAATGATTATCATTTTTAGCTTTGAATATCATAGCATGGAAAGAAGTAAAAAGAAAGTGAGGGTCCGATTTGCGTTTAGAAGTTGAATCGATTCGTGTTGGTTATGAGAATAAAACGATTGTGCATGACTTATCGCTGCAAATTCCTGATGGCAAAATCACGACAATCATTGGTTCAAATGGTTGTGGAAAATCAACCTTGTTAAAAGCTATCACACGGATTTTAAAGCATGAGAGTGGACAGGTCATATTAGATGGTCAAAATATTTCCAAGATGAAAACAAAAGAATTAGCAAAAGAGCTGGCAATCTTACCACAGAGTCCAGAAAGTGCACATGGTTTAACAGTGGAAGAGCTTGTATCCTACGGTCGATTTCCTTATCAAAAGGGCTTCGGGAATTTATCACAAAAAGATAAAGATGTTATTGGCTGGGCTTTACAGGTAACCAAAACAGAAGAATTCCGTTTACAATCTGTAGATGCTTTATCTGGTGGACAACGTCAGCGCGTATGGATTGCGATGGCCTTGGCCCAAGAAACCGACATTATCTTTTTAGATGAACCGACAACTTATTTAGATATGGCTCATCAGCTAGAAGTTTTAGAGCTACTTTACAGGCTGAATGAAGAACAGGGGCGCACGATTGTCATGGTCCTCCATGATTTAAATCAAGCGGCACGTTTTTCAGATTATATTGTAGCGCTTTCACAAGGTGAGCTTGTAAAATTCGGAACGGCTGAAGAAGTGATGGTTCCAGAAGTATTGAAAAAAGTATTTAATATAGATGCAGTTATTGGCAAAGATCCACGAACGAACAAACCAATGTGCATTACATATGACTTATTACAAACCATTTAAAAGGAGAATAACAATGAAAAAGTGGCTATTACCAATGTTTATGATGCTTGTGCTAGTACTTGCAGCATGTGGCAGTAAGGAAGAAAAAACAGAGAAGGCTGATGAAGGCTCAAAAGAGGAAGCTTCAACAGAAACAATCACATATCAATCAGAGTCAGGTCCTGTAGAAGTACCAGCAAATCCGAAACGTGTTGTTGTACTATCTTCTTTTGTAGGAAGCTTATTACAGCTTGATGTAAATGTTGTTGGTGTGGATGCATGGGCAGCAAAAAATCCCAACTTCGAAGATGCGATTAAAGATGCTGTTGTAGTTGAAAATACAGATATTGAAAAAATTCTTGAGCTAGAACCAGATTTAATTATTGGCTTAAATGGTATTGAAAATGCTGATAAATTAGCAGAAATCGCGCCAACTGTATTATTTACGTATGGTAAAGTAGACTATTTACAGCAGTTCATCGAAATCGGTAAAGTGGTAAATAAAGAAAAAGAAGCAACTGCTTGGGTAGAAGATTTTAAAACACGTGCAGCAGAAGCTGGTAAAAAGATTAAAGAAAAAATCGGTGAAGATGCGACTGTAACAGTAGCAGAGAACTTTAATAAACAGTTCTATATTTATGGCGATAACTGGGGTCGTGGAACAGAGATTTTATATCAAGAAATGGGCTTGAAAATGCCTGAGAAAGTAAAAGAAACAGCGTTAGAGCCTGGCTACTATGCTATTTCTCAAGAAGTTTTAGGGGAATATGCAGGTGACTATGTGATCTTCAGTATGTTCCAAGATCAAGATAATTCCTTTACAGATGCAGCATGGTTTAAAGATTTAGAAGCAGTGAAAAATGGTCATTTATTTGAAGTGAATGCAAATGCCTTTTATTTCAATGACCCTATCACATTAGAACATCAACTGAAGTTCTTTGAAGAGAAATTTTTACAATAATTAGTAGAGAGTAGCGAAGGCGAATGACAAAGTTTCGAAAGCTTCCATTTTGGCTTCAAGTATTGCTTGCATTGCTTGTATTAATTGGTACTGCCAGTATCTCGCTGTGCTTAGGGGCAGCGAATACAAGCATTCAAGATGTCTTTCAAGCAATTGTCGGACATAGTGGAGGTAAACATTACACGATTTTACGTGAAATTCGATTTCCTCGTATCATTGCAGCTATTTTTGTTGGGAGTGCCCTCGCAGTCGCTGGGGCGATTATGCAAGGGGTTACACGGAACCCATTAGCTGATCCAGGGCTGCTTGGTTTAACGGCAGGGGCAAATGCTGCCCTTGCTTTAACAATGGCATTTATCCCTAAATTCTCGTATTATACGTTAATTTTAGCCTGCTTTGTTGGGGCGGGAATCGGTATGATGTTAGTTTATGGGATTGGTGCTTCTACTAAAAAAGGCTTTTCCCCTTTAAAGCTTGTTTTAGCTGGTGCGGCTGTCACAGCCTTATTACAGGCAATCGCTGAAGGGACGGGCATTTTATTTCAAATTTCCAAAGATGTTTCGATGTGGACAAGTGGCGGTTTCATTGGCACAACATGGCAGGCATTATTGATCGTACCCGTTATTATTATTGGCTTACTGCTTTCATTTGCTTTTAGTCGTCAATTAACGATTTTAAGCTTAAATGAAGAAGTAGCAGTGGGTGTCGGACAAAATACTACGCTCGTAAAGGGTGTAATGATGTTCGTTGTGGTTATTCTGGCTGGCTCTGCTGTGGCCCTAGTCGGAAATCTAGCTTTCGTTGGCTTAATGGTACCGCATATTGTCCGCGCGTTTGTTGGGACAGACTATCGTTTTGTCTTACCGATGAGTGCCATTGTTGGTGGCTGGTTCATGGTGTTGGCTGATTTCGCAGGGCGCATGATTAACGCACCTTATGAAACGCCAGTTGTCGCTATTATTTCGATTTTAGGTCTTCCATTCTTCCTATTATTAGTGCGGAAGGGAGGACGTCAATTTGTTTAAAGAAGGTCGCAAAAAACAGCGTAAATGGTTACTCATATGGCTTGTGGTAACCTTGTTCATTTTTATTTTAGGGATTTCATTAGGTGCTGCTTCGGTTTCTATTGACCGAATTCTTCCAACCTTACTTGGCGATGGTAGTTTTAAAGAGTCCTTTGTACTCTTTTCAGTCCGTTTACCTAGAATGTTTGTGCTAGCGGCTGCGGGTATGGCATTAGCACTGGCAGGGGCCGTATTACAGGGCGTAACCCGCAATGATTTAGCAGACCCAGGAATTATAGGTATCAGTGCTGGCGCAGGTGTTGGGATTACTGTCTTTTATTTGCTAGTAGATGGCGACCTTCCTCACTTTGCCTATATTTTACCGATTGTCGGCTTTTGTAGTGCCTTAGTGACAGCACTGGGTATTTACTTTTTCTCTTATCAGCGTAATAAGGGTGTCCATCCCGTACAGTTTATTTTAGTAGGGGTAGGCGTAGCATCAGCCTTATCAGGGGTCATGATGGTATTAATATCCTCTGCTGAGCGGAGCGATGTACAATTTATTGCACAATGGCTAGCCGGAAATGTATGGGGCACAGATTGGCCATTTTTCTGGGCGCTAATGCCTTGGCTTGTACTGGGCATCCCTTACATTTTCTATAAAGCCAACGTTTTAAATGTCTTGGCCATGACGGAGCAAACAGCAGTCGGACTTGGTATGAACATTGGGCGAGAACGTTTCCGATTATTAATTGTTGCGGTTGCACTAGCGGCTGCCGCGGTATCCGTAACAGGGGGAGTAGCCTTCATCGGTTTGATGGCTCCCCATATTGCAAAACAGCTCGTTGGTCCACGCTACCAATTCTTTTTACCATTGACGCTATTCATTGGCGCAAGCTTGCTAATGCTTGCTGATACCATTGGACGTGTTGCTATTGCAAGTGCAACGGTTCCTGCTGGGATTGTTGTTGCATTTATTGGCGCACCTTATTTTCTATATTTATTGCGCAAAAATGTGTAGAAATGTATTAGTTATTGCTCACAAAAACAGTCTTTCGATTTAATAAAAATAGTGAAAAAAAGAGTTTACATCATCTGCCTTTCAAGTTTTTGAGAACCTCATTTATTGAGGTTCTTTTTTTGTATAATCAGAACAGGAGGTGAATACATGATTCTATTAGCACGACAACCATCGGGTTCGCAAAAAATACTAGAGGTGGTGCTCCGTAGATTGCCACAGACGCATAATAACTACGCCTATTATGGTGAACGTTTGAGCCGTGTCCAAGCAGGTCTTGCGGGGGAACAGCGTGTTGATGCAGAATGGCTCGAAATCGATTTACCAACCCCACATTATTTTCTACATGATTTTCAAACCACAAATAGCTACGGATCTACCCATCAAATGGATACCATCTTTCTCTGCCCTCATTTTTTACTTATTCTTGAAATCAAAAATATAACAGGAAATCTCTCATATGATGTCCCTTTTGCGCAGTTTACACGGACGACATTGGATGGCACGGTGGAAGGAATGACTGATCCATTTGTTCAGCTGGATCGGCATGTCATATGGATGAAAAAGCTTCTACTGCGAGAACGTATCGAATTACCTGTTGTCCATGCGGTAGTGCTGGCAACGAAAAATGGAATTTTAACAAAGGGTTTTGAGGGGCAACCGATATTTCATGTGAAAGGGTTACGATTTCATCTACAAAAGTGGATAGAGCATTATCAACCTAGAGAAAGAGTTGATCTTTTACAAGTAGCCAACCTTCTATTATCCCTGCACACAAAGTTGAAAAAAGAGGTAGAGGTGCCTCTTAAGGAGATGGTGAAGGGTGTGCTATGTCCACAATGTGTTAATGGGCAGCGATTATCGTATCACTATAAAAAATGGACGTGCCCACGCTGTGGATTGGTGGACGATGATGCATTGGTTCGAACATTAGAGGACTACAGGTTACTAGTCGGGCAGCAGGTAACCAATCGAAGCTTCCGCGAATTCTTTGGCATTGACTCTCCCGATTTAGCGTACAAGTTGATGCAACAACTCCCTTTGAAAGCAGAGGGTGTCAAAAAGCATCGGAAATATTGGATTAAGGAATAGCGAACTAAGCGTTACAATTCAAGCGGTCTGAATTGTAGCTTTTAGTGTTGTAGAGAGAAAGGGCGCTTGAAGTAGGTGGATAGAACAGAGAAAGTGGAGGATACGCCTCGTGTAAGTGGATAGATTGCTGAAAGTGACGGATAAAACAAGGAAAGTAGCGGATAGAACGCGCAAAGTGATGGATAGAACAGAGAAAGTGGAGGATACGCCTCGTTTAAGTGGATAGAGCAGGATACCACTCACTCCCAAGAGCGATGTTTCGCTTATTTCCTACTAGACAAATAGAGTTTTTAGGTATATAGTTAGCTAGGCTAACTAATATAAAAGGAAGTGATAGTGTGACAATTGAACAGGAATTTTTTAATCAGTACCGCTTAATGTATCGGCCGTTTATTAATCAGTTGAATGTGCAGCTTGAACCCTATCAGTTATATAGCTCACAGTGGGCAGTGCTTCGTTTCTTGAATGATAAGGGTCCACATTCATTTGTAGATATCGCGAATTTCATGTCTATAGAGAAGCCAAGTGTCACGAAGCTTGTACATAAACTTGTGGAGCTAGGCTATGTGGAAACGATGACGGGCAAGGATAAGCGTGAAAAGCTGGTACACCTATCAAAGCATGGGGAAGAGCTTGTGCTGGAAATAAAGTCGCATCTAAATCCATTTTTTGAGCAGGCTTTGGCAGGCGTGCCAAAACAAGATATTGACATTGCGACACAGGTTTTAGCAAGAATTTGTATGAATATTAATCAATAGGAGAGAGCAACGTGGAAGCAACCAGAAAGAAACTATGGACAAAAGATTTTTTAATTGTCTCACTTATTAATTTTACCATTACGTTAATCTTTTATTTATTAATGGTTACGATAGCAGCATATGCGGTGGAGCATTTTAATGCCTCTACAAGTACAGCGGGGCTTGTATCGAGTATTTTTATTATCGGGACACTATTAGGTCGTCTTGGGACAGGGCGTATTATTGGAGACTGGGGTAGCAAAAAAACATTATTTTGTGGACTATTATTATTTATGTTATCAACAATGTCTTATTTTATAGCAGGCAATTTACCGCTGCTGATGATCAATCGTTTAGTACAGGGGATTGCACTAGGGATTGCCAGTACAGCAACAGGTACCATTATTGCACAAATTTTACCAGCTGAGCGTCGTGGAGAAGGGATTGGTTATTATAGCTTAAGCGCTATTCTAGCCACAGCCATTGGCCCATTTATCGGAATATTATTAACACAGCTATTTGCAGATTATCGTATGATTTTTGCAGTAGATTCTGTGTTAGCGATTATTTGTTTCTTTATGTATTACATTGTGACCGTGCCAGATGCACCGAAAAAAGCAAAGGATACAGCTGTAAAGGCTGGGTTTAAAGTGACGAACTTTATTGAAATGCGTGCAGTACCGATTGCCTTTGTGGCACTTGTGATTGGCTTTGCTTATTCAGGTGTGATGTCGTTTATGACGTTTTATGCAAAGGAGCTAGATTTAGTATCAGCAGGTAGCTACTTCTTTATTATCTATGCTATTGTCATTTTGGCTACACGTCCATTTACAGGGAAATTGCTTGATACAAGAGGGGCAAATATCATTATCTATCCATGCTTAGTGTTGTTTGCAATAGGCATGTATGCCTTTAGCTCAGCAACAACTACGATTGCCTTTTTAATCGCTGCCGCTTGTATCGGGATTGGCTATGGAAACTTCAACTCGGTGGCACAGGCAATTGCCATCAAAGTAACACCAAATGAGCGTTTAGGACTTGCGACATCTACGTATTTTATTTTTTATGATTTAGGCTTAGGTGTCGGGCCTTATTTCTTAGGCTTATTTGTACCATCTATGGGCTACAGCTCGATTTTCTTCTCGATGGTCTTTGTTATTTTAGTGTCGATTGTGCTTTATTACCTTTTACATGGAAAACATGAAAATTTGAAACAAGCAAAAATTTCATAGATTAGAATCATTATATTGTAGAAAAAACGTCTTTTTTCTAGTTGTTCGTAAAGAATAACTGAAAAATGACGTTTTTTTCTATTTACAAAAATAGTTGTTGCAATAGATGATGATAATCATTATCATCACAATATAAAACAAATTCGGAAGTAGGTACGAAGTATGAAAAACAAATCATTTTTGTCGGTATTAGTAGCAGGAGGCATTTTAATGGCTGGCTGTGGCAATACAGAAGAAGTAAAAAAAGAAGATAAGCCAGCAACAGAACAGGCGGAGCAAGCTACAAAAGAGGTGGATTTATCTTCTGAATTATCAGCCTATCAACAATTTGCGTTAGAGCAAATGGATCAATTTTTACTAGATACAGAGAAATTTGTGAACCTATTCAAAGCAGGCGATATTGAAGGGGCAAAGGCAGCGTATGCGCCAGCACGTATGTATTTTGAACGCTCTGAGCCAATTGCGGAAAGCTTCGGTGATCTTGACCCTCGCATCGATGGACGTTTAGCAGATATTCAAGAAGAAGGTAAAGGTGAGGAAGAATGGTCAGGCTACCATAAGCTTGAGTATGCGCTTTGGGAAGAAAATACAACAAAAGGTTATGAGGCTGTAGCAGATCAGCTTCTTGCAGATGCGAAGGAATTGCATGCACTTGTACAAACAGTGGAAGTGACACCTGACTTAATGATTACAGGTGCAGTAGATTTATTAAATGAAGTATCAACATCTAAAATTACAGGTGAGGAAGAAATTTACTCTCATACAGACCTTTATGATTTTAAAGCGAATATTGAAGGCGCAGAAAAAATCTTTGAGATTTTACGCTCAAAATTAGAAGCAAAAGATTCTACATTAGTGGCAACACTTGATGAAAAATTCAAAGCAGTAGATGATTTATTAGCACAGCATACAACGGCTGATGGTGGCTATATATCTTACGAAGAATTAACGGAGGAAAACACAAAAGCACTGGCAGCAGCGGTGAATCAGCTTGGAGAACCATTAAGTCAAATGGGTATCATTTTGGAGTGAACATAAACAATGACAACGTCAAACGAGGAAAAATTTATAAATAAAAAAATTTCTAGACGTGATATGTTAAAGCTAACAGGTATCGGTGTGGCAGGTGTTGCCATCGGTGCCTCTGGCTTGGGTGGTGTCATGAAAGCAATGGGCTATGATGTCTTTGAGCCAGTAGCAGATAGCACGACGGCTAGCAATAAGGTCAATTTCTATGGCAAGCATCAGTCAGGTATTGTGACACCTGTACAGACGAATATTTATTTTGCTTCTTTAGATGTATTAGTGACATCAAAGAAGGAACTACAAGCGTTGTTCCAGCAATGGACACCCCTTGTTGTGCGTTTAATGAATGGTGAAGTCATGGTCGATGTATCGACAAATACAAGAGTGCCAACTGGCGATACTGGAGAGGCAGAGGGCTTAGATGCATCTAATCTATCCATTACCATTGGTGTCGGGCCTTCATTATTTGATAAACTGGGCATCCAGCATTTAAAACCAGCGGAGCTAAAGGATTTACCACATTTCCCTAAAGATCAGCTACAGAAAGAATACACAGGTGGTGATTTGTGTATTCAGGCTTGTGCAGATGATCCGCAGGTGGCCTTCCATGCTGTTCGTAATCTAGTACGAGCTGCTTCAGGTAAAGTAGAAATAAAATGGTCACAGGCGGGCTTTAACTCGTTTCCAGCTAGTGGAGGGACACCACGAAACCTCTTCGCCTTTAAGGACGGTACTGTAAATCCAGCCATTACGGATGAAAAAGACTTAAATGAGGTCGTGTGGGTGGATAAAGGCTGGTTAAAGGGTGGCTCTTATTTAATTGCACGTAAAGTTCAAATGCATCTTGAAACTTGGGATCGTACATCATTGAAAGATCAAGAGGCAACATTTGGCCGTTACCGCGACAGTGGGGCACCTTTTGGCAAAACAAAGGAATTCGATGATTTTGATGTAGAGGCAAAGGATGATAAGGGCAATTATATTATGCCTGATACATCACATGTCCATTTGGCGCGGAAATCAGGTGCGCGTATTTTGCGACGCTCTTATTCTTATGCGTCAGGCGTGATGTCGAATACAGGGACCCATGATGCGGGGCTAATCTTTATTTCTTTTCAAAAAGATCCAGCCCAATTTACAACCATTCAAAATAGCTTAGGGCGTATGGATAAAATGAATGAGTACATTACCCATCGAGGCAGTGACGTGTTTGCTTGCTTCCCTGGTGTACAAAAGGGGAGTTATTTAGGTGAAGCACTTTTTAACGCGCTGTAGTATCGTGTTTGCCCTTATGCTGACTTTAGCTTTACCTGTGCAAGCTGCGCAGTCCTATAGTCATCTCTATATTGCGATTAGTGATGCACTGATGAATACAAAGAAGGATAAAGAGGCAGAGGCCAAGCAGGCACTTGAACAATTTGCTATTGATTGGGCTAAAGTATCTTCAGAGCAGAAAGAGGCAAAAGCAAAGGTTGATGAAATCCTTGCACAGGCTACTGAGGCAACGTCCAAGGATGAACGTTTAGAGGCGCTATCCGCACTATCCAATGCATTGCGTGCATTAGAAAAGCTTGAAAATCCAGTGGATGAAGCGGCACAGCGAGCAGAGTTTGGACAAAAATTTAAGCCGATAATGGCAGACTTTGAAAAAGCTTTAGCAAGTGGTGATATTCAGGCAATTGATGAAGCCTACAAAGATTTTAATAGTAAATGGAATAAAAATGAGCGACCTGTGCGTGAACAAAGTATCGCAATGTACGGGCAAATCGAAACACAAATGGCATTTCTTCGTATCTCTATTTCTGCTGAGGAGCCTGATGTAGCGCTTATGCAATCTCAATTTGCTGCTTTAAAGCAAACGATTGAGGATTTTGTAGCTGGTAAAGAAACAGCCGAAGTGGTAGAGGGAGAGTATTCATTAGCGACATTAATTGCCTATATAGATGAGGCCAATGATTTTGTCAACGCTGGTGATTACCAGGCAGCTTCAAATAAAATACGTGAGTTTATTACCATTTGGCCAAGCGTAGAAATTGAAATCTCCACACGTAATGGTAGTCTTTACACGAAAATTGAAAGTGATATGCCGATTATCGCGAGTGATTTATTAAAATCCAACGTCGATCAGCAAGCTATTACCAAACAATTAAATACATTCCGTACTGAAATTGAGCTAATTCAAGGGGATACCGATTACACAATTTGGGACGCTGCGTTAATTTTATTACGCGAAGGACTAGAGGCATTACTGATTATTTTAGCCTTAGTGTCATTCCTTAATAAATCAGGACAAAACAAGATGCGCAAATGGATTTATGTCGGAGCGTTTGTCGGCGTTCTATTATCCGCCGTAGCTGCCATCCTTATGTCGACGATTTTAAATTCGGCAACGATTGATACGAATCGCGAGTTAATGGAAGGCTATGTAGGGTTAATTGCTGCAGCGATGATGATCGGTGTGGGTATTTGGCTGCATAGTAAATCAAGCGTGGTCAGTTGGAATCGCTATATTTCCAAACAAATGGGTAATGCCATTTCGAGTGGCTCTATTTTTGCGATGGCTATGATTAGCTTTTTATCGGTCTTCCGTGAAGGTGCAGAAACACTAGTCTTTTATGCGGGGATTGCACCTAAAATGGAAACGTCGCAGTTTATACTTGGAATTGTGGTGGCACTGCTCATTCTTGCTGTACTTGCAGTTGTGTTATTTAAAGCAAGTGGCAAAATTCCAATTCACAAATTTTTTGCAGTAGCAACTATTTTAATTTATGTGCTAGCCTTTAAAATTATTGGTGTCAGTCTGCATACTTTGCAGCTGACAGATAATCTGTCCACAACGATTGTTGATGGCTTACCTGTTATTAGCTTGATTGGCTTCTATCCAACGGTGGAAACAATCATAGGACAGTCTATTTTACTTGTGTTAGTGGCGGCTACTGTGCTTTATAAAAAGAAACAAGCCTAATGAAAAAGGGTAGATGAGCGTAAAACGCCATCTACCTTTTTTTATTGCCAATGAGCAGGTCGTTTTATATAGGAAGGTAATTTAGTCGAACGATCCCCCTGTGCGGCGTTGATTTGCATTTGGGTTAAAAACAGACTTGTTGAAAGATCAGCACCGCGTAAATTGGTATCTCGCAAATCAGCCCCGATGAAATCTACTCCCTGTAAATTTGCATCTTGAAGATTAGCTGCGATTAAATAACTCCCCCTTAGATCAGTCGCTCGTAAATCCTTGCCTTTTAAATTTTTGCCCATCCAATTAGCCCCACGCTGATTCAAGTTTCTAGAAGCCTTTCCCTTCACACTGTGCTGGCGAATTTGTTCGCTAGTTTGGAGCAATAGTGCATTGATCGGCATACGAATAGCTACCATATCCAATGCTAATAAGGTATCTGCATCCTGAGCTATTGTCTGCTGTAGGTGCTTCAATTGAGCAATTAGCTGTTCATAAAGCATATTATCCACCTGATAGGACAAAGCCTCCGCCACATATGCAATCATTTCGTAAAGCTGTTCCATAATAGGAAAAACACGAAACATCTTGTCAGCATGCTCACGAGATTGTCGCCAATCCTGTCCATGAAATGTCACCTGTGAAACCTGTTGACCTGCGCCTAGGCAATCAAAAACGGTACAGCCCTTAAAACCTGTCTCTCGTAGCTGACTATGTATGTGACAGCTATAGTTATCCTGCAAATTAGGACATGGCGTGCCTGCGGGTTTATTGATCGCAAAATCACTAGAAGCCACAATATTTAAAGCGGTACAGCACAAGCCAAAACAGCTTTGACAATCTGCCTGTAGACTGTGTCGGATTTTTGTACCAATGGTTGTATCTTTTTTTGTCTGATTAGACATTCTCATTTTCCTCTCTAATCTTATCCATTTAGTTACTATTTTAACACTAACAAGCTACCAGTTAAAATAGAGAGCAAACTGTATTTTGAAAGATAGTAGGGGATATGGTATTCTTCTTCAAAAGAGTTGTAAAGAAAAGTGGTGGTGGAACATGGGGTAACGGTCAATGAATTATTACAATTGCCATCTTTTCGAGGGGCAGAGGTGTTAACAGGGCGAGATAATCTGCACCGTACCGTATCATCTCTATCTGTATTAGAGGTATCGAATGTTGATTTTTATTCGAAAATTATTAACCGTGTACAGGAGGAATGGTATGCAGAGGAGCTTGTCATTAGCTCCTTTTACTCCATTCGAGATAGTGTGGAGCAGCAATGTGAAACGATTCAGCATTTACATGATTTAGGAGAGCTGGGGCTTATTTTATATTATGTCGGCATTGTATTGCCTGATATTCCAGAAGAAGTGCTTGCGTTAGCGGAGGCACAAGGCTTTATTATCATTTGTATGCCGCGAAATGATTATTCACTGCGCTATAATGAGGTTATTTATGAGGTTATGGAAGCGATTGTTAGTAATCAAGGCGTTAATGATCATTTTGTCAAAGAGACATTAGAAAAGGTATCGTTACTACCTGAGCATTTAAGAAGTGTTGAAATTACACTGAAAATGCTTTCAGATCGTTTAAAGGCGAATATTGTGCTCACCAATAGTCATTTTGACATTGTGAACCAAGTGATGTGGCCACGAAATTCATCATTAGATGTAGCGAATGTCATCGAAGAATGCTCCCAATCCAATTTTCAGAGGGAAGCAGGCAAGCTCGAGCTGCTAAGAAGTGATGTCGCCTGTGTCGTAGACTATAAAAGAGTACATCAAAAAAATGGCGAGCCGCTATTTTTATTTCTGATTAAAGAAAATACAAAACTACCTGCTAAGACAATTGAAAAAGTAAGTGAGGTTGTGCAAGTAGCCATAAATTTATGGGGAGACAAGCATGATGAGGTTAGTGAATATGCCTTAGTTAAAGCTATTATCAATGACGAAGGGGAGAAAATGAGAAGATTAGCCAATCTTCTTCATATTGATGTTTCCGCCATTCAAATGATGTGGCTTGTCTACATGCATGATTTAGCAGACGAAAAAAGAATTCGCGATGAATTAGAAGAGCAACTGTCCAAATATTATCAAACAAGAGTCATCCAATGCATTGACCATTGTATGATTGTACTGGTAGGCAATTGCTTTTATAAGTATCATGAGTTTGAGATTGCCATTGAATATAGTGAAACTACTCAGTATGATGCCCAAATCGCAGAAATTGTTTATGCACCTAAAATGAGAAATACAAAGTCTGTTCGTCAAATGTATCAATTGGTCAATCAGGTGGGGGACAAAGCCCATACGATTTATCCGATGCGAAAATTGTTTACTGCAGCGGAAGTGCGCTCCATGAAAAGGGCAATTGATGTCAGTAAGCAGGGCGAGGAAATGATTGAAGAATATTTGTCTGTAATTGAACCCATTATACGTGACCATGATTCCTTGCAGACTTTGATAACCTTTTTATTAGATGCAAATGCTAGTGTGGAGCGCTGTGCAGAGCTCCTCTATATCCATAAAAACACGGTGAAATACCGCATCAAAAAAATTAGTGAGCTGATTGGCACAGATGTTACCGTATATTCGGAATTTTATGATGCCTACATGGCTTGCATGCTATATCGATTGATTAATGATTAGAATAATCTGAAATTTTGTCATTTTGAACAAAATTTCAGATTATTTTTTTCATTTGCGCAAAAGACTCAACTCTTACCTATCTTCTATAATTAAAAACATTAATCCATCACCAAATAAGGAGGGAGTCACATGCAAAATGAAAATAAAGGTCAATCTTGGTATAGCTTAGGCATTATTTGGGCTGGTGCCATGATTTGTATTCCTAGTTTATTAGTCGGTAACGCACTGATTACCAATATGAGTTTATCAAAGGCACTGGCTGTTGCTTTTGTAGGCTATGCTATTGTCGTGATCATCATGATTTTGCAAGGCATGCAAAGCAGTGATTTAGGAAAGCCCACTGTCCATATAGCAGGACAAGTGTTTGGAAAAAAGGGCTCTCGTACAATATTATCCATTATCTTAGCTATTGCTTGCTTAGGGTGGTTTGGCATTCAGGCCAATGTGTGTGGCGTAGCCTTAGCAAATTTATTAGCAATCTATCATTTGAATATACCTATTCCAATCGCTTCACTCATTAGTGGTATGGTCATGGTCGTATCCGCACTTTATGGGATGAAGGTGTTGCGTATTTTAAGCTATATCGCCGTACCATTGCTCGTCATCATTTGCCTGTATGGTTTAGGTCAAATATTAGCTGGTGAGCAACTACAGCTCGTTCGGGATTATCAGCCACAGGGCAATATGAGCTTTATGGATGGTTTAGCTGTAACGATTGGGTCCTTTGCATTAGGGGCTGTTATCGCGGGCGATTATTCGCAATTTTCAAAAAAACGTTCAGACGTTTTCAAAGCCGCTACATTAGGGATTATTCCTGCAGGGGTGCTAATGATTGCTGTGGGAGCTGTCTTAACGATTGCCTATCAAACAAGTGATATTACAGCAGTCTTTCTGCATATCGCAACACCCTTTATTGGTGGAGTGGGTCTGATTTTAGCAACATGGAAAACCAATTTGGTCAATGCAATTTCAGGTGGAATTGCCTTAATTAATGTATTTGATGTTGCTAAAAACAAAGAACGATTAGCCATAGGTGTGGCGGGTACAATTGGCACAATCTTAGCCGTTGTAGGGATTTTAAATTATTTTACACCTATCATGTCAATTTTATCGGCGATGATTCCGCCTGTTGCAGGGGTGATGATTGCTTCCTACTGGGTCATTCATAAAGGCAAAACAGATAGCTGGCAGGAAGTTGAAGGGGTCAATCGATTAGGTGTATTTTCTTGGCTAGTAGGTGCTGTAATTGCCTGTATGCCAGTGGTATTTTCCTTATTCCCTGCATTGCCAGCACTACCAAACCAACCGATGATTGGCATCATTATTTCATTCGTGATTTATTATGTTGGGTATCGTGTATCTGTACAAAAAACGGTCATATTGGAGGAACATAGATGAGATATTTAGATCAGGCAGCTATTGAACATATTGCCATAGGGGCAGCATTTTTAGGAACAGGTGGGGGAGGAGATCCCTATATTGGAAAATTAATGGCGCTTTCTGCTATCGAAAAAAATGGCCCTGTAAAATTGTATTCAGTGGATGAAATTGCGGATGATGATTTTTTCATTCCAGCCGCAATGATGGGGGCACCATCAGTTTTAGTAGAAAAATTCCCACGTGGCGATGAGTTTGTTAAGGTTTTCCAAAAGCTTGCCCAATATTTAGGGAAAGAAAAAATTGCAGGTACCTATCCAATGGAAGCAGGTGGGGTCAATTCGATGATTCCTATTGTAGTAGCAGCACAGCTTGGCTTACCATTGATTGATTGTGATGGCATGGGGCGCGCATTTCCGGAATTACAAATGGTGACATTCCACTTAGATGGGATTTCGGCAACGCCAATGGCCATCACTGATGAAAAAGGGAATATTGGTATTTTTGAAACCATTGATAATAAATGGACCGAGCGTATCGCCCGAACAGCAACAGTAGAAATGGGCGCTAGTTCTTTAGTGAGCCTCTACCCAACAACGGGTGCGCAAATTAAACAAAGCGGTGTTCATCATATAGTGACGCTTTCTGAAAAAATTGGTGAAATTATTGCCTCGAAAGACCAAGAGGTGAACGATAAGCTACAAAGCCTTTTAAACCTTGCAGAAGGATATGAGCTTTTCCAAGGAAAAATAGTGGATGTTATTCGTGAAACGAAGGGTGGCTTTAACCTAGGTAAAATGAATCTTGAAGGTATTGAATCTTATAAAAATGATCAAATGAAGGTTCATTTCCAAAATGAAAACTTATTAGCTGAGAAAAACGAGCAGGTTATAGCGATGACACCAGACTTAATTTGTTTGGTGGATTATGAAACTTTATTGCCTGTTACAACAGAGAGCTTAAAATATGGTAAACGTGTGCGTGTGATTGGCTTACCAGCACATGAAAAATGGCGTACAGCAAAAGGTATTGAAACAGCTGGACCCAAATACTTTGGCTATGAATATGAGTATACGCCAATTGAGGAACTGGTGAAAAAGGAGGTAGCAGAGCATGTATAAAATTGGAATCGATGTTGGTGGAACAAACACAGATGCCATCCTTTTAGACCATAATAGCCAGCTTATTTACAGTGTGAAATCACCAACAAGCTTAGATATTAAAACAGGGATTGAAAAGTCACTGCAACAATTACTAGAGGGCGCAAATATTGATAAAACAAAAATTACCCATGCGATGTTAGGGACAACACAATGCACCAATGCCATTGTTGAACGTAAAAAGCTAGCAAAGGTTGGTGTCATTCGACTAGGTTATCCAGCGACGGCTTCCGTACTCCCATATACAGCTTGGCCAGCAGATATGATTGATAAATTATCTGGTAATTATGCCATTGCCCGTGGTGGTTATGAATATGACGGCCAATTATTAAGTGCGCTTGATCAACAGGAAATTACAAAACTACTAGAGGAATGGCGTGGTCAAGTAGAATCCATTGCGATTGTTGGTGTCTTTTCCTCTATTAAAAATGATCAAGAATTGCAGGTTCGTGAATGGATTCAAGAAGTCTATGGCGAGGAATTCCCAATTTCCTGCTCCTCATTAATAGGTTCAGTCGGGTTAATAGAACGTGAAAATGCTACGATTCTAAATGCTGCATTATGTAAGGTGATTGAGACAACAACACAGGGCTTTGTACAGGCGTTACAAGCGGAAGGCATTTTTGATGTAGAGGTGTATCTATGCCAGAATGACGGTACATTAATGTCTATCGACTACGCCAAGCAATTCCCAATATTAACAATTGCCTGTGGACCAACAAATAGTATCCGTGGAGCATCGTATTTATCCCAAATTCAAAACACAATGGTGTTGGATGTTGGGGGTACCACTTCAGATATCGGTGTATTACAGGATGGTTTCCCGCGAGAATCCTCGGTCGCAGTTGAAGTGGGAGACATTCGGACAAACTTTAGGATGCCAGATATTATTTCAGTCGGACTTGGCGGGGGGAGTATTGTTCGTGTGAACGGCGACAAAATTACAGTCGGGCCGGATAGTGTAGGCTATAAAATCAGTGAGG
This sequence comes from Lysinibacillus sp. AR18-8, assembly GCF_001705465.1. NCBI lineage: Bacteria > Bacillati > Bacillota > Bacilli > Caryophanales > Bacillaceae > Lysinibacillus > Lysinibacillus sp. AR18-8. The sequence continues at coordinate 75,834 of NZ_MDGU01000013.1, forward strand.
AGGCCCTTGTTTTCGGTGGCTCGACCTTAACGACAACAGATATCGCTGTCCGTTTAGGCTTAGCAGATGTAGGTGATTCCACGTTAGTGGCACATATTGATGAAGCCTTTGCCAAAGCCGTTCAAGAAGAAATTTCTTCGTTACTAGAACAGGCGATTGATAAGATGAAAACTTCCTCAGAGGATGTGTCACTAGTCTTAGTAGGGGGTGGTGGTATCATTGTGCCAGAAAATATTCGGGGCGTTTCCACAATTGTAAAATCTGAATACGGTGGTGTTGCGAATGCCATCGGAGCCTCGATTGCACAAATTAGTGGTCAATATGAGCAAATTTATATTTATTCCAAAGAACCGCGTGAGGAATCCTTGAAGGATGCACAAAACAAGGCTGTGAAACAAGCCGTATTAGCAGGTGCTCTTGAGGATACCATTGAGCTAGTGGAAGTAGAAGAAACACCTCTCGCGTATCATCCAGAAAATGCAACAAGATTGAAGGTAAAAGTAGTAGGGAAAATGGTGTAACAGTCAACGGAAGAGTCCTAGTTAAACAGGGCTCTTCCTTTTATTAATTGCTCAAATGAATGAATCACTGCATCAGGTTTAATGTCAGTAGGATTCGTGAGCCGATGAGGATTGTACCATATGCCCTTCATCCTTGCTCGCTGACAACCAGCAATATCTTTTGCTAAGTCATCCCCAACGAATAAGGCTTCATTTGGCTGAACTTGGAGCTGATGTAGAGCTAATTCAAATATGCGTTTGTCAGGCTTAGTTAAGCCTACTTCCTCAGAAATAAGAATAACATCAAAATAGCTAGCTAAACCTGTATGTGTGATTTTAGCCTTTTGTCGCAGTGTAGAGCCGTTTGTGATAATGCCAACTTGTACTTGCTTCTTAATCGTTTGGAGAACCTTCAACATATGTTGATCGATAGAAAAGCAATATGGAAACTGCTGATCCCAAAAATCTTGCATGTCATGGCGAGGCAATTGAAAGGTTGATGGAAACGCATCAAAAAACGATGATAAAACATTGGTTTTATCGGCAATCCCATAGTCTCTTTTATCGTATTCCTTAAATTTTTCCAGCATGTCCTTTTTGAGCATACCCTGAATAGCACCATAGTATTTTTCCAAAATAATATAAAACAGGTTATCGACAGCATGATCTCGATTAAGTAAGGTATCATCTAAATCAAATAGTATCGCTTTCAACGATCTTCATATCCTTTCTTGCTCATCAAGAGGTTTTCGTTTATGTTTTTCATTAATAATTTTTTTGTTTAGGATCGTTACCTTGCCAACCATGAGCAACCTCATATCTTCCACAATATACTTAGCTAGCTCTTCGTCCGATATGTCATCTCCATCAATATCAAGGCGAAAATCCTGCCCTTGTATGCCACCACCATTGGTAAATTCAATTTCAAAATCAAAGACAACTCTTTTATCCATTCAAGTACCACCTTACGCTTAGTGTTAGAGTGCTATCCATATATTCTGTGTTTAATAGGTGAATACCTTCTTTGAGCATAAGCGTAATTGTTGAGTAAACAAAATTTCCTTTTTCTTGTATTTGCCACTTGCCAACAAAAAAGTCATAGTGTAATATGTAACTAGTACACTATGACACGAGGTGTTGTGATTGAAAAGCTTTACAGGACTTTTAAAAAAAGAATGGGTACTTTATCGCTCATGGTTTCTAGTAGGGATATTTATGGGACTTATGCTATCTTGGATCGTTCCCTATATCTTACATCAGTATGTCGATCTCTTTGCACATGAGCATCAACTAGCATTTGCATTTACGATGCTCGTCCTTTTTCTAGGTGGATTCTATTCTATCTTACAATTTTTAGCATCGATGCGTTTGGATATTAAAGCAAAGGAGAGCTGGCTCCATTCAACAAGCTCTATCACAAAGCTTATCGGAGCAAAATTGGTTTGCTCATTAGTAGGTTATGTCCTCTTCACTATCCTTTTCACGAGTATAGCCATTTTCAATATTAAGGATGAGCTGATCGCGAGCGCTGGACAAATTTTATTAGTTTTAGTAATAATTGTTATTATATTGATGATTTTACAATTAATGCTATTTATCGTTCTTTTATTCTTTTTAGCTTTTTATTTGCAATTGAAGCGCATAATAGGTCGTTTTTCAATTGTGCTGACAATGATTGTGTTTTATGTAACCACAGCTGGTTGGGCGCGGGTAACGGAGAGTCAGCTGTATCGAGCGATCTTCCTCCATGGGGAAGTTTCGCTTCAAAACATCGAACACTATCTACCAAAAGCGAAAGAAATGACGATGGAATGGATGCTTGGCTCGATATATGTCGTTGAGGAAATAGCCATTACGTTATTACTACTACTGCTGTTTTTAGCAGCATCGAAGTGGCTTGAAAGGGTGGTTTTACGATGACGATGGATTTTTCGCGTGACAAACCCATTTATAGCCAGCTTGTCGATCGAATTTGTGGAGACATTTTGAAGGGGAAGTTGGAGCTAGGTGATCGACTTCCCTCCGTTCGAGAATATGCAGTAGAAACAGGTGTCAATGTCAATACGGTGCAACGTGTATACAAGGAGTTAGAGGCAATGAATATAACGGAAACCAAACGAGGACAGGGTACATTTATTACGAGCAATGAGGAGCGCATTGAGTTATTGCGAGAAGAGATGAAAAATCAGCTGGCTGAAAATTTTTTAACATCGATTGAGGCATTAGGCTTTTCGAAGGAAGAGATGCTTGTGGTTTTGAAAAATAAAGCGTGAGGTGAAGGGATGTTACAGCTATCAAATGTATCTTTTCAATATAAGAAAAAGCCAGTTTTACAGGATCTATCCTTCTCCTTTCCGATTGGACAAATCATTGGACTAGTTGGAGAAAATGGTAGTGGTAAATCTACGCTTATGAAAGTTTTAGCTGGTTTACTGCGACCCACTGCTGGTGAGATCACACTAGAGGGTAAGCCAGTCACACGTAGAAGTGCTGACAAAATTGCTTATTTACCAGATACAGATTTGTTTTTTGAGTACTACACGGGTGAACAGCTTTTCCAGCATTATGCTTCGCAATTTGAAGATTTTTCCTATGACAAAGCCTGTATCGTCGCACAATTTTTACAGGTAGATACGCGCACAAAGCTACGCCAATTATCAAAGGGTAATCGTGGTCGTATGAAAATGGCTGCCACCCTTGGACGAGAGGTTCCTTATTATGTCATGGACGAACCATTTGCTGGGCTAGACCCAATTGTGAGAGAGCAGTTGATTAAAGGCTTAATTCAATTTACGGACATCGAAAATCAAACGATTTTGCTATCCACACATGAATTATATGAGGTAGAGCCTATTTTAGATCAAATTATTTTATTGCAGGCAGGATCAATCATGGCCTACGAGAATGTGGAAACATTACGCGATGTGGCTAATAAGGATGCAGTTGAGTGGATGAAAGGGTTTTATCGTCCTTCAGTAAAAGACAGCTAAAGGTGAAGAAAGAATCGTCAATAAAGCAATGTTGTCGTGCCAGACTGCATAATGCTCAGGCGAAATAGATTAGAAAGGGTGAAAAATATGACAGAACCGATTGTACAATTGCAAAATTTATCGAAAACTATTCGAGGCAAGCAATTAATTCAACAGTTAAACATTGATTTATATCCAGGCCAAATTACAGGATTCTTAGGACCGAATGGAGCGGGGAAAACAACAACAATCCGAATGATGACAGGGCTTATGCATCCAACAGAGGGCAATGTCATCATCGACGGGCTTTCACTGAAGGAGCATTACGAGGAAGCCATTAGTAAGGTTGGTGTGATTGTTGAAAATCCAGAAATGTATAAATTTATGTCAGGCTATAAAAATTTACTACATTTTGCACGTATGCATAAAAATGTAACAAAGGAACGAATTCAGGAGGTCATTCAACAGGTTGGGCTCGAAAATCGTATACATGAAAAGGTCTCTACGTATTCACTTGGTATGAGACAACGACTAGGATTAGCCCAGGCGTTATTGCACAGACCGAAATTTTTGATTTTAGATGAACCGACGAATGGCTTAGACCCTGCTGGTATTCGTGAGTTTCGTATGTACCTACGTAAGATTGCTTCAGAAGAGGGCGTATCCGTCTTTGTCTCAAGTCACTTATTATCAGAAATTGAATTGATGTGTGATCGAGTGGCCGTGATTCAAAATGGGCAGCTAATTGATCTGCGCGATATTCACAATGAAAGCTCATCATTTTATTATGTGGAGGCACAGCCAAAAGAGCAGGTGTCTGCTTATCTGGAACAGTGTGACTTTAACTTTGTAGCAGAGAATCAAGGCTATGTGGTGGAAATGAAGAAAGAGGATGTCCCAGCTATGACTACACAACTAGTCCAAGCGGGTATTCAATTATTTGCTGTACAGCCACATCAAAAAACATTAGAGGATCAATTCTTAGAAATGACTGGAGGCGGACAAATTGCTGAAGCTAATTCAAAATGAGTGGATGAAATTATGGCATAAAAAAGGAACATGGGCAATGGTGGCCATGCTGATTGTTGTCATTCTTGTTCCTGCTGGAATCACAAAATATTATGAAGTAAAATCACCAGTTGAAGGCACTTGGCAGGACATAGAGCAGGATGCCATTCAATCTTATAAAGAGACGCTAGCAGGTGAAGATTTAACGGAGGAAGATAAGGCATACTTTCAAGAGCAGATGGCTATTTCTGAATATCGTTTAGCGAATGATGCACCAAGTCAAAAAGATAGTAGTCTTGCAAGCTTTATGTCCTTTACAAGTGGTATGCTTACGCTTGTTACTTTATTTACAGTCATTACCGCAGCTAGTATTGTATCGAGCGAATTTTCAACAGGGACGATTAAAATGCTCTTAACGCGTCCAATGTCCCGTGCAAAAGTGTTAACGTCTAAATTACTGACAACATTCCTTTTTGGTTTGTTATTGTATGTGGTCAATGTTGTGGTAAGTGCCCTTATCGGCTTAGTCTTGTTCGGCATGGGAACAGGTGTGGAATTAGAAATGGTCAATGGACAGGTCGTTGAAAAGGCTGTATGGAGCGATTTAGCCTATCATTACCTATTATCTGGTGGCGATTTTGTGATGTCTACATTATTTGCCTTTTTGATTGGCTCAGTATTCCGTTCAAGTTCATTAGCAATCGGTTTAACGATGTTCCTTTCTTTTACAGGCGGCATGATAGTTATGTTTTTAAGCCGATACGACATCGTCAAATATATTTGGCTCACACATTCTGATTTAACACAGTATGAGCATGGTGGTGGCTCCATGATTGCTGATGTGACGTTGCCCTTCTCATTAACAGTACTTGCTATATACGCAGTAGTTTTCCTTGTCATTAGTTATTCAACCTTTATGAAACGTGATGTCACGGCATAAGCTAAAGAAGAACTGTGCCCTAATTTTGGATTAGGGTGCGGTTTTTTTGTTTAACATCACGAAATATTAAAAAAGTATTTATTTTTTTTTGAATTGCGCCTATAATAATAGCAACTTAGTGAAAACGCTTTTTTTTACTAAAGTGGTCTAGACAACTATACCAAAGGGGGATAATGAATGTTTGCTTTCTTACAAAAAATCGGTAAGTCGCTCATGTTTCCAATCGCAACATTACCAGCAGCAGCATTACTATTGCGTTTAGGTTCAGCGGATATGCTTGGGGCCGTACCGAATGAAGCCATCCAGTACATTGCTAGTATTATGGCCGCTTCTGGTAATGCTATACTAGGGAATTTACCAATTATTTTTGCTATCGGTATTGCGATGGGGTTTGCACATGATAGCAGTGGTGGCGCAGCTCTAGCAGGTGCGATTGCGCATCTTGTTTTAGTCGCCGTTTTAGGGACTGTTAACGAAGAATTAAATATGGGTGTATTTGGTGGTATTATTGCCGGTATTACGGCAGGCTTATTATATAACAAATATTATAATGTGAAATTTCCAGAATGGTTATCATTCTTCGGTGGACGGCGCTTTGTACCGATTATTACATCCATCACCATGGCAATTTTAGGTAGTATTTTAGCAATTGTTTGGGGACCAATTCAAGGTGGCATTGATGCTGTCGGTAATTGGATGATCGGTGCAGGATCACTTGGTGTAGGGATGTATGGCTTCTTCAACCGTCTATTAATTCCAGTGGGTCTCCACCATGTAATCAATACAATTATTTGGTTTGATTTCGGTGAATTTACAAATGCAGCAGGCGAAATCGTGAAAGGGGATATCAACCGCTTCCTAGCAGGAGACACGACAGCTGGACATTTCCAAGCTGGTTTCTTCCCAATTATGATGTTTGGCTTACCAGCAGCCTGTCTAGCAATGTATTTTGCAGCGAAAAAAGAAAAGCGTCCAATCGTTGGAGGGATGTTCGTTTCCATCGCTTTAACAGCCTTTTTAACGGGTGTTACAGAGCCTATTGAATTTTCCTTTATGTTCTTATCACCAGTTCTTTATGGTATTCATGCTGTATTAACAGGTATTTCTTTGGCTGTGGCCTATCTCGTTGGATTCCGTGACGGCTTTGGGTTCTCTGCAGGCTTAATTGACTACTTACTCAACCTTGGTCTGGCAGATAAACCATGGCTCTTATTACCTTTAGGTTTAGGCTTTGGGGCGATTTACTTTGTGGTATTCTATTTCTTAATCAAAAAATTAGACTTAAAAACACCAGGACGTGAAGACGATGAGGATGAGGATGGCGAAGTAAATGCTATTGCTGATGATGTCGATTTACGTGCATATTATACAATTGAAGCATTAGGTGGAAAAGACAATATTAAGCAAGTGGATTATTGTACAACTCGCCTACGATTATTAGTACAGGATTCTGCTAGCGTCGATGAAAAAACATTGAAGCAAACAGGTGCAAGAGGAGTTATGCGTATTAGTAAAACCAATGTCCAAGTAATCATTGGGACATCTGTTGAGTTTTTAGCTGAAGCCATAAAAGAACGTTTGAAAAAAGGCAATCCAGCACCAGCCAATGTAGGACTTCCATCAGCTCAGCCTGTCATGGAAGAAACGGTGAAGAATGACACGATGACATTCCGTGATTTCGAAATGCCAATGACGGGTGATTTATTGCCTTTAACAGAAGTGCCTGATGAGGCATTTTCAGCAGGCTTGATGGGACCAGGTTTCGGGATACGTCCGACAGATGGAGCAGTCTATGCACCATTTGATGGTCAAGTAGTGATGGTGTTCCCAACAAAGCATGCAATTGGCTTAAAATCTGATACGGGCATTGAAGTATTAATTCATGTTGGCTTAGATACGGTCAAACTAAATGGTGATGGCTTTGATCTGCTCGTTACAGATGGTCAAAAAGTTAAGCGTGGGGATGCGTTATTAAAAGCAGACCTTGTACAGATTGAAGGGCAAGTACCTTCTGTCATCACACCAGTTGTCTTTACAAGCTTAATGGGGCAAGAGATTACACTTGAAAAGACTGGCTATCAACGAGCAGGCTCAACGAATATTATTACAATGAAGAAGTAACTACTAATGGGGCTGTTAGCGAAGGTATACAGAGGCAATGAGCTATTGCACACGGATGCCTTTTCGACAGCCCTTGTTCAAGAAGGAGATGTTTTTCTTGAGTTTACTCATTCGAAATATCACAGTAGTGAATGGCAATGGACGAGATGAACAGGTAGATGTATGGATGAAGGATGGTAAAATTGCGCAAATTGCTCCTCAGCTTGATATCCACGATGTAGAACAGCTTGATGGTTCAGGGAAATTTTTATTGCCAGGATTTATTGATATGCACATTCATGGATCCGCTCAAATGGATACGATGGATGCTTCTGATGAAGGGCTTCATACGATGGCTCAATCCCTTTTAAAAGAAGGAACGACAAGCTTTTTAGCTACAACGATGACACAAAGCTATGACAACATTGAACGAGCTATTGAAAATGTAGCACAGTTCCAGCCACAGCCAGATGAAGCAGAGGTACTAGGTATTCATATCGAAGGGCCATTTGTTTCAAAGCAGCGAGCAGGGGCACAGCCTCTTGAATATATTGTCGAGCTAAATTTAGATATATGGACAAAATGGCAGCAACTAAGTGGCCATAAAATTAAGCAAATTACGCTAGCACCAGAAGAACCGAATGGCATGGCAGCTGTGCAAAGTATTTCTGCTAGCGGTGTCATTGTTTCAATTGGTCATTCGGATGCTACCTTTGAGCAAATGCAACAAGCGGCTCAATTAGGTGCCACACAGGGGACACACTTATACAACCAAATGCGTCCATTCCACCATCGAGATCCAGGTGTAGTTGGCGGTGTCCTGCTGCTAGATGCGATTAAGGCAGAACTGATTGTTGATTTTATCCATATGCATGAAGGCGCTGTGGAAATGGCCTATCGCTTAAAGGGAGCAGACGGGCTTATTTTAATTACAGATGCCATGCGCGCAAAGGGAATGCCCTACGGAGCATATGATTTAGGCGGTCAAACAGTTCATGTAACAGAAGCTGGTGCCCATTTGTCAAATGGATCGTTAGCAGGCAGTATTTTAAAAATGGATCAGGCTGTACGGAATATGCATCACATTACGAATTGTACGCTGGAGGAGCTTGTCAAAATGTCCAGCTTTAATGCTGCCGAACAATTGAAGCTAGGTAATAAGGGTCAGCTTATACAAGGCTTTGATGCGGATGCAGTGATTTTAGATGAACAATTAAAGCTCCACCAAACGATTAAGGCGGGCAAGGTCTTATATGATGCAAATTCAAGTGGACAATAGTTACTAATATGCAGCAGGTATACAAACATCTTGCATGAAACGATGGAAATGAAAAGGTGATAGAACATGAATACCTATTTTCAACAAGTAAATCGATATTTAACAATGGTGGCACAGCAGGAAAGCAACCAACTTATGCATATTGCCAAGCAAATTGTTAAACGTCTCACAAAGGGAGGCATTATCCAGCTCTTTGGCTCTGGTCATTCCATGCTATTAGCACAGGAATGTTACTATAGAGCAGGTGGCTTAGTGCCTGTCAAACCGATACACATAGAATCGTTAATGCTACATCAGGGTGCACGGCAATCCTCACAAAATGAAAAAAAACAGGCTTTTTTAGCCACCTATAAGGATCAGCTGCAATTTGATGACCAAGATGTTTGTATCATCATTTCAACCTCTGCCAATAATCCAGTGCCCATTGATATGGCTATCTATGCAAAGGAAGCGGGCGCTTTGACTATTTCACTCCAATCACTGGAATATCAGCACCAGCCGTCGCGCCATCCGTCAGGCAAGCGTTTAGAGCAAGTAGTAGATGAAGTTTTGAATACGCATGTGCCATTAGGTGATGGTGTGTTAACCGTTGACCAATTGCAATATGCCCCTGTATCAACGGTGTTAGGTGCGACTTTATTAAATGCTTTATTCGCTCAAATCATTGAACTTATGCATGCACAGGGCGCTAGTGTACCAGTGTTTGGTAGCAGTAATTTAGGGGAAAATAATAACGATGCGCTCATTGATCAGTATGGTCAGCGTATTCATTTCTAGGATACAAAGGAGGATATGTGGTGAAAGTAAAAAGATTTTCCTCAATGGATGATTTATATTCACATGCAGTAGCGACCATCGTTGAAGCCAAAAATAATGGCGCCACAACGTTCGGGTTAGCTACTGGTGGAACAATGGAACCACTATATGCTAAAATCTGTAAAACAGATATTGATTTTTCACATTGTATTAGCTTTAATTTGGATGAGTATGTTGGACTTGAGGCAACTCATCAGCAAAGCTACGCCTATTATATGAACAAACATTTATTTAACCAAAAACCATTTTTAGCATCGTATTTACCAGATGGATTAGCAGTAGATCCTTTAGTGGAAACAGCTCGCTATGAAGGATTACTGCAACAATATCCCTTAGATTTCCAACTGCTTGGTATCGGTCAAAATGGTCATATCGGCTTCAATGAGCCTGGTACGTCATTTGCTTCTTTAACACATCTTGTAACACTCGAAGAATCTACTCGTCAAGCTAACGCGCGTTTCTTTTCATCCATTGACGAAGTGCCAACACAGGCATACACGATGGGTATTCAATCGATTATGCGGGCAAAATGCATTTTGTTACTCGCAGTGGGAGAAGCTAAGCGTGAGGTGTTAGAGCGTTTACTGGCATCTGATTATACAGAAGACGTACCTGCAACTGCTTTATCGAAACATCCAAATGTAATGGTTTTAACAGACTTTCAAGAAGAGGAGAATAAATTATGAAAACACAACAATTTACAGTAGTCGATCCTTTAGGTATTCATGCACGACCAGCGAGCCAGCTTGTGGCAAAAGCAACACCATTTGCTTCATCTATAGAAATACGTACAGAAGAAAAAGCAGCTAACTTGAAATCAATCTTAGGTGTGATGGGATTAGCCTTAAAGCAGGGTTCACAATTTACACTTGCTGTAGAGGGGGAAGACGAAGAGCAAGCATTAGCAGCACTAACGACACTCATCACGGAAATGGGGCTTGCACAATGACACGACTCACTGGTATTGCCGCTTCAGACGGCATTGCCATTGCGAAAGCATATCGTTTCGTCCAACCAAATTTAACATTCGCTAAAACAACTGTTCATGATATCGAGGCAGAGCAGAAACGTTTAGCAGCCGCTCTTGCCAAAGCAGAGCAAGAACTGATTGTCATTCGACAGCAAACATTAGAAAAATTTAGTGCAGAAGAAGCCGCAATTTTTGAGGCACATTTATTAGTGGTTCATGATCCCGAATTAATTGGGCCTATCAATCAAAAAATTGCAGACGAAGCGGTAAATGCGGAGTATGCATTGCATGAAGTAACCTCTATGTTTGTGGCATTATTTGAAGGTATGGATGACGAATACATGAGTGCCCGTGCATCAGATATTAAGGATGTGACAAATCGCATATTAGCACATTTACTCGGAGTACATATTCCAAATCCAAGCAATATTAACGAACAGGTAATTATCGTAGCGAATGATTTGACACCTTCAGAGACAGCCCAATTAGATCGCAACTATGTTCTCGGTTTTATTACCGATATTGGTGGGCGTACATCCCATTCAGCCATCATGGCTCGTAGCTTAGAAATCCCAGCAGTCGTAGGGGCAGGGGTTGCTACGACAACAATTCAGGATGGCGATACTATAATTGTTGACGGTTTGACGGGTCAAGTCCTAGTGAATCCAAGTGCCGATGTGATTGCAGACTATCAGGAGAAGGCACAAAAATATCGGGTACAGCAGGCGGAATGGTCTACTTTAGTGAATGAGCAAACCGTTTCTAAAGATGGCGTGCATGTTGAGCTGGCGGCTAATATTGGATCGCCAAATGATTTGGATGGTGTATTGCGTCATGGAGCAGAGGGAATTGGCTTATATCGAACAGAGTTTTTATATATGGGCAGAGAAAATTTACCCTCTGAGGAAGAACAATTTACAGCGTATAAAACAGTCTTGGAAGGAATGAAGGGCAAGCCAGTTGTTATTCGAACACTGGATATTGGTGGCGACAAGCATCTGCCATATTTACCTTTGCAAGAAGAAATGAATCCATTCCTTGGTCACCGTGCCATTCGTCTATGTCTTGACCAGCAGGAGTTATTCCGCACACAATTGCGAGCACTACTGCGAGCATCTGTCTACGGAAACTTAAAAATTATGTTCCCCATGATAGCGACCATTCAAGAATTCCGTGCGGCTAAAGCCATTTTGCTTGAGGAAAAGGAAAAGCTGATAGCTGGAGGGATTGCAGTAGGCTCTTCCATCGAGGTCGGGATGATGGTTGAAATTCCCTCGACAGCCGTAATGGCAGATATTTTTGCCAAAGAAGTGGATTTTTTCTCCATCGGGACAAATGATTTAATTCAATATACAATGGCGGCAGATCGGATGAATGAAAAAGTTTCTTATTTATATCAACCATATAACCCAGCCATATTACGTTTAATTCAAATGGTCATTAAAGCTGCCCATCAAGAACAGAAATGGGTAGGAATGTGTGGAGAAATGGCTGGCGATGAGCATGCTGTTCCACTATTGCTAGGCTTAGGCTTAGATGAGTTCTCTATGAGTGCTACGTCTATTTTAAAAACGAGGGCCTTGCTAAAGCAATTATCTGTCCCAGAGATGCAGACTTTAGCAACGGAGGCTTTACAGTTAGCCACAGCTGAGGAAGTGCTAGAAAAAGTAAAGCAAGCATTGAAATAAGATAGAACGATGAGGCTGGGACAGAACTCGATTATTTTGAAAAATAGCGAAAATGGATATTAATTTTTCTGCCTCACTGAGTTAAATACTCCTTCCTAAATCAAAAAAATACTAGACCAAATGTATCTTGGTCTAGTATTTTTTCTTTTTGTCCCAGCCTCTTAGCATTACTGGCTGAAAGAGTTGATGACTATAGGTATTTCTAATAAATCCTCCACGAGGGCATCCGCTTCAACATCGTCCCATTGTTTATCCTTTTTCCAAATGCCTTTCATTCCTATTTATGTTGAAATTAAATTTCTGTGCTTCAAAAGTGAACGTCTGAAGTTTTAGTTCATTAGGCATGTTTTGAAATGATTTGCTGAAGCTTCGCCTGCAGTGTCGGTAGGTCGTGCATCGTAATCGTTGTGCGAACATAGCTTTCATCCATATCTAATGCCTCAGCAAAAAAGCTACCAATGCCTTTTACTTTGCGGTCAATTTGCATTAAAATCTCTGCAGAATGGTTGGACTGAGAGAGAAAAACTACTTCTAGCTCATCTAAATGACCTCTAAATTGTCCAGTTGGTACAAATTCAAATTCCTGGACAAATGGATAGTAGCCACGGAAGCGTGAAGGGGCTTGTTCACATTCAGCTTCACGTAAACGGAAACCTAATCCACGAATCGCATCTAATATATGTCCTGCAAGCGCTGTTGGCTCAACACGAATATAATCCTTATCACTCGGATCGACCGCATTTTTAATATCCAGACCCGTTTGAATCCAAACCTGTGTTTTACCAGCACTAATCGGTGTTTCAAATGGTAGTGTTAATGAAATAGGAAAGACCTTTTCTTCGCCAGCCGTCAGTGTGAAAGGCTCTGTTACTTTGACTTTTTGTAGTGCGGCAACCTCTGTATGTTTGTGATCATTCGACTCACGGATATAGGTCGTATTGACGGATAGGTAAATCGTGTCGACCTGTTGCTCAACTTGACCGCCACGCACAATGATTTCACCCTGCATGACCTCTCCAGCACGATAAGTATCCTTCTCCAATCTTGTATCCACTGTCGCTGAACCTATACCAAAACTTGCTAATGCTTTATGAAAAAAAGACATCTTTCATTCCTCCTACTGACATCGTTAGCTATACATACGCTTATGTTGAAAAAAGGTTTCAAGACTTACAAATTTTTCGTTATACTAGTTGAAAACGAAAGAGGGATGGCGATGGAGACAGAGTGGCTACGCACATTTATAGTGGCAGCACAAACTGAAAACTTTCGAGAAACAGCTGAAAAACGATTTATTACACAATCGACTGTAACGAAGCATATCCAGCATTTAGAAATGGCATTGCAAACCCCATTATTTGATCGACAGAGCAAACAGGTGACGTTAAATCAGCAGGGTGCTTATTTTCGTCTGCAGGCACAAAAAATCCTGTCCGCTTTAGATGAAGGGCTACAACAAATGGATTCCTTCGTAAAAGGCTACACCGCTAAGCTTACGATTGGCGTTGCTCCGCAAATAGCGAATTCAACATTACCAGCTATTATCACAGCATTCCAGCATCGAAAGCCCTCTACTCAGGTAGTGATAGAACTTTTAAAATCCAATGAAATTGGGGAAGCGGTATTTACTGGTGTAATCGATATTGGCTTATCCAAATTAACCTCAACTCGTGAGCTTCACACAGTGATGCTCGCACAAGAACCATTGCATTTAATTGCTCCTATTGCTAAAAAGGAATATGATGCTTTCACCCTTTTACAGCAGGAAACGCTTCTCACACATGAATATGCGCCCTATTGGCAGGAAGTACAACAGGTGCTACAGCAATTTACTAGCCATCAAACAATGCATATTAATCAAACAGAGGTAATCAAGCATTTCGTCAAGCATGGTCTTGGTATTGCCTTGCTGCCTAAGAGTGTAATTGAACCAGATTGTCAGCAAAATCTTTTACATAGCTATTCAGTAAAAGAATTTTCTCATATTGTATCGGATACTTACTTGCTTACAAAGTATGTCTCGGCTGATTATGATGATTTTTTAGTAGCGTGTAATAGCGTGTATGGGTAAAGCCGTTTTCTGCACTGTTTATTCATAATGTTCCTTTATACTATTTTAATATAAAGGATAGATAGGGGGTGTTGATATGTATAGTATATTGTCCACCATTAGTCAGTTTATTAGTGAACCGCTTACGCAATTTGTACAGGGCTATGAGCATTCTGCCCTGATGATGGCCATTCTTCTTGGCTTGATAGGCGCCTTTGCTCCATGTCAGTTAACAGGTAATATGAGTGCCATTACATTTTACGGCAATCGAACACTTCAAAAGAGCAGTAATTGGCAAGAAATTATGTTTTTTATTGTGGGGAAAGTGGTTGTTTTTAGTGTGCTTGGCTTTTGTGCTTGGCTTTTTGGGCAATCATTTGAAACAAAGATGACCGTTTATTTTCCAATCTTTCGTCAGGCTATTGGGCCGATGATGCTGCTAACAGGGCTGGTGCTAATCGGTTTATTCAAATTAACCTTTCTACAACGTTTAACATCGCTGCTGCCGCCTGTAGTAAAAGAGGGGAAATTTGGCTCGTTCTTAATGGGCGCTAGTTTTTCTATTGCCTTTTGTCCCACTATGTTTGTTCTATTTTTTGTATGGTTAATGCCCCTTGTGGCGAGCACTTCCTATGGGCTGCTTCTACCTAGTATTTTTGGCGTAGCGACCGCTGTACCGCTCATCATCATGCTTCTGTTGATCTATGTCTTTGATGCCAAGCGTATTATCCTACGAAAAAGTATGAAGATGGGAAGAGCTATTCAACTAACAGCAGGTATCCTATTAATTTTAATCGGAATAACGGACACCATTACATATTGGAGTATGTAGGACATGTATAATAGAGTGAAAATGAGAAAGAGAGATACAATATGATCGCTATATTATTATTTATTCTTGCGGGAATTGGTGAAATAGGTGGGGGCTATTTAATTTGGCTTTGGTTACGAGAGGGTAAACCTTTTTATTGGGGCATTATTGGCGGTATTGCACTTGCTCTGTACGGCGTTGTTGCAACATTCCAGTCCTTCCCTACCTTTGGCAGAGTTTATGCAGCCTATGGCGGGGTATTCATCGTGTTGTCTATTTTATGGGGGTGGGGCATTGATGGCAAAAAGCCCGATCATTTAGACTTTATTGGCGCAGGAATATGCTTAATAGGCGTCATTGTAATATTGCTGCCTCGCTCTTAGCATTGAAAAAAGGTTACTACAACAGAATAGTAACCTTTTGTAATCTATTTTTTACGAGCAATAAAGCGCAGACGATAATAATCAATGACCCATTCATTCTGTTGGAAACAAGTTGGCTTTAATAATTCCTCACATGTCGCATAAACCTGCTCTTTCTCATCAGCCTTTAAGTGCTGTAGAAGATTTTCACTAAACATGACCAACCAGTTGCGAAGCCCATCCTGCCCTTGAAGTGGTGTAGGGCGTTTATAGAGTGTGATATTCTCGACCTGAAAGCCTGCCTTTTCTAATTTTGATTGATATTCCTCGACGCTTGGAAAATACCAAGGGAAATAGTGGTCGATATAGGGAAATTGTAAAGATTCCATACTTTTTTGCAGAGCCCAAATGATAGATGCAATATTGCCTTGTCCACCCATTTCAGCAACAAAGCGTCCACCGTTCTTCAGTGCACCATAGACATTTTCGATAACTACATCAGGTTCCTTCATCCAATGAAGTGCGGCATTGGAGAAAACGGCATCAAATTGCTGAGAAAAGTGCATCGCTGTAGCTTCCATCGTTTGAAAGTTAATGGCAGGATATTTTTGCTGAGCAGCTAAAATCATTGTAGCCGACGCATCTACTCCGAGCACAGAAGCTCCAAGTGCTGATATGTCATTAGCCAAATCTCCTGTACCACAACCCACATCTAAAATATGTTCATTTTTTTGCGGCGCTAGTAGATTGACTAAGCTTGTACCCAATTTTGACACGAAATCATGCTTTTCATCATATAAATGAGCATTCCATTTTGTTTTTGTTGTCATCCTATTTCATCTCCTTTAGTAGAGCATAGCAAAGGAGGTCATCCAACAGAAATGCGAAAAATCATGAATTTTGATTCCAAATTGGAATGATTGCTTTCTCTCCAACAACTAGCTTTACACGCTATCAAATTTCCGAGCCGATAAGGGATTAAAATTATTTTATACAACACATAGTCAAGGTAGTAAGAAATGGTGTTTCCACAAAAATTTTGAGTAAAATAAAAAGGTAGCTGATGTTGTTTTCAGCTACCTTTTGTTATGGTTAAAGCTTTGTTAATGTTTTGCCACTCCAGCCAAACAAGATCGTAAGAATTGGTCCAAGTAAACAGAAGAAGGTGAATGGTAGGTAATCCAGTGTGGAAATACCGAGAACACTTGCGATAAAAATACCACAAACACTCCAAGGCACAAGAGGGTTGACAACCGTACCAGCATCCTCCATGACGCGTGAAAGGTTTTTTGGTGCAAGCCCAACCTTTGCAAATTGTGCCTTAAAGGCCTCCCCAGTTAATAGAATGGATAAGTACTGTTCACCGATCAATGTATTGACACCGATGCCCGTGATGGCAGCACCCGTAATAACAGAACCAGCACTTTTAAATAAGCTTTCGATCTTCGTTAAAATGCTTTGAATAATGCCTAGTGTGAATAAAAGGCCACCCATTGTTAAGGCAAGTAAGACAAGCGCGATTGTAAATAGCATACTATTCATCCCACCACGAGTGAGCAAGGCATCTACCTCTTTATTACCAGTTTGAGAGACATAGCCATCAAACAGAATTTTGAAGACATCTGAAGCGGGAACTGGGTCAAGTAAAGAGCCAAGACCTACTCCAATAATGGACACAACAGCCAATGTAATGACTGCAGGTGCCTTGTAAAAAGTCATGATTACGAGAACAACAATTGGCAATAATGTATACCAATGAATAAGTCCTGTAGACAGTAAACCCCCTTTAAATTGCTCCACTGTCTCAAAGGATGTAGCAGCTCCTGTTGGGGAGATAATAGCATAGAGCACAAAGGAGATAAGAAAAGCAGGGATGGTTGTCCAGCCCATATTTTTAATATGCTCAAAAAGGTCTACACCAACTGTACCAGAAGCAAGATTGGTTGTATCGGATAATGGAGACATTTTATCACCAAAGAAGGCCCCAGAAACAATCGCTCCAGCTGTAATGGTTAGCGAGATATCCATAGCTCCGGCAATGCCCATAAATGCTACACCAACCGTTGCGACAGTTGTCAGAGAGCTTCCAATTGAAATACCAACGATACTACAAATTAAAAACACGATAGCAAAGAAAAAGTTTGGCGACACAGTTAAAAAGCCATAATAGATAAGGGTTGGGATCGTTCCACCCATAATCCAGCTGGAAATTAAAATGCCAATAAAAAAGAAAATAAAAACGGCGCCAAGTCCAGCGCTAGCACCAGCAATCATACCACCCTCAAGATCGCGAAAGGGTACTTTTTTCAGTAATCCATAAGCCAGTAAAATGGCAATCACAAGAAAAATCGGGATATGCGGCGTAGCCTTTAAATAGCCAATACTATAAGCCATTATGGCGATAATTAAAATAGTGATAAAGCTTGCCTCAAGAAATCGAGGGTTACTCTTTGCTTCTATTCGAAACATGTGAATCCTCCTAATAAATACTTCTGCGCTTCAATGCGGTGAAGCCCAAAAGTATTATAGCACGCTAATATTTTTTGTCAATTGACTGAAAATTGGCGGTCTCAATGAAAGAAATAATCCCAGGCATTTTTCAAAATCAATAAACATGTCATGACAATAAAGATGACACGCATCATGCTCGTTCCACGCTTCAGCGCAAATTTGGATCCAAGGATTGCCCCAAAGATCATGACAAAGCCCATCGAAAAACCATAGAGAAAATGAACTTCTCCTAAAACTAAAAACATGATTAATGCCGCTAAATTTGAGGTGAAATTAAAAGCTTTCGCATTACCAGCAGCTTGGAGAAAATCATAGCCCATCATTAATAGAATAAAAATAAAAAATGAACCCGTACCTGGTCCAAAAAAGCCATCGTAAAAGCCAATTGCCGCAAATGCACCTATATAGGCTAAATGTTTGGCTGTACTAAGTACACGCTCTTGATATTGCTGTCCCCAATCTTTTTTAAACATTGTATAAGCAGCTACAAGGACGAGCATAACAAGCATAAGTGGTTTTAAAATAGCGGGGGATACAAGATGGACAGTAAAGGCACCGAGTAAAGACCCTACAAAGATAAAGGGGAGGATTTTTCCGATTTTCTTGATATCAACTTTACCTGCACGTAAAAAAGTTAGCATACTTGTACCATTACTAATGGTATTGGCCAGTTTATTTGTGGCAATGGCTGTACTTGGAGGTAAACCAACAGCCATTAATGCAGGTAAGGAGATGAGCCCACCACCTCCAACAATCGCATTTAAAAAAGATGCGATAAAAGCAAGTAGTAATAATATTGTGAGTGAAAGTAAATCAATATCCATAAATATGCTCCCATCTTTCCTCATTGCGTTTTAACATAGCGTACTGCGGAAGTCAAAAAATAACAATGAAATTCCAGCATTTTCATGTAAATTTCGTTTACAATTCCTTAACATTTCACAAGACAAACAAATAAGCAGAAAAAAGTTTATTTCAAGTATTTTTATAAAAATAAAAGAAAAAATGGTCATTTTTAAAGAAAAAATAGTGATTTTTAATATTTGATTTCCAACGTTTACAACTTGCGAAATAGCTTAAAAATAAATGTGGCAAATTTTATATTACAGTTTTGTAAAATCAACATCTTAGTGTTTAAAATTTTGTAGAATTGTGTAAATGTTTTGTTATGATGGTTCAGAAATTGACAATATTTTTTCAACAGGAGGAACAGGATGTTCAACTCAAATAAGCAAGATCCATTTTTTCAGTCACTATTAAAAATTGCGAAAAACGTGAATGAGGGTATCTATTATGCTCATAATGCCCGTATTCAAGATATAGATGCGCTAAAAGAAATTGCAGATACAATGAAGCAATACGAAACAAGTGGCGATAAATTAATCCATGAGCTAATCGTTATGCTGAATAAATCCTTTATGACGCCAATTGAGCGTGAAGATATTTTAGCATTAGCCAATAAATTAGATGATGTGATTGATGGAATGGAAGGCTGTATTGCACACTTCAATATGTACAACCTAACAGAAGTAACAGAGCCAATGCGTCAATTCCTCACATATATTGCGAAAAGCACGGACGAAATGGTACAAGCCATGGAACTGTTAAATAGTAAAAAGCTTGTGGAAATGCGTAAACATGCTATTCAAATTAAGGACAATGAACGTGAATGTGATGAAATTTTCCGTTCTTCAATGAAGCAATTATTCATCCAAGAAAAAGACCCAATGCGTTTGATTGTTTTCAAGGATATTTATGAGCAATTTGAAGACATTGCGGACAGCTGTCAAACAGTAGCAAACACAATTGAAACAATAATTATGCGTAATGCATAAGATGGAGTGTACGAAATGGATACGATCTTATTAATCACCATATTAGTCGTTATTTTCGCACTTGTGTTCGACTTTATAAACGGCTTCCATGATACAGCCAATGCGATTGCTACCTCTGTATCGACCCGTGCCTTAAAGCCCCGTACTGCGGTTTATATGGCAGCAGTAATGAACTTCGTCGGAGCGATTACATTCGTTGGGGTAGCCAAAGCTTTAACAAAAGATATTGTGGACCCATTTTCTTTAAATGCCTATGATGGCGATATTACAGGTTCTGTTGTGATTTTAGCAGCCTTATTATCTGCCATTACATGGAATTTATTAACATGGTATTTTGGGATTCCATCAAGTTCTTCTCATACATTAATAGGTTCTGTTGCAGGGGCAGCTATTGCCGCAGCAGGATTTGATATTTTGAACTATGCTGGGTTTATTAAAATTCTTCAAGCACTTATTTTTTCACCATTACTAGCGTTCGCAGCTGGTTTCCTGATGATGACATTATTAAAAGTCATCTTCAAAGATATGAATTTATATCGAACGAATAAAGGCTTCCGTACAATGCAAATTGGGACAGCAGCCTTACAATCCTTTACACACGGGACAAATGATGCGCAGAAGGCAATGGGTATTATTACCTTGGCGCTAATCGCGGGCGGCCTACACCAAGGAGATGATATTCCTTTCTGGGTACGTTTTGCTGCTGCAACTGCGATGGGTCTTGGTACATCTGTCGGAGGTTATAAAATTATCAAAACGGTTGGCGGTAAAATCATGAAAATCCGCCCAGTAAATGGGGTAGCAGCAGACTTAGCTTCTGCATCGATTATCTTTGGTGCCACATTAATCCATTTACCAGTTTCTACTACACATGTAATTTCTTCATCCATCATGGGTGTCGGAACAGCACATCGTGTTAAAGGCGTTAAATGGGGGATGGCACGTAAAATCGTTACAACATGGGTCATCACGATGCCAATCTCTGCTGTCATGGCAGCATTGATTTACTATATTCTAAGTTTATTTTTCTAGTACGCTAAGGAATGCACAATCACAGTGCATTCCTTTTTTTAATGGATAAAAATGAAGGATGTAGCGGATAGAACCGGCAAAGTGAAGGATAACCCAGTTAAAGTAGTGGATAGAATGGCAAAATTGGCGGATAGCCCGGTTAAAGTAGTGGATAGAACCGGTAAAGCTGAAGGATAGCCCGGTTAAAGTAGCGGATAGAACCGGCAAAGTGAAGGATAGCCACACAAAATTGGCGGATAGCCCGGGCAGGAAGAAAACTGCTTCGATGAAATCGGTAGCCTCCCCCCTTGTGTAAAGTGCGGATACGCTCTAAGGTAATTATAAAGAAAGTGTAAAGTTCGGAGAAAACCGTTTTTTTCGTAGTAAGGTGAATGCAGGAGGAAAATGATGAAGGAAAAATTACTACTGATTGAGGATGATACAGCGATTGGGCGCATTGTGAAGGATACGCTAGAACAGGAGGGCTATTGTGTGACATGGGCTACTACGGGCCTTGAGGGACTGGAAGATTTTCAAACGCAACCTTTCGATTTAGTGCTAGTGGATTGGATGCTGCCAGAAATGGATGGGTTAACGGTTTGTCAAAATATCCGTTGGGAGAGTGATGTGCCAATCCTAATGATGAGTGCCCGCAAGGAAGATGCGGATAAGGTGGAGGGCTTGCAGGGGGCAGACGATTATATCGCTAAACCATTTAGCTTAGAAGAATTAAAGGCACGAGTTGCCTCTCATCTTAGACGCTGGCGACGCTACCACAAGCAAGACGTGATAGAAGAGCATACTGCCTATGCGAATGGATTAACAATAGATTGGCAACGACAAATAGTATGTGTTTATCAGCAAGAAATTGCATTAACTCAAAAGGAGTTTGCTCTTGTGAGGCTGCTAGCTAAAAATCCGAGTCAAACCTTTACAAAAGAAGAACTGTATCAGCATATTTGGCAGCAAGCAACGTTAGAGGACACTCATACTGTCACAGTGCATATCAAGGCATTGCGCGAAAAGCTCAAGGATTCTGTGAAAAACCCAAATTTCATTCAAACTGTGTGGGGTAAGGGCTATCGTTTTATTGGTGAACCATTATGAAAATAAAAGCGTGGTTACTAATTATGTTTTTTATTGTAATGGTCATACCCATAGTAGGAGCTTATAGCCTTTATGTGTGGATTAATGCTTATTACCAAGATAAAAATGTGGCGGAGTACTTTGACAAGTGGACAGAGCTAAATCAGGTAAAAGATGTCGTTGACAATCCAGTGCTTTATCAAAAAAATGCCGATTTTGAGGAGATAGAGGAACTTACCAATGAGAAGCTGGCGATTACCCTCTATACGAAATCTGGCTATGTTTTATATTCCTCCAACCCTTTGCTAACGGGCTATGTAGGGAAAGAGCGCATGTTAAATGGTTTATATGATTTACAGCAAGCATACAACGCCTTTACATACAAGGAGCCTGTATATCTAAAAGGTGATTTGCTTGGCATCTATGAAATTCAATTAATACGAACAGATTGGGTAAAGGGTGTAGAAAAGCGTTCATGGCTTGTCATCGCAAGCACGATCCTGTTGTTTCTTATCATTTATTTAACTGTCATCTTGTTGCTTCATCGGAAACTGAATCGGCCATTAGGTGAACTGATGCAGCACATGCGTCATTTTGCGAAAGGTCAGCATGTTAAATCAACTCTAAGCGTAAGAAAAGATGAGATTGGGGCACTTGCCAAAACATTTGAGGCGATGCAGGTTGAAATTGAAAAGACTCGAGCTTCCTTAAAAGCGGAACAACAGCAAAAAGAAATGATGATTGCAAGTATTTCCCATGATTTGAAAACACCCCTTACAGCCATCCAAGCCTATGCGGAATCTTTACAAAATAAAGGCTTATCAGAACAGCAGGTGGCAGAATATCAGCAGGTCATCGTTACGAAGGCAGATCGGATGAAGCATATGCTAGAGGATTTAATGATGTTTACCTTACTTCAATCAACGAACTATACATTAGAGCTCATTGCTGTGGATGGAGAAGAATTTTTTGACATGGCCTTGTCTGACTATGAACCGTTATGTGAGGAAGAAGGATTTACATTAAAAGTCTTCTGTTCCGTAGATGGACTCTATGCTGTGCATCCTAAACAACTTCAGCGTGTCATTGATAATTTATTGAGCAACGCCTGGCGTTATGGGGAAAAGGGGACAACAATAGGCTTAGCGGCAGTCAATGCTGGAAATGATCCCGAATGGGGCTTTGATTTCTTGAAGTCTGCTTTAAACAAGCAAGAAGGCATGTATATAATTGTGCAAAATCACGGAAGAGGCATACCACAACAGGACATTGTAAAATTATTCGAGCCAATGTATCAAGCAGATTATGCGAGATCAAAGGCTGGTGAACGAGGAACAGGACTAGGCTTAAATATTACAAAACAAATTATTGAAAAACATGGGGGTACTGTCGAACTGCTTTCTAGAGAGAACATTGGAACAGCAGTAATTTGCTGGCTACCACCTTATAAAGGAGTAAATGAATGATGAATTGGAAAAGATCTTGCCGAGCAGCAGGCTTAATTGCTGTTATGACATTTAGCTTGGTGGGCTGTAATTCAGAGGCAACTTATACACCTCAGGAAATTATCGACCAAGCCCTTCAAGAATCGAAAGAGCCACTCACTTATTATGGCGAATATACGTTAGATATGGGAGAGCTAGGTGGTAAAGCTCAAGTGAAGGAATGGGTCAAGGATAGCAATAGACGGATAGAAATGACAGGCGATAATGGTGAACATGTTATCACAGTTAAAAATGATGCTAAAGTGATTAGCTATGATGTCACTGAAAAGACAGCCTACACAATGGATTATTCACAACCTGAATTAGACAGCTTGCAATCACCTAAAGATCAGGTACAGCTTATTTTTAATATGGTTAAAGATACGCATGATATTAAGATAGCAGGAGAAGAGAAGGTTGTAGGTAGAGATACCTATAAAATCGTCGCAAAAACGAAGAATACGGAATCGTTATTCGGCGATATTGAAGCTTGGATTGATAAAAAGACTTGGCTGACATTAAAAATGAAGACAGATAGTGCAGGGACTCATATGCTCACTGAATATTCTAAGATTAATTTTGGTGAAAAAATAGATGCTCAACAATTTACACTAGATCTACCAAAGGATGTAACGATTCAGGGAATTAGCGGACAGGATACTTCTGAATCCATTTCATTGGACGACGTAAAGCAGCAGCTTGAAAAATTTTTATTAGTACCAGAAGTAAATGGTCTAACGTTAGACAACATATCCATGGTTAAAGGGATAGAGGAACGACCAGAATACTCTTTCGATTATGTTTTAGATGGAGAGCTAGCCTTTTTTGTCACGATTTTTAAAGCAGATGCTAGTGTTGCAGATATTGGTCCCATTTTAAATGAAAAAGAAATAGATATTCGAGGACAAAAAGGCACCGTTATGGATGGTGAAAATTTCCGTTCCCTTGCTTGGCAAGAAAACGGCTACCAATATAGTATGGTTGGGCAAAATCCAGAATTAACAGTTGAGGATCTTTTAAGCTATGCGCAACAAATGACCGTTGTACAATGAGGTGATACTATGAAAAAAGCGCAAGGACTAAAATGTCTGGCATTATTTTTATTTACCACTATTTTCTTATATGGGGTAGGGGAAACATATGAGGTGTCTTGGCTACAATTTCACTTTACGGGACAATATCAGGATGTAGGCTTTTATTTCAGTTTTACATCCCTCATTCCAATATTAATTGGATTGTTAATGGTGGGTCTATATGAATCATTGTTAAAAAGATTCATCTAAATAATTTGGAGCAGGATCAGAGTGGAGGATCCTGCTTTTTTTATGGTAGAAATAGAGTTGGTATATTACAATATTTATGTAAAGAGGATATTAATAGGAGGTTTCTTCAATGGCTACATTTCTACATGGCTTTGCTCAACAACTCATTTTCCCCTTGTTTATGATTTTATGCTTTTATTTCACATTAACTTATTTTCATCATCTAAAGACAGGCGATGATCGTGGTATTAAGAACACAAAATGGGCTGCAGTGGTATGTTTAGCTTTCGCTTTGGTTGCACCAGCGCTTTATAATGTGATTACGTTTATGGTCATGATGAGGTAAAGTGATAATTTTGGCACAATACGTACATAATGTAAGGTAACAGGTTTAGTCCTTCTAAAATGAGGGAATATACATTCATCCTAGGATATTGTAGGTGGTACATATGTTTGACAATTTACTATTTCAGTTACCTTTTATTATTTTTATCGGTTTATTTTCACAGTGGTTAGCATGGCGTTTTCGCATGCCTGCCATTGTCATTATGAGTATCGCTGGGCTAATTATTGGTCCGTTTACAGGGTTAGTGTCTCCAAAAGAGACATTTGGCCCTATTTTTCATACCATTATTTCTCTGGCAGTTGCCGTTATATTATTTGAAGGAAGTTTAAGCCTTGATTTTCGAGAAATACGTGGCTTTAAGAAGTCCATATTGCGTATTTCCACAGTAGGGGCAGCCATCGCTTGGATTGCAGGCTCTACTGCCGCGCATTTTGTTGCAGGGCTATCATGGCCAGTCTCTTTTGTCATTGGTGGATTATTTATTGTGACAGGTCCAACCGTTATTTTGCCTTTATTGAGACAAGCAAAATTGAAGGAGCGACCAGCAGCTATCTTAAAGTGGGAAGGCATCGTTGTAGATCCTTTTGGCGCATTGTTAGCGCTATTTGCGTATCAGGTCGTTTTGGGTATATATCATTTAGAAGGTGGGACATCTCTAACCGTTTTCTTTGTTTCCGCCTTTTTAGCCGCCCTGTTAGGAGGGGGCGTCGGTTATGTAATGGGGCAATGCTTGGAGCGTGGTTTAATTCCAGAGTTTTTGAAATCACCTCTGTTACTTGCTACTATTTTACTTGTTTTTGCCCTAAGCGATGCCATCATGCACGAGACGGGCTTATTGGCTGTGACAGTGATGGGGCTTGTGATGGCAAATATGCATTTAACAAGTCATCATGAGCTGTTGCATTTTAAAGAAAATATTTCGGTTATTTTAATTTCAAGTGTCTTTATTATGCTGACATCGTCTTTAACCATCGATACGTTATGGCAAATCGTTGATTGGCGTATGCTACTATTCGTGCTAGCAATGATGTTTATTGTTCGACCGTTATCGATTTGGATTGCGACCATTAATACGGGCTTAACATTGGAAGAACGGGCCTTAATTGGGTGGATTGCACCGAGAGGGATTGTAGCATTAACCGTTTCAGGTTACTTTACAACGGCACTACAAGACGTAGGTTTTCAAAGTGCACAATTATTAACAGCGCTCACATTAGCACTTGTTTTTGCGACAGTGGTTGCCCATGGCTTTAGCATTGGCTGGCTTGCGAAAAAATTAGATCTACAAGCTTCCACTGGGAAAGGTATTGTGATTGTAGGCGCTTCTCCATTTACAACACAGCTTGCAACGTCCCTGCAAAATAACGGAATTGATGTGTTGATGATGGATCGTGCATGGGAAGATTTATCTGCTGCTCGACAAAATGGTATTAAGACGGAAACAGGTGATATTTTAAGCGAGCATACTGAGTTTTATGTTGATTTAACCCCATATGATCAACTAATTGTAGCAACAAAGCAGGACGCCTATAATGTCCTTGTTTGTGCAGACTTTGTTCCAGAATTAGGGCGTCTCAATATTTTTCAAACGGCTTTACATTCTACAGACCCTAAAAATTACTCACGGAAGTACGGGGGACAGCTTCTTGTCGATGCACAGCATGATATTCATCAGCTCAATGAACTGATAGAGCAAGGTGCACAACTTCGTCAAACGAAAATTACAGAAGTATTTACATGGAAGGATTATGTAGAACAAAATCCTCATGCCGTCTGGGTGTATGCTATAACACAGGATGGAGCTATCGTGTTGGATATGGTCAATAAATATGACGATATAAAACATGAACCACATACTATTATTAGTTTAATTCGCTAAAACCAGCCACCTGTTTGTGCAGGGCGGCTGGTTTTTTGATGCAAGAGAAAGGAGACTAGTTGACTGAAAATGACCATGCTTGGAATTAGTGTTCTGCCTGTTTTATACAAAACAAGAACAGCTAGCTTAAAGAGAGCAACTCTATATTCCGATGATGAATAATGGTAATCCTACCCCAAGAGAGCATTTAATTAGGAGATTTTTCTAACCCATTTCTACTAAAAATCGCAGTGTTAAATGGCTAGTCATACTTTCCTCCTCATTACGCAATCTGCTGTAAATGTGTCTTCTTAAAAGCGTCATCATATTTTAAACCATAGCCAAGTGCGCGATCTAAGAAAATATGTGCGAGCCAAATCAGGGCAGCCATCAGAGGTATTGATGTAGTCGTTAGCAAACCAATCACCATCAACATGGCAGGTAACACAAAACTATGCCCCATATTATAGAAAAGAGCGCCTATTTTTGTATTGATGAGATAGCCAACCATGGTGATGTCTGGGAGCAATAAAAACACAATAAAATAAAGCCATGGAAAATTTAGATGACCATAGAAAGAAGCTGTGATGATGAAAGCAAGGATATATTCGATTGAGATGATTTTACGTAGTGACATTTAACCACGACCTTCCAGTAAATTTTGATACATATCCTCAATGAGTAAGGCAATTTTTTCTTGATTTTCTTCAAATTGTCCGTCAGCCATTAACGTTTTTGTCAGTTGTAACGAATGAAGCGCATGCTGATAGAATCGTAGTTGCTGCTCAATTTGGGCAATCTTTGTGGAAAATAGCTGTACCGTTTCTTCATTACATGCTGTTGAAATAGGCTTTTGTTCGAGTGTCAGTAAATGTTTAATTTCTTGAAGCGTAAAGCCTAGCTGACGTAAAACGATAATAAATTTCATTGTATGTTCACACATGGCATCATACACACGGTAGCCATTGTCTTGTTTTTGCGGCTGTAAGAGTCCCTCTTTTTCATAGTAGCGAACGGTATCAGTTGTTAATTGAAATTTCTCGGCGAATTGTTTAATTTTCATGTAAGTACCTCCTAAATTCATCCTAACATTGGAGTATGCTCCAAGGTCAAGGTGCTTGAGGAAAAAATTTAAAAAAATGAAACGGTCATTCAGTGGCAGTCGTTTATAGTGTAAGAAGGGGAGGTGGACGGCATACTTGAGGAAATGATCGAAGAACATGCAGCACATTTATTACGTCTCGCCTATTTTTATGTAAAAAACCGACAAACCGCAGAGGATATTGTGCAAGAGGTCTTTATTAAATTTTCTCAGCGTGGTTATGAAGAACGCGGGCAGTTGCGTGCGTATTTATCCACTCTAACGATTAATCAAAGCAAGGATTATTTAAAAAGCTGGCATTATAAGAAATTACTATTACAAGAAAAAATATTTCCTATTCAGGGGAATAAACAACGAGATGAGCTTGTGGCAGCAGAGGAACGGTCTCACATTGGGGCAGCTATTTTAAAGCTTTCACTTACCTATCGGGAGCCTATTATCCTTTATTATTTTGAAGAAATGAAAATTCGTGATATTGCCCAGCTACTTGGCATTGCGGAGAATACGGTGAAAACAAGACTGAAGCGGGCAAGAGAAGCATTAAAGCCTCATCTAAAGCAGGAGGAATGGGAGGTGCTTAGACATGAATGAGATACAGAAGGAATTACTCAAAGTCGCTGGTGATATGACAGCAAGCAAAGAACGAGTCAAAAAACAAGTACTAAAACAGTCTATCAATAGAAGGAAGCCTTTTCGTTTCACTCTATTAACCATCCTACTGACACTTTGTGTGGTGGGGTTTATGATGGTGCAGCTTCTTACGAACGAAACAGAGCAAACAACCTCACTATTTCATGAAAGACAGCTTGAGCATTTCGAACGGATTAATCGGCTAATGTGGCCAGGGAAAGAGCAGGAATTTTATAAAGAGGAAGCCTATCTATCGTATGAGAAGCTCGTTGCCGCCTACTATTTTGCGAAATCATTAGGGATTGATTATTCTAAGGCAGAGCTAGAGGCGGAGAGAAAGAAGCAGGTAGAACAGTTGGAAATGCTTTATCAAGCATCTGAATACGAAGCACTATTTCAGGGATTAGCACCGAAACAGTATGTTGAAACATATCTCGAGCCCCTACTGCCGATGTATACAACGCGAACAAAGCTATATGCCTTCTATAAAGAAAAATATCCAACTTTTTATGCTTACCAAGAAGTAGCCAATATTGATGCCAAACGATATTTCCAAGCGCATTATACTGATCAGGCAACAGCCTTTCAAGAGGAGCATAAAATCGTAATACGGACCAGTTCACATGGCTCTTCAATGGTTGGAACAGTTGCAAAGGTTGAAGCGAATGTTTTCTTATTTATTGAAGGAGTGATTCCCGAGGACCTTGATCATATGACGGAAGAACAGCTTGCTGAAAAATATGAACAGGCCAATTGGTATCCTGTGCTGGATGATTTTCCTGTCAAGCAGGGGGATTATATTACTTTAACTTCTATGGGAACAGGCAGTATAGAGGAAAACGGGGTCGTAAGAAATTATGGTTTATTATCTAAACTGGAAAAGCTAGAGCCAACCATTACAAAAAAGCTTGAGCTAGAAAATGACAAAGAGGTCGCTCAGTTTTTACAGAATATCCCTTGGCAGCCCGCAAATTATATGAAAAGGCCACCCGAATATTCATTTGAAGTAGAAGGCGTCCGTATTGAAATGTGGAAGGGCTATGGCGGTTCAATTTATCTCCAAAAGGCTGGAAGCGGAGAAATTCACCTTAGTGCCAACAGAGCGAAGGCATTAATAGCCATCCTAGGCATAGAAGAATCTTAACAAGTCTCTTGAAAGAGGCTTGTTTTTTGTTTAGGGGAAAATTATAGTGAAAGTACCATGTTAAAATAACCTTTAATTGAATGTAGGAAAAAATACACAGTGATTTTCTTTATTAGGCTGAATTACTTAATATCGAAAAAATAAATGAGTCCAAAGAATTGTAATATTTTAAGGTCAAAGGTAGTATTAAAGAAGTAAGGATGAAGAAAAGGAGGGGCGGTATGAACGCACAAGAATTTGAAGAACTATGGATTACGCTTAATGAGTTATATAATGCGGATCGTTTTTTAGAATATATAGAAATAAGTAGTGCCGCAATTGAAAGTGCCATTAAGCTTGAAATGTATGATAAGGCTATCCTTCTATTACGTTATAGCTGTGCCAGTTATTTTCAAACGGGTGATTTACAGCTTTCTATAAGTGTCCTTGAACAATATCGTGAGCTAACTTTTCAACATGGCAACGATATTGATGTAATTCAATATTACAATTTAGCAGCCATTTATTGGGGAACATTTGGTCATTTAAAGAAATCAGAAGAGTTGATGCTGAAAGGCTTAAAAATTGCTGAAGCAATCCAGCACGTGGAGAGCATGGGGAAAATCTATAACAATCTGAGCGACTTAGAAATATCCATGGGAAGCTATCGGACAGCTAAGGAATTTGCCTTAAAGAGTTTATATTATGCGAATGCGTTTGAAATGAAGCATAAAGAGCCTTATACAGGGATTATCCATCCGAAGACAAACCTAGCTGTTGCACTTATTTGGCTTGAAGAATTTGAGGAAGCCAATACGATATTACAAGAATTAATGGCAACGATTCATCATCCACCCTATTCGAAAGTACAACTTGAGGTACTCAATGCCTATGCCTTCCTGTGTGAAAGACAGGGACGTATAAGTGAGGCCATAGATTTATATCAAAAGACAAAGCATTATGCTTTACAAAACAATGACCTTTCTCTACTTCAACTAATTTATAATTCTTTAGTGAAGCTAATTGAGGAGCAAGGCAATAAAATTGTATTATGTGCGATACAAAAGGAATATATAAATATTTTGTTAGAAATCCAGCGTGAAAACTATTCACATGTATTGTTTGAAATGGAATATAACGATCATAAGAAGCAGTTTGAAAAAAATGCCTATATTGATCCTCTGACGAATATTTACAATCGTCGCTATTTTGATGAACAGGCCAAAAAGATGGTCGAAAAGGCGACTGAAAATCATCAGCAATTGGCCTTGATGATGGTGGATTTAGACCATTTTAAAGAAATCAATGACATGAATGGCCATTTATTTGGCGATGATGCTTTGACGAATACAGCCAAAACCTTACAGGACTATTTTCAGCCCTTTGAGTCCATTGTTGCCCGATTTGGGGGGGATGAATTCATTGTGTTGAGTCAAGTAAAGGAAGGTGAATCAGTGCAAACATTGGCTGACAACCTGTATCAAACCTTAACGGCACTATCACTAACAGTGAATAATCAAACGGTTCAGTTGGAATTTAGTATTGGTGTCAGTACGAATGATCATGGCAAAATTCAGAAAGTAGAGGAGCTTATCCAGCATGCGGATGAAGCACTCTATAAATCAAAGCGTAACGGCCGCAACCAAATTACGCACTATAATCATTATTGCGATGTGGGAAATGGTATTTAAAAGAGAGAGAGGCATATCTACGCGGAAAGTGCCTCTTTCGTAAACGTGTTGCTAGTGTGATTGATTAAGCAAGCCATAAAACACAATATCTTCAAAAGTCCCGTTTTTATAAATATGATCCTTTAATGTTCCCTCATAGTGCATGCCACATTTCTCCATAATTTTCCCAGAGGCGGGATTAGATTGGAAATACCGGGCATAAATACGATGATACTGTTTCACCTGAAATGCAAATTCAATCATCGCTTGAGCGGCCTCTGTTCCATAGCCATTACCCCAATAGGGCTCTCCAATCCAATAAGCGATTTCTCCTCTTTGATGTTGGGATTGATTTGACAGTCCTATCGCGCCATATAATTGTCCACTTTGTTTGTCTGTTATCGCAAATTCGTAACTTCGATTTTCCTCAAAGTTTTGTTGATGCGTGGAAATCCATGATAATGCACATTCTAATGTATAAGGATAAGGTAAACTCAATGTGCTTTTATAGATCGCATAATTGTTACATAAAACACTTACTTCCTGTGCATCTGCTTGCGTAAAAAGTCGAAGTATTAAACGTGTTGTTTCTATCGTCTTTTCAGTTGGCGAATAAATCATCGAATACCCCCTTTTCAATGGTTGGATTGATTATAGCACAATAAAAAGTAAAGTAAACCAAATAATGGGTGTTATAAAGTATCTTGAATTGGAATAAAAATTTATTGAAAAACGATAAACTATATGATAAATTAAACAGGAGAATAAATAAAAGAGGTGCGTAAGATGAAACGAGAAACGCTCTTTTTAAAGATAGCTGTTTTTCTAATAGGTATACCCGTTCTTGCCTTATGTGTATGGGTGGTGCCTCGTGTTGCTTTGAATACAGTGGAGCATTCTCCCACTTTAACCATTGTTGCTTTAATTGGCGTCTATGCAACGGCTATTGCTTATTTTGTTGCGCTATTTACGACGATCAAACTATTAAGCTATATTGACCAAAACATTGCATTTTCAGAGCTGTCTGTCAAAGCTTTAATCAAGATCAAATATTGTGCAATTATTATTAGTAGTGTTTACGTGGTTGGCATGCCACTGATATACTATGCTGCGGAAGTAGACGATGCCCCAGGTCTTATCCTTATCGGAATGGTCATTATTTTTGCTTCCTTTGTCGTGGCAGTATTTGCTGCTGTGCTGCAAAAGCTTCTAAAAAATGCCATCGATATCAAATCAGAAAATGATCTAACGGTTTGAGGTGAATACTATGGCAATGATCATTAACATTGATGTAATGCTGGCGAAACGAAAAATGAGTGTCACAGAGCTTTCAGAAAAAGTTGGCATCACGATGGCGAACCTTTCGATTTTAAAAAACGGCAAGGCCAAAGCCATCCGCTTTTCAACATTAGAGGCTATTTGTGAGGCATTGGATTGCCAGCCTGGCGATATTTTGGAATATCGTAAGAACGAGGAACTACAAAAATAAGGATCTGCGTAAAGCAGATTCTTTTTTTTGTAGAAATTATTGCCAACAGAAGTAGTCCTATGCTAGGATAAAGAAAAGATATATCGACAGGCAGTCG
Source organism: Lysinibacillus sp. AR18-8 (assembly GCF_001705465.1). Lineage (NCBI taxonomy): Bacteria > Bacillati > Bacillota > Bacilli > Caryophanales > Bacillaceae > Lysinibacillus > Lysinibacillus sp. AR18-8. The sequence goes on from NZ_MDGU01000013.1 coordinate 108,831, forward strand.
GTCAATTATAAGGAGTTGTCTTATGAGAGAAATAAAAAAAGCGGAAGAACGCAGAAATGAAATATTAGATGCAGCGGATGATTTATTTACACAGAAGGGATTTGATGGCACTAGTACGAGTAATATTTTGGAAAAAGTAGGCATTGCTCGAGGCACCCTCTATTATCACTTTAAATCTAAGGAAGATATTATGGATGCGCTCATTGAGCGTTATACAAGCACAATGCTCGCAAAGGCGAAAACCGTTGCAGCAGACAAGACTATAGCTGTAAATGAGCGGATATTGCGCGTTGTCATGGCATTGAATATGCAAAATGAACAGGGTGGACAGGAAATGATGGAGCATGTTCATAGGCCGCAAAATGCCTTGATGCACCGTAAAATACAGCAAGTGGTCATCAATCAAGTACCACCAATCCTTACTGCCATTATTCGAGAGGGCATTGAGCAAGGTATTTACCAAACGCCTTATCCCTATGAGTGTATGGAAATGATTATCGCTTATACCAATACGGTATTCGATGATGATCTCGTCTTGATGACAGATGAGGAAAGAGCTGCTCGTATTCCGGCATTGATTTTTAATATTGAACGAATGCTAGGGGTGGAAAGTGGTAGCTTATTGTATATGATGCAAATGTTTGGAAATAAAGGAGAAGGCAGTCCGAACTAAATATTTTAGGTCTTGTTAGATTTGATGGCGATTAACAATATACAAAGAGGTGACTTATGTATTGGAAAATTGTGCGAAATGATATGGCAAATAGCAAGCTAATTACAGGTATGACCATGCTATTTGTGGCGGTAGCAGCTTTACTTGTCACACTATCAGCAGTACTTATGGTCCATTTGACAAGCGCAATTGACACACTGATGAAACAAGCAGAAACGTCTCATTTTCTTCAGATGCATGCAGGGGAAATCGATCAAGTGCGGCTTACTGAATTTGCAGAGCAAAATAAATATGTAGATGAATATCAAATGAATGAATTTCTAAATGTGGAGGGCTCGAAGATCCATATTGCGGGTACCACATTGGCACATAGTGTGCAGGACAATGGTTTCAGCACACAAAGTGAGAAATTTGATTATTTACTTGATCTTGATGGTCATGTGATTGAAGTGGCAAATGGTGATATTTATGTACCTGTAAGCTATTGGAAGGACGGTATTGCCGACTTGGGGGATACTATCATCGTTCAAGATCAAACCTTTACAATAGCTGGATTTCTAAGGGATTCACAGATGAACTCAATGCTGGCTTCCTCCAAACGCTTTCTTGTCAGTGAACAAGATTATGCAGCAATCCAGGAAGCGGGAACAGTTGAATATTTAATTGAGTTTCGTTTGAAAAATTTGGCGGATTTAAAGAATTTTGAAGAAGCCTATACAAGTGCAGGGTTAGAAGCAAATGGACCAACCATTACCTATAAGCTTTTTCAAATGCTGAATGCCATATCAGATGGGCTTATGATTGCTGTTATCTTGCTCATCAGTGTCCTTGTAGTCGCTATTGCGTTTATGTGTATTCGATTTACATTGCTCACTAAAATTGAAGAGGAAACTCGAGAAATCGGTGTGATGAAAGCAATTGGCCTACGAGTGGCAGATATTCAGAAAATGTATCTAGCCAAATATGGCGTTATAGCTGTGATTGGTTGTATGCTCGGTTTTGCCTGTTCCTTCTTCCTTCGAGATATTCTATTAGAAAATATCCGTCTGTTCATGGGAGAAACGGACAATGTTTCACTCATTTGGTTGTTCACAGGTCTGGGGTTGTTGCTCGTGTTTATCGTGATTATGGGCTATGTACAATCGGTACTGAAACAGTTTCGCAAGCTATCAGCCACGCAGGCTCTGCGCTTTGGCACAATGCAAGGAAAAGGGCAACATGCAAAATTATTGAACCTCAGCGCCAATAAAAGGCTACCGATTAATCTTTTCCTTGGCATAAAGGATGTGCTATCACGAAAAACACTTTATGCGACAATGCTTGCAGTATTAGTATTGGCAACATTTATTATCATCGTCCCTCAAAACTTACACAACACAATTGCAGCTAAAAGCTTTATTACGTATATGGGTATTGGGAACAGTGACATCCGAATTGATATCCCACAAGGCAAGCAAAATGAACAACAGGTGGCAGCGGTGATGGATAGGCTTGAGCATGACACAGCCATTAAGAATTACACTGTTTTGACAACAAAAAAATTCACAACGATTGCCGAGGACGGAACAGCGCAAAACCTAAAAATAGAGCTGGGTGACCATACGATTTTCCCCTTAGAATATGCACACGGAGAGGCTCCAGTTGCTCCTAATGAAGTGGCACTTTCGGTGCTCAATGCAGAGGAGCTTCAAAAAAAGGTTGGCGATAGTTTAGCAGTGGTCATTAATGGACAGAAGAAAAATTTGAGGATTAGCGGTATTTATTCAGATATTACCAATGGAGGCAAGACTGCGAAGGCAGCTTTCTCTGACCAGTCTACGGATAGCATGTGGAGTGTCGTCTATAGTACGATGGCAGATCCATCTCTTGTTGCAGATAAAAGGGCAGAATATGCAAAAACCTTCTCATTTGCCAAAGTGTCAGGTATTGATGATTATATTTATCAAACTTTTGGTACGACGATTCATGCCATCGAAAAGGCAGCTCGTGCAGCACTCGTCATTGCCTTATTGCTGTGTGTGCTCGTGACATTATTATTTATGAATATGCTGATTGCGAAGGATCAAGCGCCCATCGCTATCATGAAGGCATTGGGATTCACGAATGTCGATATAGCTACACAATATGCTGCACGTTCGATTTTTGTATTACTGCTTGCTATCTCGATGGGGACGTTGCTCGCAAACACGTTAGGTGAATATTTAACTAGTACGGTCATTGCCTCATTCGGGGCGGCTTCCTTTGATTTTATGATTAATCCACTAGCAGCGTATGTTTTTTGCCCACTAGCGCTTACAAGCGTTGTTCTGCTAGCTACGCTATTTGGTACGTCAAGGGCAGGGCAGGTAAAAATTATTGAGCATATAAAGGAGTAGAACCTATGAATATCGTAAGTGGTGAGCAAATAGCAAAGACGTTTCAGGTAGGTAAAGAACAGCATCCCGTTTTACTGGATGTATCAGTTGCCATCAATCAAGGGGAGTTTATTTCCATTATGGGCCCATCAGGCTGTGGTAAATCGACACTGTTGTATGCCCTTAGCGGGATGGACAGTATTGATCAAGGTCAGGTCATCTTTGATGGAATGGACTTAACGACATTAAGTGACAAAGAACTGGCTGATTTGCGTAGAACGAAAATGGGCTTTGTCTTTCAGCAGCCGACCTTTCTAAAAAGCTTAAATATCCTTGATAATATCCTGTTACCTGCGATGCGTGATGGGCGAAAAAATGTCAGGGCCTTGACAGAAAGGGCACTACAGATCATGAACAAAATGGGGATTGCAGAATTGGCAAAGCGAGATATTACACAAGTGTCTGGTGGGCAGCTTCAACGGGCAGGCATCTGCCGCGCCTTGATTAGCAACCCGCAGGTGATCTTTGGAGATGAACCCACAGGCGCATTGAATTCAACGTCTGCTCAGGAAATCATGGATTTATTAGCCTCCATCAATAGTGAAGGCACAACGGTGATGCTTGTGACCCATGATCCAAAGATTGCCGCAAGAACAGAGCGTATCCTTTTTATGTCTGATGGTGCTATCGTGAATGAATTGAGATTGCCTCGATTCACAGGCAGCGATTTAGACGATCGAATGGTCAAAGTTGTCTCTACTATGCAAAAAATAGGTATTTAGCTTGAAGAAATCCGTAATGATTTAAAAATTACGGATTTTTTTTTGATAAAATGAATCGCATTCGTTACGGCGACCGTCAGTAGTGTAGAAAGTAGGTGAGGGCAATGATGGCTATTGAACAGATAATCGAGGAGCACGGTGATTACTTACTAAAGGTCGCTTATCTATATGTAAAAAATAAGGCAACGGCGGAGGACATCGTGCAGGATGTGTTCATCGCCTTTTATCAAAAGCAGGGACAGTTTCGTCAGGAAGCATCCTTACGTACATATTTAGTGAAAATGACGGTTAATCGAAGTCACGATTACTTACGAAGTTGGAAAAGTAAACGACTGACATTGTTTGAAAAGATCACGGGGCGCACAACAGCTATGACACCTGAAAAGGAGATGCTAGAGAAAACTGTAAAAAAAGAGCTGGTGGAGGCACTGTTTACATTATCAGTTGCCTATCGAGAGGTCTTGATTTTGTATTATTTTGAGGAGATGTCGACAGTGGAAATTGCACAGCTTGTACAATGTCCGGAAGCAACGATTCGCACAAGATTACAGCGAGCTCGTAAACAATTAGCAACAGCAATGGGTGACTTTGATTGGGAGGTGCTACGCAATGAATCAATTTAAAGAGGAACTATTAAAGGAGCTACAAGATGTCAAGCTCTCACAGCAGCGCAAACAGGTAATCGCGGAGAAAGCACGACGAAAAGTTCAACGTAAAGCAGATGGTCAATGGACGTATCGGATCGTGTTCGCAACCTTTACTATTTTTGTTATCGGTTTTAGCTATATCCTGACACAACAGAAGGGGCCACAGAGTTCAGGCCATCAGGCGGCTAGCCTACAGTCGGATAATTGGCATTGGTGGTCACTATTTGCTTCGGATTATGTAAGAGGAATGATTTTACTGAGCATTTTTATAGGCGCTACATTTATTGTCAAACGCTATCTATTGAAAAAGGGGTATGGTTTACCTGTTTGTATTGAATGTGGGGAGAGTTGGTCTGAGAAGGATGCACGTAAATTATATCGCAAAAATAGTGAAATTGTGTGCCCTCATTGTGGACAAAAACAATACCGCACAAAAAAATCCATGCAAATCAGTGGTGTAATGACGATGCCAGTGCCACTGCTGATTATGCTACAGCATGTTTTCCATCATTTTGTTATCGGTCTCATTTTCTTTTTAGTGGGCATGTTCTTCTACCATTATCAAATTGCGCCATATGTGTTTAAGCTACAAGAGAAAGACCCGATGAATGAACCTTTATGGTAATGATTTTGGCAAGAAATTGCTAGGCTAATCTAGCAATTTCTTTTTTTATTCTAAAATAGATTGACAATGGTTTTCATTTGCTTTATCTTTGTGTTAACTTATTTTTATTATTAGTTAACGCACAAGGGGAGGCTTTTTACATTGAAAAAAGGAAGTACATATCAATATGTGTTAGCAGCATTTGGGGCAGCAATAATCGCAGTTTTAGCACAGGTAACAATCCCACTACCACTTATCCCGATTACAGGTCAAACGTTAGCGGTTGGAATTATCGTGACGATTTTAGGGACAAGATTAGGCACGTTATCTGTTCTATTATATATTTTACTAGGGGCAGCAGGTTTACCTGTATTTAGCGGTATGTCAGGTGGACTAGGAATTTTAGTTGGTCCAACAGGTGGATATATTGTCGGCTTCCTTGCCACAGCCATTATTATGGGCTTATACTTAGATAAATTTGGTATTACATTTACTCAAGCTATTATTGCGAATATCATTGGGATGATTGTTACATTAGCGTTTGGGACAGTGTGGTTAAAAATTGTAGCAGATTATACATGGACAGCTGCCTTTATGGGTGGTGTTGCACCATTTATAGTGGTTGGTATCGTCAAAGCGGTACTTGCAGCATGGATTGGTGTGATTGTTCGACGTCGCTTAGAAAGAGCGCACTTAATTGAAGCAATAGCATAGGACATGGGAGGAATTGTTTTGGCAACATTATGGACAGGTGGTAAGATTTACACGATGGCTCAGGTTGGTGAAACAGTGGATGCAGTCCTTGTTGAAGATGGAAAAATTGTGGCGACAGGCTCAGTGGAGAGCTTGTCGCCACTAGCTGCTTCTATCCAACATTTAGAGGGTAATATCATGTATCCAGGCTTTGTCGACAGCCATTTACATATTATTGGCTACGGAGAAAAACTCAAGCATCTTGATGTATCGGCAGTTACGAGTAAAGAGGCGTTACTTGTGAAGCTTCAGGAGCGAATGGCTCAGGCGTCAGCACATGAATGGGTCATTGCGATTGGACTAAATGAAAACCAATTTGAGGAGCCCGTTTTTCCGACCTTAGCAGAGCTAGATGCCCTTGGAGATGCTCATTTAATCATTAAACGGAGCTGTCATCATTTGATTCTAGCCAATTCCAAGGCACTCGCTTTTGCAGGAATTACAAATAGGACTCCTTCGCCAGAGGGGGGTGTCATTGACAAAGTAGATGGTCAGCTCACAGGGATCCTAAAGGATGCTGCCTTGTATTTAATTGTTAACCAGATGCCACATATTACACCTGCTTATATTGAGGATGCACTGACAAAGGCGGTGACCTCATTGCAATCCTATGGTTTAGTAGGGGGACATTCAGAGGATTTAAGCTATTATGGACCGCCAAGCCAGCCGATTCAGGCTTATCGCAAAATAGTAGAGGCACAGCAATCCTTTAAGGTGCATGTATTACAGCATCATACAGTCTTTGAAGAGGTTGCGAAGATGGATTTAGCTTCCTCACCATTTTTGGAGTTTGGTGCGATGAAAATTTTTATTGATGGAGCCTTTGGAGGTCGTACGGCTGCACTACGTCAGCCTTACTGCGATGATTCGGACAATGCAGGGATGCTTATTCATACAACTGAGCAATTAACAAGCTATGTTCAGCTGGCACGTCAATATGGACAAACCGTTGCCGTGCATGCCATTGGGGATTTAGCAATCGACACGATTTTAGACGTTTTTGCGGCATATCCTCCTCAGGAAGGTCAGCTTGATCGCGTAATTCACTGTAGCTTAGTCGATGAGGAACTATTAGCCAAGCTAGCTGCATTACCAGTGGCAGTGGATATGCAGCCGCAGTTTGTACAGGGAGAATACCAAGCAGAGCTATCGAGACTTGGAGAGGAGCGCGCACAGGGCTTACATCCTTTAAAATCGCTTCTTGACAGAGGGCTGATTGTCGCAGGCGGCAGTGATGCGCCAATTGAAGTGCCAAACCCGTTGCATGGTATTTATGCGGCTGTCACTAGAAGAAATTTTGGGGAAACACATGATGGCTATAACCCTCATGAGAAAATTTCCCGATTTGAGGCAGTCCGTTTGTATACAGTAGGAGCGGCTGAAATCATTGGACAGCAATTGATGCGTGGCAAAATTGCAGAAGGCTTTGCTGCAGACTTTACGATTTTACAAGAAGACGTTTTTACGGTAGAGATGGAGCAGCTTCCACACATTCAAGTCGCATGTACGGTTGTGAATGGTCAGATAGTATATGAAAATCGCTGAGAAGGTTATCCTTCCCAGCGATTTTTTTATGGGACTATTGTTTGTCAGTTAATTGTTTTACTTGTTGTTCTAGGGTCGACACATGTTTTGATAAGTCCTCTACTTGCTGTTGCATGGTTGGTGGAGGAGACACAGGGGCAGTGGATTTCATTTTTTTGATCATATGGATCATTACGAAAAAGATCGCTAGAAACATACATAAAAGAACGGTTGTACTAATGATATCACCAAGGTTGAATTTCATGTTTGCGCTCCTTTCTGTAGCGGGTATCTAGTTATATACAGGGTGGCCTGCTAAAAAGTTTCAAAAAAATGGTGAATGTCACGATTAATACAAAAATTGACGCCTACTTTGGTATAGAGGAGTGCTATTTTATTGGCTTCGAGGAATGGGTCATAGCAGTCAAAACATACGTTAGTAGTGAGCGATTTTAACAGCATGATAGGGGTGAGTATGTGCACAAGGCAGGACAAGTAATGCGACAGGCTGTCCATAATATTTATGTTTATCGATTCGATTATGTACAGGTTTTCGCATTAATTAGAATCTTTCAGTTTTTATTAATGATCCCTGTAACCTCTATCGTTTTGAAGCTCATGCTACGAGTAACAGGGTTTACACATATTACTGAGCAAAATTGGCAAAGCTTTATGACGCATCCCTTTGTGATGATAATGATTTGTCTATTAATTTTGCTGTTTTTATTATTTGTATATTATGAGATGGGCTTTCTATTTCTCATGGCCTTTCATCAGCAACGAGGACTTCGCTACCGATTTCTTCCTTTATGGCAACAATTAAATCGCAAGGTTGTCTATTTTTTTAGTGTGCAAGTTCTATTTCTCATCGTCTATTTAGCACTATTAATGCCACTAGCTTCCTTTATGCTACCCCTTACATTGACTCAATCCATCTCCCTACCACATTTTCTAACTGAAGAAATCATGAGTAGTCGAGCGGGTAGGCTAGCATATGCTGCGGTGGCAAGCATCATCGTGATGATAGGTATTCGAAGCATCTTAACGTTACCCATCTTTACAATCCAGCCGAACATCTCTATTTTGCGTTCTTTTAAGCAAAGCTGGCGATTTTCCAAGCGTGGTTTATTTGAACTAGTCGTGCTACTAGCTATGCTTTTAACAGGTCATCTGTTGATGATGCTTGGTATCACAGTGGTCGCTACGTTTCCGCTCTATCTAATTGAACGTTTAATGCCAAGTGCAGCCTTGGTTACGGCTGGGCTGACACTAGCCTTTTTAGAAATGGTCTTTGTGGTGCTATTTAGTTTATTACAGGCGATGTTTTCACAAGTTATGGTCGCCATCACGTATAATACGCTAGTTATAGGCAAATTGAGCGGGACTACACATCGGAAGCGGCACTATAAGCCATTACTATTGATCAGTGGCATTGTGTTTCTCGTATTAAGTATGATGAATATCAATTCATTAGAGAAAAGTGTCTATGCGCCAGATACCAAAATTATTGCCCACCGCGGCTATGTAGCAGGCAATGTAGAAAATACAATTAGTGGATTGGTGAGTGCAGCCAATGCGGGGGCAGATTTAATTGAAATCGACATTCAACAAACGGTGGATGGGGAATTCGTCGTCTTCCATGATCGAACATTACGAAGGTTAGCAGGTAAAAATGGTGTTATTGCGAATATGACCCTGAGCGAACTAAAAACGTTAACCATTCATCAAAATGGCTTTAGCGATAAAATTGCTTCATTAGATGATTGTATTGAAATTGCCAAAGCGTTAGATGTGGCGCTTCTAATCGAATTAAAGGTGCATGGTCAAGAAACAGAAGATGTTTTACCTAAATTAGTAGAGAAGCTACGAAAATACAAGGTGCTAGATTCCTATTATGTGCAATCCGCTGATGGACAGAAAATGACGCAATTAAAAAAATTGGTGCCGAATTTGCGAGTCGGTATTGTCTATGCACTCAATATTGGACCGATGGAGGAAAATGTTGATTTTATCGCATTGGAGGAATCCTGGGTAACGGAGCAGCTTATCGAAGAATTGAAGCAACATCCGACCGATTTATTTGTTTGGACACTCAATGACGACCGCTCCCTGCAAACCTTTATCGAAAAAAATGTCAGCGGCGTCATCACTGACCACCCCGACGTCGCCCGTGAGCTAAGAACCCAGCAAAGCGAAAACCAGTATTTCTTACAGCGCATCCTGAATCGTCTGAGATTTATCTTTTGATCAGGGGAGAATAAAATTGCGAAGAAGCGAATATCCAAAAGCAAAGCACCGCCATCTAGTAAATCGAATATTCAAGAGAAGTCGCTCGCAAATCGCTATAGCTCAAAATGAGGAAGCAAAGCTCTAGCCATAAAAATGGAGACAGTTTGTAACCTTTTTCGTGTGAACACGACTACTTTATTGAATTCGGGAAAATGAAGGAGATGCTTTTTGTATGAAAATGACGAAAGTCGTACCATTTGCTATGTCAGCATTATTATTAGGGGGCGCGATTGGAGCTCCAACTGCATCAGCGAACGAAGGAGAGGCTACTGTGATTAACGCAGAAACTTCGGAGCAACAAGTGCAGCCTATTTTTATTAAAGTGACAGGTACAGTTGAAAACGTAGAAGTACGTGAAAATGCCACATACTATACAGTGGTTGATGGTGACAATACAAATATTGTGATTGCCAATAAAGACTCATTAGTTTTTGACAATATGGGAAAAGAAGCCAAGCTTCAAAAAGGAGATAAGGTGTCAGCTTACTCATATGCCAAGAAGCCGATGCTTGCGATTTATCCACCACAATACAACCCAGAAGTAATCATTGTAGAAACAGAAGAAATGGGTAGCGTGGAAGTGGATTTCTTCAATAAAGATTTAGTGGATACTGAAAATAACCTCAAGTTAAATGTTGGGGAAGACACGAAGCTAGCAAGTGCTACTGGCAAAGCTGTGAAAGTGGACGATTTAAAAGAGCAGCATTTAGTGGTGTTCTACACAATCGCAACGATGAGCATCCCTGCTCAAACACCGCCATCAAAAGTGATAGTATTAGATACAATTGAGAAGGAAGAGCCTGTTGAAGTGGATCCAGTTCCAACACCAGAACCAGCTCCAGCTCCAGCTCCAGTTGATTCAGCGGTTCAAGAAATTATCAATAAAGACTTTTACGAAGTAGATGGGACAAAAATGGTGCCGCTACGCTTAATCGCTGAAAAGCTAGGCTTTAAAGTAGAAGTAACGCAAAAAGGTGCCATTGTTTCAAAAGGAGCCCTTTCGTATACAATTACGCGAGGTCAAAAAGAATATGGTTATAATAAAGCGCTTCGCCAATTTAAAGTAGCCCCTGCTTTATTAGAATCTGGCAAAACATACGTACCTGTTGAATTTGTAGAGGAATTAACAAAATAATCTCGTCATCTCCCTTTATGGTTTCTACCATGAAGGGGGATTTTTTATGGGAAAAAATAGTTGTAGAAAAATATTTTAAAAAAGGTTTTAGAGAGCAGTTGGAGACAACTGAAATTGGTTTTTTGTGGAGTTTTCATTTTACGCTTAAGAGAAATAAGTGGCTTTAGAGAGAAAAAATCATACAGAAAATAAAATTCAGAGTATTGACAATTATTAAACTATTATTTAAAATTCAAAACAAATCCACATAAATACAGAAATAAAGTGTTGGATTTGTGGATTTTGTTGGATTTAACTTTGTGTTTGGAGTGATGATGTATGTCTCTTTCGTTTGAGGAACGTAAAAAAGTGATTTTAGATATTTTAGATTTAGAAGGAAAAGTGAAGGTAAGTGATGCAGAGCAGCTATTAAATGTATCAGGCGAGACTATACGTAGAGATATGGATCGATTGGAGAAGGAAGGGCTTCTACACAAAGTCTATGGGGGGGCTGTGAAGGCAAAGGAAAAGTATGAGAGGACCTTTGAACAGAAAACGTCACTTAACAATATAGAGAAGAGAAGGATTTGTAAGGCTGCTGCAAGTATTGTGGAAGACGGTGATGTTATCTTTATCGGTCATGGTACAACAGCCTATGAAATCGTTCGTTATTTAGGTGATAAGCCCAACGTCATTGTCGTCACAAATTCACTCCCAGTTCTATCATTAGCCGCAGAATGCTTTCAAGGGAAGGTGCTCTTTGCGGGAGGAGAATATGAACATCGACAAAAATTTATGGGAGGTCCATTAGCTGATTTATTTTTTAATCAACTAAAGGCAAATAAAGCCTTTGTTGCTGCAGGCGGAATTTCGTTAGCAGATGGTATTACCGACTATGATATTACGGGCGCAGCGATTTCAAAGAAATTAATAGAGCGGGCAGAAAATACGATTATTTTAGCAGACCATACGAAATTTGGTGTCTCTACATTTGCGCATATTTGTCATTTAGAGGACGTTTCGATGGTGATTACAGATCAAAAGAGCTCCACACAATGGCAGGAACGATTACAGCAGAAAAAAGTGGAATTATTCATTGCAGGTGAAATGTTGGATGACGTCAATGTATAGGAAGGTGGAAACTATGGACTATTTTGCAAATAAACAGGCAACCTTACAAAAATCAATTGACTGGTGGAATCCAGGAAAAACGAAACAGTGGCAAATCGATGGTGTTGATGTCGTTATCGGGAAACGAGAGGGCTATTATTTCTACGATGTGGATGGCAAAAAATTAATGAATGCGCATCTCAATGGCGGAACATATAACCTTGGCCATCGTAATCCAGAAGTCATTGCTGCATTAGTGGAAGGAACCAATTATTTTGACATTGGTAATCATCATTTTCCATCTACTGCACGTGCACAGTTAGCTGAAAAATTAGCAGCCTGCACACCAGAAGGCTTAACATATTCTATTTTCTCTAGTGGTGGAAGTGAAGCAATTGATGTGGCTCTAAAGTGTGCGCGTTATGCTACAAAACGTAAAAAAACGATTTCCATTAAAAATGGATATCATGGACACACAGGTCTTGCAGTTTCGCTTGGCAATGAACGCTATTCAAAACCATTTTTAAGTGAGGGCAGTCCCCATGAATTTGTGCACGTACCTTTCAATGATCTGGCGGCAATGGAACGAGAGCTTGCTAGAGGGGATGTAGCTAGCGTAATTATCGAGACTATTCCTGCGACATATGGTTTCCCCTTGCCCACTGCTAATTACTTGGCTGATGTCAAATCACTTTGTGAACGATACGGGGCATTATATATTGCAGATGAGGTGCAAACGGGCTTGATGAGAACAGGTAAGCTGTGGGGAATTGAGCATTATGGCGTGAAACCGGATATTCTGGTGACAGCAAAGGGGCTAAGTGGCGGTATCTATCCAATTGCAGCTACAGTGGTCAATGAACGAGCAGGCGGCTGGATGGAAGAAGATGGACTAGCCCATATTTCTACATTTGGTGGAGCAGAACTAGGTTGTGTAGTGGCGATGAAAGTATTAGAAATCTCCCAACGTCCTGAAGTAGTAAAGAATGTAGAATATGTTGCTCGTTATCTACGAAGTGGTTTAGAGCGTATTCAACAACAATATCCTGATTTCTTTGTGGGCATTCGTCAGCTTGGCGTTGTTATGGGCCTAGAATTTAATCATCCTGAAGGGGCTAAATATGTGATGAGCTCCTTGTACAAACATGGTGTATGGGCCATTTATTCAATGCTGGATACACGTGTGTTGCAATTTAAGCCAGGGCTATTATGTGATAAAGCATACTGTGATGAATTGCTTGAAAAATGTGAGGCGGGCATTAAAGAAGCAGCGCAGCTTGTAAAATTTGCACGCTATTAAAGTAAAGAAAGCTTGTCAATTTAGTAAACAGGGGGTTTTCTAGATGGGTCAAATGGATTTCATAGATTTAGAATTGGTCCTTTCCAACTTTCATCAAGCAGCAAATGATGCATTAAAGGAGTTTAGTTGTTTACTAGAAGCATCTTGTAAAATGATTGATTATTCCGAAAATGCGACGTATCTCGTAGAAGATGGGCAGGGCAAAAAATATATTCTGAGGATCAGCCGACCAAATTACCATAAAAAAGAGGAGATCGAAGCGGAGATTGCCTGGTTAAACTCGCTCCATGAGCAATCTCCTATTGATGTATCACTACCGATGCGAGCAGATGACGGTGACTACGTACATGCTCATTCGTATAATGACACGATCTATTATAGCACATTATTTACATTTTTGGAGGGCAATGCTCCTGATGAGAATAATGAAGATGACTTAATTCAGCAATTTGAAACATTAGGCGAAATTACAGCCATGTTCCATAAACACACAATCGAGCAGCATGATTATTACCAAGCCTTTCAGCGCATGACATGGGACTATGACACGATTCTAGGTCAATCTCCAAAATGGGCGAGATGGCAGGATGGACTAGGAATGACCCCTGCACGAATCGCTTTATATGAGGAAGCATCACATATCATTCAAAAGAAGCTTGAGGCATTTGGGAAAGATAAAACACGATTTGGTCTTATCCATGCGGATTTACGCTTAGCTAATTTACTCATCTATGGGGACGAAATTAAAGTGATTGATTTTGATGATTGTGGTTTTGGGTGGTTTTTATATGATTTAGCAACATCGGTGAGCTTTATTGAGCATATGCCTTATCTTGATGAGTTGATCGCTTCATGGGTTAAGGGCTATAGCAAAATTCGATTATTAACAGACGCAGAAAAAGAAATGATTCCAACTTTTATATTAATGAGAAGACTACAGCTTATTTCGTGGATTGGAAGTCGTGATAATGAGACAACGCGCTTACTTGGTGAAAATTACACGCTTCAGAGTGATGATTTAGTGAAAGCCTATGTAGAAAAGTATCAAGACTGTACCAACTAAATAACGATAAAAGGTGGCGAATAACATGTCTTCGAAAAAGGATGAAATCATCGTATTAAAGAAAGCCCTTACACCCATCCATTTATGGACAATTGGCGTCGGCATTGTGATTTCTGGGAACTACTTTGGCTGGAATTTTGGTTTAAGTCAATCTGGTTTTTTAGGAATGCTCATTGCCACATTATTTATGGCGATTATGTATTTAACGATGACCTTAGGTATTTCTGAATTATCGACGATGTTACCTTATGCAGGAGGACCTTACTCCTTTGCTCGACGGGCGATGGGGCGTTATATCGGTTTTATTACAGGAGTTGGTGTCGTGCTGCAATATGTCATTGCCGCACCAATTATCGCGATTGGTATTGGGGGCTATATCAGCTTTTTGTTTCCAGCCGTACCGACAGTGGTGGCAGCTGCCTTTATGTATGCTCTGTTCATGGGGGTTCATATTATTGGTATTAAGGAATACGCCACAATCGAAATGGTGCTTGTCTTTATCGCGTTAGGGCTATTAGTATTAATGTATTTCGTTGGTTTACCGCAAATTAATGTGGGCCATTTATTCCCTGAGAATGGCGATCTTATACCAGGTGGATTTAAAGGTATCTGGTCAGCATTGCCCTATGCGATGTGGCTATTCCTAGCAATCGAGATGTTGCCTATGTTATCGGAGGAGACGAGAGATGTGCAGAAGGACATGCCGAAGGGGTTAATTTCAGGTATGGTGACCTTGCTGATTTTATCCATTTTGACAACAACTGTTGCCATTGGGCTAGCTGGCATCGATGTCATGACGGTTGCTGAAGATCCATTGCCAGCAGCGATTGCCGCTGTTTTTGGAAATACGTATTGGTTGGCGCAGATTTTAGCATCTGTTGGCTTAGTAGGACTAATTGCAAGCTTTTCGGGTGTGATTTTGGCTTACTCTCGTCAGGTCTATGCTTTATCACGTGCAGGCTATTTGCCAAGCATGTTATCGAAGATGCATAAAAAGCGTCAGACACCATATATGGCCATTATTTTGCCAGGCTTTATCGGGTTAGTGTTAGTCATTCTATTTAATCCAGATGATTTAATTTTAATTTCTACATTTGGGGCATTAGTATCGTATATTACGATGAATTTATCAGTGTTGATTTTGCGTAAAAAAGAACCTCATTTAGTACGTACCTTTAAGACACCACTGTATCCATTTACGCCTATTGTCTCACTTGTGCTAGCCGTCATTGCTATCTTTGCGAGCTTCTTTGCGAATTTGACTTTTTTCATCGTTTGTTTGGCTGTTTTTGCTGTGGCAACGATCTATTATTGGGTGTGGGCAAGACACCATATTAACGAGGATGCACCAGAGGAACGCTTTGCGAAGGACGCTACAGTGCAGGTAGAGGTGCAAGCACCAGTATCGCCAATAGAGGCTATACGAGAATAAATAAAGGGATGGGTTTTCCTATGACAAAAGTGGAATGGGTCATTTTTGATAAGGATGGAACAATCATAGAAATGGATTCTTTATGGATTGCCTGGGCCAAAAATTTATATGCTAATTTAACTGAAAATTCAGACTTAGAGATCTATTTTTCCTTACAAACTTTTTTAAGAAACATAGGGGTTAATGACAATGGAACAACGATTGACCCAACGAGTCCTCTAGCTATTGGAAGTATACAAGAAGCTGAGACGATCTTGGCGTTCTTACTCTATCAGCAGGGAATCCCATGGAGCAAAGGGGTAACACTTGCGAGAGCAGCTTCCAACTTAGCCACATCGCAGCAGGAAAATAGCAAGGTACAGGCATTACCAGGTATTCGTAATCTCTTAATAACCTTAAAAAATAAAGGGAAGAAATTAGGGGTGATTACAGCTGATCAAACGGCACGAGCCAAATCTCATTTACAACAGCTAGAGTTATTAGCTTTGTTTGATTTCGTTCTAGGAAGTGACCAAGCTACATCCAGTAAGCCCTTCCCAGACTTAGCATATGTGGCAAAGGAACAATTTCAAGTATCGCTTGAGAAAGCCGTGATGATTGGCGATTCGAATGCAGATATGCTCTTTGCTAAAAATGCTGGCATGTGCTTTTCCATTGGCATCATTCCTAGTACCACATACCCAAAGGATTATTTACCTGATGCAACCGCAATTATTGAAGCGTATGACGAATCTGTTCTCACCATGCTAATCGAAAAGGAGTGAGCATATGGACAATCAGCTAATTGCCAAGATTACTGAATTGGTATTGGAAAAACTAACGCAAGGCTCTCAGCCTGAACAAGCTTCTAAAACGTTATCAAATGATGAATTACAGGAATGGCAATCATTTCGATTAATAAAAGAAAACCAACATCAGACGCAGCAAACAACTGCCCCTGCCTATGTAGCATTATCTACGCATGAATTACAGCATTGGCAAAGTCTGCACCAGCAATCATCAGGCACTGTCTTTGTAGCTAATTCAAGCGATTTAATTGCCCTAAAAAAATTTACATGACGGGAGGTTCGTCATATGGTGAGAGACCAAGATTTGGTTTCGATACAAGAGGCAAGAGACGGAATAGCAGCCGCTTCGATTGCGCAAAAAATGTATGCCAGCTTTACGCAAGAGCAGGTCGATCGAATTGTAGAGACCATTGCCCAAGCTGCTTATAAACAGGCAGAAAATCTTGCTGTATTAGCTGTTACGGAAACAAAGATGGGCATTATTGAACATAAAAAAATAAAAAATGAGTTGGCTTCTCAAGGTGTCTATGAAGCCATTCGGCATGAAAAGACAATTGGCGTTATACACGAGGATAGGGTAGCAAGGCAGGTGGAAATTGCTTATCCATTCGGTGTTATTGCGGCAGTTACACCTGTTACGAACCCGACTGCTACAGCCATTTTTAAAACGCTAATTGCCCTAAAGGCGCAAAATGCCATTGTCTTTAGTCCTCATCCAACAGCAGTCAACTGCACTATCGAGGCATTGAAAATTTGTCAGCAGGCAGCCGTTCATGCAGGAGCACCAGAGGGACTTATTCAATGGATTAGCCATCCAACAATAAAAGGAACAGAGGAACTTATGCATCATCGTGATGTACAGCTAATTTTAGCAACTGGTGGAGCAGGGCTTGTCAAAGCTGCCTATAGCTCAGGGAAACCAGCCTATGGTGTTGGCCCTGGGAATGTTCCTGTCTATATTGATCGCACAGCAAATGTGAACGAGGCAATGAAGCAAATTATCGATAGTAAATCATTTGATAATAGTACGATCTGTGCCACAGAACAAGCTATTGTCGTACATCAGGAGGTCAAAGCACATGTGATGGCTGCTTTAGCAGAAAATGGGGCCATCCTTCTAAGTGGGCAGGACAAGGAAAAATTAGCAAAGGTGATTTCACCAGTAGCTCGTACATTAAATAGCCAAATTGTCGGGAAGCCAGCAACCGTAATAGCCCAAATGGCTAATATTGATGTCCCTCGGCATACACGCGTATTAGTGGCGGAGGAACAGGAGATTGGGAAGGAGTATCCATTTTCCATGGAAAAGCTTTCTCCCATCCTAGGTCTTTATACGGCTCGTTCTCAGGAAGAAGCCGTAAAGATTTGCCGTCGCTTGCTTGACGTTGGAGGGAGAGGACATAGCCTGGCTATTCATGCACAGGACGAAAATTTTGTTAAGCAGTTTGCCGCTCAAATGCCCGTGTCCAGAATATTAGTCAATACTTTAGCATCTGTTGGGGCTGCAGGCGGTACGACAAGTTTAACGCCTTCCTTTACATTGGGCTGTGGGGCCTATGGGGGAAATATTACGAGTGATAATATTTCTGCACATCATTTATTAAATAAAAAAAGAGTGGCCTATGGTGTGAAGGCACTAACTATTCCACCCCCACAGCATCCACAAAATATACAGGCTCCAGCGATGCAAGCAATTGAAGGGGTGTCTATTGACAGGTTGTCCATTGAAAAGATTGTAGAGGAAGTACTCACAAAGCTAAGTAATTAGAGGAGGAAAAGGAAATGAGCGTAGAGATAAATGGAGCTTTAGGCATGATTGAAACAAGAGGCTTAATCGGATCAATTGAGGCGGCAGATGCCATGGTGAAGGCAGCAAACGTCAATATTGTAGGGAAAGTACATGTTGGTGGCGGCATTGTGACGGTGCTGGTGACAGGTGATGTCGGGGCAGTCAAGGCAGCGACGGATGCAGGCTCTGAGGCCGCACGTCGAGTAGGTGAGCTATTATCGGTACATGTTATTCCACGCCCTCATTCGGAATTATACGCAATTTTACCTAAGTGAAAAGTGAGGGATTGTGATGACAAACAATCAAATACATGTCACTGAAGTTACAAATCAAAGTATCCCGATTGCGATTTCTGCCCGTCATTGTCATGTTAATGAGGAGGATTTCTATTATTTATTTGGTAGAGACGCAGCGTTACAGAAATGGAAGGAACTTTCCCAGCCAGGTCAATTTGCTTCACAGCATGTTCTAACGATTAAGGGACCCAAAGGCCAAATTGACAAGGTTCGGGTTTTAGGCCCATTTCGCACTGCAACCCAAATCGAAATCAGTCAAACGGATGCCATCAAGCTGGGTGTAACACCACCGATTCGTATGTCAGGCGACTTAGAAAAATCTGAATCAATCACATTGATTGGACCTCATGGAACTCGCCATAAAACACAAGGATTGATTATTGCACAAGCACATATTCACATGGCTGTATCCGATGCTGCTGCCTTCAATGTCCAAGATAAGGAAGTTGTGACGGTTGAAATCTGTGGGGATGGACGTAAGCTCCGATTAATGAATGTGGTTGTGCGTGTCTCCTCAGCATTCGTCCTTGAGATGCATGTAGATACAGATGAAGCGAATGCCGCCGCTGTTCAACAGCATTCAATTGGCAAGCTTATCAAAATGGAGTGACAGGTATGGATATAAAAGAATTACAGAGAATCATCGAAGAAGTAGTCATATCAATGATGGATAAAAAGCATAAAAGACTTTTGCTTGTCCATTCTCATACGACCATTTCTAAGAAACAGGTGGACGTATTACAAAGCTATTGCCATGTTGAGGAGTGGCAGGCAAATGAAACCACAAGTCCCACTCAGCTATTCTACGATGCTATTGTTTTTCTCGAAGTGGATCAAGCATTTATCGTCAGCAGTGCCCAAGGCTTGCCTACTACACCGGCAGCCTTGTACCTGTCTGAGCTGCTGGTTAGCAATCAAACAGCAATTTTAATTCCAAATGAAAAATTATCTGCTGTTGTCACAGCAAAGGAACCGAATCCTTACATGAAAATGTTGCTGCATCATATAGAGCGCTTACAGGAGTTTGGCTGTGACATTCAGTTATTTGCACAGCTTATTCGATTTTTAAAGCAGCAAGAGGAACCGGCTCGTTCGACTATAGTGGCAAACTATTTGACAGCAGAGATGCTTCAATCGTACAAGGGGCAACGGCTGACACTACCTGCCCACACAAAACTTACACCACTAGCACAAGAAATGATTCAGGAAAAAGGGATGACGATACAAAGATATTAGCAGGAGTGTTGTTACATGATGAAATCGATTGGTATTGTGGAGACAAGAGGACTTGCGATTTCAATACGAATCGCAGATGCTATGCTTAAAGCAGCGGATATTCGAATACTTCGACAAGAAACCATCGATTTGGCTCTAGTAACCATTGCCATTGAAGGGGACACAGCGGCCATTCAGGAAGCGATAGCCATTGGTACACAACTAGCTAAAGCAGACAACCAATGGATTGCCTCTTCAACTATTTTAAGGCCAGATATCGCGGTGAATGGATTAGTAACAGAAATTGCGAAAAAGCCAAGTACTTAAAATGAATAAAAGGAAAGGTGGAGGAACGAGTTGAAGGTCGATTTAACAGGGAAGGTTGTCATAGTTACTGGTGGTAGTAAAGGAATTGGGAAGGGGATTGCTACCGTATTTGCTGAACAGGGTGCTCATGTGGTGATTGCAGCAAGAGGTATGGAAGCTGCCACAGATGTAGCAAATCAATTACAAGCGCAAGGATTCTCCGCTTCTGCTGCCACTGTTGATGTTGAAAACTATGAATCTGTTGAAAGCATGGCTACGGAGGTTGCTAGCTCTTTTGGTTCCATCGATATTTTATGTGCCAATGCTGGTATTTTTCCCTCGATGAAACTAGAGGACATGACGACGGACCATTGGGATCAGGTATTAAATGTCAATGCCAGAGGAACGATGTTTGCTGTCAAAGCTTGCGTGCCCCATTTAAAGAAAGCGAATGCTGGCAGGGTCATTATTACCTCGTCGATAACGGGTCCAGTGACTGGCTATGCTGGATGGACACATTATGCCGCAAGTAAGGCAGCTCAATTAGGGTTTATGCGAACTGCGGCTCTTGAATTAGCACCCTATCATATTACGGTCAATGCCGTGTTACCAGGAAATATCGCTACAGAAGGCTTAGATGGTCTTGGTGACACCTATCTACAGAAGATGGCGAAGGCGATTCCATTTGGCAGCCTTGGTCGTGTGGAGGATATAGCGTATGCTGCATTGTTCCTTAGTAGTAAGGAGGCAGGCTTTATTACGGGTCAATCGATCATTATTGATGGTGGCCAAACATTACCTGAAGATGCAGAGGCATTTTAATAGAAGGAGGGATACCAAATGAATTTAGGCGCATTAGGAATGATTGAAACAAAGGGCTTAGTGGGCTCTATTGAAGCAGCTGATGCAATGGTCAAGGCTGCCAACGTGAATATTGTTGGTAAAGTCCATGTAGGTGGCGGTATTGTCACGGTGCTTGTTCGTGGGGATGTAGGGGCTGTGAAAGCCGCAACAGATGCAGGAGCAGCAGCTGCACAACGTGTTGGAGAGCTATTATCTGTACATGTGATTCCGCGACCACATGCAGAATTGGAAGCGATTTTAAAAATGCAATAATGAGTGAGGTGGCTATATGAATGAACAAGCAATAATAAAAATTGTTAATGATGTCATAGCCGAATTACTACCTAAAAAAGAAGCAGCGCCTACACCCAATGAAATTCCTATAGGTATCTCAGCAAGGCATATTCATTTACAACAAGAACATGTCGAGCAGCTATTTGGCAAAGGTGCTACGCTGAGTGTAAAAAAAATGTTAGCTCAACCCGGTCAGTTTGCAGCACATGAAACGCTACAGGTGGTGGGACCAAAAGGAAGCATCCAAAATGTACGTGTATTAGGTCCTGCTCGCACCTTCACACAAATTGAAATTAGTCATACAGATGCCATTGCCCTAGGAATTCAACCACCTTTGCGTGAATCGGGAGAAATTGCTGGCTCAGCTAGCTGTATATTGGTAGGACCTAGAGGAAGTTTGATTTTACAAGAAGGGGTCATTATCGCACAAGCACATATTCATATGGCACCTGCTGATGCACAGCAGTTAGGGGTTCAGAACGGTCAATACGTCTCCGTTAAGGTGCAAGGGCGACGTCCCATTACCTTTGAGCAAGTGAAAATTCGTGTGGCTGATCACTATCATTTAGAAATGCATATTGATACAGATGAAGCAAACGCAGGCTTCATCCAACAGGGTGAAACGGGTACAATTATAACAGGCAAGATGGCAGGAGAGCCTTACAATAACTTCGTCAGTCCTCCAATTGAAATTAACCACAAGATAATAACGGCAAATGATGTAAGCCGTTATCAAGGTGAGACAGTGATAGTCCCCAAAGAGGCAAGGTTGACGGCACTGGCGAAGGAGGCCGTGGAAAAATTAGAAATTGAACTTCAGTTTCACGAAAAAGGATGAGGATGCATGCGGATAGGAACAGTGGTCGGAAATATCTGGGCAACACGTAAAGAGGAAGGGCTACAGGGATTGAAATTACTCATTATCCAGCCAATAAAGCTGGATGGTCAACTGAGTGATGAACAAATTGTTGCGGCAGATCGTATAGGTGCAGGTGTTGGAGATAACGTCATTTTAACAATGGGCAGTGCTGCTGTACGAAGTTTTTCTACGTCCAGTATTTGTCCAATTGATGCCATTGTTGTTGGCATTATAGATGGCACAGATGAATCGTGAGGTGAGCAAAGTGACAGAAGCGATAGGAATGATTGAAACGTATGGCTTGATTGGCTCCATTGAAGCTGCAGACGCCATGCTAAAGGCAGCCAATGTCCAATTAGTGAAACAGGAGCTAGTAGACGGTGGTATCGTAACCATTATTGTTGAGGGAGATGTTGGTGCAGTACAGGCTGCGGTTGATGCTGGTAAAGCGGCAGCAACGCGAACGAGCAAGCTACTAAGCGCACATGTAATTCCACGAGCAGCCAATGAAGTATTCACAGCGATTATTGATGAAACACAGCCGATAAAAGTGACGGAGGCAGCAGCCAAAAAAACAAGCACTCGCCAGAAGCCTCAACAAGCAAAACTTGTAGAGGATGAGCAGGCAGATAAGTAGTCGATGAATCTATGTCGTTAGGAGGGGGAGGCAGATGAGCTTTAGGCGACCCAAAATCGCCATCATTGGCGCTGGACATACAGGTGCAACCGTAGCGTTAATGGTCGCACAGAAACAGATCGGGGATATTGTGCTTATCGATTTACCAGACTTCGAAAATGCTGCGAAAGGGAAGGCATTAGATATTCTCCAAGCTGGACCAATAGAAAGATTTAACGTACAGGTGACGGCTACTTCAAAGTATCAGGAAATAGCTCATGCTGATATTGTGGTTATCACGGCAGGTATTGCAAGAAAGCCTGGCATGACACGGCAGGATTTAATTCATACAAATGCGGCAATCATCCGCTCGGTAAGCGAACAAATCAAACGTTATGCGCCAACTAGCTATATTATCGTCTTAAGTAACCCTGTCGATGCCATGACCTATGTTTGTCTGGAAACAACGGGTTTTCCCAAAAATCGTGTCATGGGACAATCAGGTGTTTTAGATACAGCGCGCTTTAATACCTTTATCGCACAGGCTCTTCAGCTTGCTGTCGAGGATATATCGAGCTTCGTTTTGGGTGGACATGGCGATGAAATGGTGCCACTCGTTCGCTATACGTATGTCGGAGGAATACCATTAGAAAAATTAATGCCACAAGCACAGATTGAGCAATTAGTGGAGCGAACGCGAAAAGGTGGAGGCGAAATTGTCGCCCTACTTGGCAATGGCAGTGCTTACTATGCCCCAGCCGCCGCCATTGTCCAAATGATTGAAGCGATTGTGAAGGATCAACGGAAAGTAATGCCCATCATTACTTATTTACAGGGCGAATATCAAGTAGACAATGCCTGCATCGGTGTCCCAGTTGTTTTAGGGGGAGCTGGTATTGAAAGTGTAATTGAATTGCATTTAAACGAAGAGGAACAGCAAGCATTTAATCATTCGGTTCACCAAGTTTATCAAACATTAGCCTATATCAAATGATGCGAGCGCATGACACCATCTAATAGTGGCATGTATTAGATGGTACTTTACATAGTTGAGGCACCTTACGATGTTGTAAAGGTGCTTTTTGTTGTGCAAAATTTTCTTTTAATGGAAGATCGTTTTCTGTACAATTAAAAAAGTTACTACTGATGCACAAAGGAGGATACGATGAAACAAGCACTCATCATTATCGATATACAGGAGGCTTTCTTTCTAGATGGCCAGCAAAATCTTTGGAACAGTGAAGCTATTATCAAAAATATTAATGCCTCCATTACATGGGCACGGCGCAACGAAGTACCCGTTATTTTTATTCAGCATACAGACGCAGATGATGTGGATTTTGCATTAGGTCAACCAGGCTGGGAACTGTATCATGGATTACTTAGACAGGCGGAGGATCAAGTGATTCAAAAAACAACGTGGGACGCTTTCTATCAAACGGAGCTTGCAGCTTATTTACAAGCGCATCACATCGACCAATTGATTTTCGCGGGTGCTCAAACAGAGTTTTGTCTTGATACAACAATCCGTAGTGCTTTTAGTCATGGCTACCATCATAATATTTTAATAGAAGATGCACATAGCACCTTAAATAGTAATGTACTGGCAGCACCACAAATTATTCAACATCACGAATCCATTTGGCATAATCGTTTTGTGCGGATTCAGTCAATTGGAGGATTCCAACATGCTGATTGATCAGAAAGAGCTCCAGATAAAAGAGCTATCCTATACAATTCGCTGTGCCCGACGCGAAGATGCCCAAGCCTTATCAGATTTACGCTTGCAATTAGACGGTGAAACGGAAAACTTCGATCGTGAACAGGGCGAGGCATTGATTGATCGAGCAGGCTTTGAGCAGCTTATTCAACAGGATAGCGAAAGCTCAAAAAATTTATGTTTAGTAGCGGTTGTCGGTGATCGGATCGTTGGGTTCTCAAGATGTGAGGGCTCTCCACTCAAAAGGCTTGCCCATAAAGTAACCTTTGGTGTTGGAGTCAGTAAAGAGTTTTGGGGCTATGGCATAGGAAAAGCCTTGCTGCAAGAATCCATTGATTGGGCAGATGCCAATGGTATTCGCAAAATAGCACTAGAAGTGTTAGAAACCAATGAGAAAGCGATACAGCTCTATAAAAAAATGGGCTTTTTAGTGGAAGGCATTCTGAAAAATGATAAATGCCTTGCAGATGGCAGGTTCTATCACACGATCATTATGGGAAGATGGCAGGAATAGCATCGGAGAAGGAATTTAAAACAGCATGACAAATTTTATGTATATCTTTTGTTTGATTGTCTGGGGTCTTAATTTTATTGCAGTCAAAATTCAAGGAACGCCAGTCAGTTTAGAATTATCTTTAACCTATCGTTTAGTCATGACAGCCCTTTTATTTTTCATCCTTGCTTGGTTCTTGAAGCCACAGGGTAAACCACAACAGGGCGACGTACCTTTTATCATCGTTTTTGGCGTTTGTAATTTTGCATTCAGCTATTTAGCGCTGTATTATGCGACGATATGGAGCTCGGCTGCTATTGTCACATTAATTTTTTCATTAAAAGTCATACTAACACCCATCGCCCTACGGATATTTCTCAAGGAGCCATTGCATCGTCGTGTTTTAATTGGCGGTATTTTAGGCGTCATCGGCGTGGGGGTGCTGATTTATCCATCTTTACATAATATGGAGTTAAAAGGAGTGTTAATTGCCTTCGTAGGGACTGTCCTAACAGCCATTGGGGATGCAAGCTCTGCCCGAAATGCCAAGCATCAAATCAACCCGATTTATGCGAATGCCATTGGTTTTGCAGTGGGTAGTGCAGTCATGTGTGCCATTGTTTGGCTACAGGGACAAACAGTCGTAATACCCAAATCCTTTACCTACTTATCGGCGCTCTTGTATTTAACTCTTATTGCATCCTTTTTCGCATGGTTATTTTACTTAAAACTAGTCGAACGAATTGGAGGGGCAAAAAGTGGCTATATGGTTGCATTATTCCCCGTGATTGGTGGTATTGCGTCTGTTGTCATCGGCGAATCAACACTCAGTATTTATTTAATCTTAGGCTGTCTTTTTAGCTGCATTGGAGCTGCGATTGCCTTAGGCTTTAAAATTAAGCCTATTTTACGATGAACGAAAACCCCTTTCCCTTCATAAACTAGAGAAGAACGCTTGAAAAGGGTGAGGGACAAAATGTCATTCGTTCCATTGAATGCAATGGGTATTTTGAGAGAAAAAGATGAGGATCACTGGGACATTGATCGCTGGGAAAATGATGGTGGCAGAAGCCTAGAGGCGTAAGGGAGACAGAAATTTGTCTCCCTTTAAATATTTTTGAAACCTTTTGATCAATTGCTCGTATGATAAGTAGACAAGTTTTCGTTGTCAGCTATAAAAAAGGGAGAAATGATTTTTTTGAACCATTGAACAAAACGATTACTATTCATTATTTACGTGATTGTCATTGCGGATGCGTATTACACAACGCTCTATATTGAACCAAAAACACCGCCGCAACACCAAACCATCAAAGCAACAGCCATCACGGTAGACCAACTACGGTAGCAAGCCTCACAAAAGGAAGCGGACAACCCGTCGTTTGAAGCCTTTTTGCTTCAAGCAATTTCTTCAAAGCGTGGTCCAGGAATTGGTGATGCAAGAAATATTCGTAGAAGCACGAACTCCAAAGCGTGTCTATTTACATTATCAACAGCTACGTTGCTGACACCCTGTACATTTACAGGGTTTTTTTAATAGGAGGAGCAAAATATGAGTATGACAACCTATATAGGCTTCAATTTTCCAGTTGAAATACAGGATGACTATACAGAAAATGAAGTTGACATAAATTATTTTTTCTCGGTAAAAGAGAATCGCCAAATTGTACAGGCAAAGCATTTTACAACACCCTATGTATATGAAATCGAAACAAAGGGAGAGCCCATTTGGCAAATGCATAACGAAAATAAAGTGTATTCCCCCCATAACTATGAAAAAGCCAAAAGAACTTTTCACCATGTATGTGACTTTCTAAAAAAATTCCTTCCCAAAGGAGATTATTGCGAAATCTACATTTGCTGGATAGGAGAAGAAGGAGAGGAACATGAGAAAAAACTGGCACTTCTGTTAGACCAACTGTCAGTAGATGAGGTAGAAATAGTTGAGAAATGTTTGATGATGGTGAGAAATTAAAATCTTCATAAAGTAAAAGATTGAAGCAATAAGCCTCAATCTTTTTTCTGTTTGCTAGGAAGCTGATAGCCCTCTAAGTCTGGAATAAATTCTTGTGGGTCAATAGATACATTCACTTCAAGCCTTTCTGGATGAACATAGCTTGTCAGCTCACCATTTTGGTCATATGTTTCACTTTTAACGAGAATCCCAGTATCTTTATCCACCCAAAAACGAAACGCTTCTGTCGTGCCTTTTAAATTTTCACTATTTGTCACCGTTTCATCCATTTTCCCAGCTAATACGATTGTATTATGACCTAACAACGCTTCATTTTGTTTTTCAATCTCCCAATGCTCCATATTTCTTAAATAACTAGCAGCTTTCTCATAAGCGAATAACGACATACTTGAACTTCCAAATGAAGGTCTTTCTCTCAATTTATTATATGAAATAGGGGGATATTTCAAGTCAATACTAAAAGCTTGCTCAGGAGTAACTACGTCTCGTTTTGATTTCTGTTTCGTTTCATTAACTGTATAAACTTTTTGTCCATAAAGTGCTGTATATTTTAACCAGCTCTTTCTGTTGTTATAAAAGTACTCCTGTGTATCGTTCTTGATTCCCGTCGTGTTATCATCTAAAGCGATTATTTTTTCATAGCCTCCAACTTCTTTTTTGGTACTTACTTTATAAGTAACACCCAATGTTCTAGTGGAACCGTCTTGAGAAATTTTATGTTCTTCAAATTTTCCAGCTGCTGAGTGAAAATAATCAATCGAATTTAATAATTTACTCACGACATCCTCTTTCGTCATATCCCCGTAAAATTCTTCTTGGATCGGGGGATGATAAAGAGTAGTTTCCATTATAGGTTCTTGTGAACGGTCTCCCTTATCAACTGGTTGTACTGTCAGCTCCGTGACCATAAAATAGCTAGCTCCTATAAGAAAAAAACCAATGACTGCTATAGGTAACAAATGATTGAAAATGGATTGGAATTGGGGCTGTTTCTTGTAATCTTTTCGAAGCCTCTGCCTTACTTTTTCTTTATGTTTCTCATTAAAATGAATGTCCTGGAATGCCGTGTCATCCAATGCCTTGCCTATATTTTTAAACATATCATTCATTTATCTTGCACCCTTCCATTGATTTTTTGAGCATAAGTCGAGCCCTATGAAGTCGAGACTTAATGGTTTGTAAACGCAAATCTAACAAATCAGCTATTTGGTTATAGGACAGCTCTTCATAATAATAGAAAATAATGAGTTCTCGGTATCTTATTGGTAGAGCAAGGATTTTTTCAGAAAGTAATCGTTTATCCTCCTGTCCGACTAATTCCAACTCAGGGGATTGACTAGTACTCTTAATTTTTGAGAAAAATTCTGTCAGAACAATATTTCTATAAGACCAGCTTTTTAATTTATCTTTACATAGATTGACAGTAATTCGATATAACCATGTTTTATAGGAAGATTCATTCCTGAAATTATCTAAATGCTCATAGCACTTTATAAACACTTCTTGCGCAATATCTTCCGAAAGCTGCTTGTGCTTCATATACGTAAAGGCAAGACGTGCTATGTCATCTCCATATGCCTTCATCAACCATTCAAGCCTCTCCTCCTTACTACATTCACTGCTAACTTCTATTGATGTTCTCACATGTTCAAGCATCTTCCACACCCTTTCAATTATTAGACGGAGTTGGTGCCATTTGGTTGTAATCAATTTACTATAATAACGAGTGATTTGTAATAGCAGTAAAAGAGAGTATGAGAGATTTTTGTGTTATTATTCAATAGTAAAATGCTAATAAATGGTGAAAAAGGGGAGTAGTATGCATACACAATTCGAATTTACGGTTTTTCCTCAATTGGAAACAGAACGTTTTATTTTACGAAAAGGGATAATGGATGATGGCCAAGATATTTTGAGACTTTATTCTAATGAAAATGTAGTGAAGTACCTGCCATTACCATTGTTTGCTTCAGTTGAAGATGCTATTGATGAAATCAATTGGTATGAGAAAATTTTTAAAGAACAAAAAGGCTTAAGATGGGTAATCGAGGAAATTCAGACCAACAAGGTGATTGGCACATGTGGCTATTTGAATTATGAAAAAGAGCATAATCGTATAGAAATTGGCTATGATTTAAACCCTGACTATTGGGGAAAGGGTGTGATGCAAGAGGCTTTAAGTTCGATCATCCACTTTGCCTTTACATCCATGGGAATCAATAAAATCGAAGCAAAAATAGAGCCAGAAAACACAGCATCTATCAAACTATTGGAAAAATTAAACTTTTCTCAAGAGGGTCTTTTGAGGCAACATGAATTTGAAAAAGGGAAGTATGTGGATCTCGCTATCTTTTCCCTATTGAAAAGTGAATATTAGGAGGTTAGGAAAGTCGCTCTCATCATGAGGGTGGCTTTTAATTTTGCTATTACTGCGAGATACATAGAGAATCAGCCATGTTAAACGTAACTTTTAAATGGAAAATATTATAAAAATTAACTAATGTAAGGTATTATTATAATAAATGGCTAACCTTCTAAAGAGGAGTGAGAGAGATGAAGCTCGTAAATGTTGTATTGACAGGACTATTGATAAGTGGATTGTTAATAGGTTGTACCGAGGAAGGAGAAACGAAAGGGGAACAGGTAAAAACAGAAGAAACAACAATCAAACACGTAGCAGCAGTAAACCCTTCGAAAATCTGGAATGATGTATCAACCCCTGAAGGCTTCAATAACTATGAGATTGAACCAACGTTGGAAGCTTGGATTGCCTATCATGCCCAAGATATTAACAAAACAACAGACGTAGACGAATATTATCTAAGGGCAGATCGTCTCACGAAGGAAATGATATATTTTAGGGTTCAAGGGGAAGACCTTCAAAAGGATTTTGAAAATTTAAATGTACTGCAGATTTTGATGGGACATCTGGATTATGTAATATCGGTTGAGAAACAGCAAGGTCTTGATACAGCTGAGTCCTATGGAGAATTAACTAAGTGTTTTACGTATTTCACTGAATTACTTCACGATCTCAACGTAATCATCAATAACGATGGCAAGGGTGAAACATATGGGCTCACACACCAATTAGACGGGAGCAAGGTGGACGAACTCGAAAAACTTCTTTATACAGAGGCCAGAAAGGAGTAAAAGCTCAAAGTGAAATATTTATTAGCAATATTGAAGGGGGAATATTTTTGAATAATAAACAACTAATTCCTACAAATGAAATTAAAGAAGAGTTCGAGGCTATTTTATTAGAACATGCTAGTATTGCGCATTGTGAGATTAATTTAAAAAACGGCACGTTCAAAAATATACAACGATTAGACACCCGCTATGACGAGTTTGCTTTGGATATTATGAATAATGAATTTTGTTTTAGTCTAAAAGAAAAAAATAACATAAACTTTTATAGAATTAATCTTGAAACATTTAATCAAACACATGCTATCACATTAAATTTAAATAATTATTTTTCTTCTGAAGAAATTAAGGATGAAAGTTATTATTCCAAGTTAATTTACCTTAATCCTCAATATTTGTTGTATTTTATTACGAAAAGAGAAATTAACTATGGACGTCCTTTTTATCAATGTATTTTTTTGATAAACACTTCAACAGGAGAGATAAAACGATTAAATCCTTTACTTCCAAACGGAGATAATTTACTTAGATTAGATACTTCCAAAAACATCTATCTAAGCAATCACAATCACTTATTACTATTAAAAACTGGGAGAATTAGACCCTTTGAGAAACAAGCAATGTATAATGGAGTAGATATTGAAAGTCCTTATCATGACCACCTTGAATCGATTTACTTAATGGAGGTTTCATCTTTAATTAACCAACAGAATTTTAATAATGCGACATTACTATCTTTATTAAATTATTCAGGTGTTTCTGAAAACTTACGATATGAGAACAATATTCTTTCATACGTAGTATCTGATTTTACGAACAACACTAAAGAGTTAATAAAACATGATTTGTTAGACGGGGATGTTTCAAAATTTCAAGATGACCAATTAATACGAGATTATTTAAATTATGATTTTGAATTATTACCAAACTACTATCATTATATCTCTAAATTATCTAAACAAGATAAAGCTGATACGTTTAATCTAATTGACGATGAATTGTCGTTTAATGTAAAGCTGGATAAAATAAGCTGAGAGAATTTTAACTAGTTATAAGCATCTGTAATGGAGTTATGGATTACATAGGAGGCAGAATAAACCACTCTCCGATGAAGTGACTGCATAGGATAGATACAATTATTTTCATTAGGAAGCTATTTGGCATGGATTCGATAGTCTATCGAGATTCATGTCTTTTAATTTTGCTTTCATCCATGCTAAAGATATTTCTCATAAACAAAAAAGATTGAAGCCCATTAGCCTCAATCTTTTTATGGTCGCTTTCATTATTTTACGTTCGGATAAATCATTGTTGCTGGGTCTACATATTCATCGAACTGTTCTTCTGTAAGTAAGCCACTTGCGATGGCTGCTGCCTTTAAGGTCGTGCCTTCTTTGTGGGCCTGTTTTGCGATTTTTGCTGCGTTTTCATAGCCAATATATGGGTTTAACGCTGTTACAAGCATTAATGAATTTTGTAAATTATGATCGAGTACCTCTTTGTTTGGCTCAATGCCTACTGCACAATGGTCGTTAAATGATTTCATTGTATCCGCTAATAGGCGAGTTGATTGTAAGAAGTTGTAAATGATGACTGGTTTAAAGACGTTTAATTCAAAGTTACCTTGAGAAGCGGCGAAGGCAATCGTTGCGTCATTTCCAACTACTTGCGTGACGACCATTGTCATTGCTTCACTTTGGGTAGGGTTTACTTTACCTGGCATAATGGAAGAGCCTGGTTCGTTTTCTGGGATCGTAATTTCCCCAATACCTGAACGAGGACCACTTGCTAGCCAGCGAACGTCATTGGCAATTTTCATTAAATCAGCCGCTAAAGCCTTTAATGCACCGTGTGCTACAACTGCTTCATCATGACTCGTTAGGGCATGGAATTTATTTGTAGCTGATGTAAATTGTTTGCCTGTTAGCTCACTAATTTCCTCAGCCACACGATCACCAAATTCAGGGTGAGCATTGATTCCTGTACCGACCGCTGTTCCACCAATTGCAAGCTCCTTCATATAGTCAATATTTTGGATAATCATATGCTCTGATTTTGAGAGCATGGCTGCCCAGCCACTAATTTCTTGACCTAATGTAAGAGGTGTCGCGTCCTGTAAATGCGTACGACCAATTTTAATAATGTCCTTAAATTGAGCTGCTTTATCTTCCAAAGTTGCTTTTAGTAAACGTAGTCTTGGTAATAAATAATCTTCCACTTTTAAAACAGCCGCAATATGCAATGCTGTTGGGAATGTATCATTTGAGCTTTGTGATTTATTGACATCATCATTTGGATGAATACGGTCCGCTTCACCAGCATCCTCTAATAGCTGATTCGCACGGTGAGCAATGACTTCATTCACATTCATATTGGATTGTGTACCACTACCAGTTTGCCAAACCACAAGAGGGAATTGATCGTCCCATTGACCATTTAAAATTTCATCTGCAGCCTGCACGATGGCATTTGCTTTAATATCAGAAAGTTTGCCTAGTTTATTATTCGCAATCGCCGCACTTTTCTTTAGGATTGTCATAGCTTGCACAAGCTCGATTGGCATTTGTTCTGTACCAATTTGGAAATTTTCTTTACTGCGCTGTGTTTGCGCGCCCCAAATTTTATTAGCAGGTACTTTAATTTCACCCATAGTGTCTTTTTCAATACGATAATCCATGTCAAAACAGCTCCTTTAGTATGTAAAGTTCTCCTCATATAAAGATAAAAACGGATACTCTTAGTCTGATGTAAGAATATCCGTTTGATACATGCTTATTCAAAAAAGAGGGGGATTCTGAATGAAGCAATTTGGAGAAAGAAATAATCTATTGATAATGATAATTGTTATCAATTAAAAAGTCAACGGTTTTGCTTGAAGAAATTTAAAGTGAATGATTCGCAATCATTACCTATTTTATTCCCGAAAATTAAGGGAATAAACCATGTTTTAGTTGATTATCTCTTTTTCTTTCCAAGCTCTTTAAGAGGCTGCTTTTTAGGGATTTTTTCGAATAATATCTTCACATGAAAATTGTTGTCATCAACTTGAAGTACCTCCAACACCTTTGCCTTGCGCCCTTTAATGCGAATATCTTCTTCCACAGTAGGTAGCTTGACGAGCAATTGACTTAAAACAGACGTCTTGTTTTCGTAGTAATGCGTCACAAACATCGCGATTCTCCTTCTGACTTTTGATTGTTACTCAATTTATGAGCGAGGGATAATAGTTAGAACTTTGGAGATGGTGAGCAAAGAATGAATGGAACCGCTCGAAAAGCTGTTAGAGGTGATCATAAAGAGAGGAAACCCGCTCATCGAGTTACTGAAGGTAATCATAAAATGAGAGAGCCAAGCACAGAGGAAAACTAGTAATTAGTTTCCTATAGAAGTTTATAACTTAGTGAGGGGAAAGAGGCGTAGAATCCCATACAATACTTAATAGTCATATTGTGGGTGAATGGAATAAATATATTTTACATTTCCGGTTGGTTAATTATGTTAATATCACGTTAGATTAACATGATTAGATAGTAAAGAAAAGGAGGCGAGTAAGTAGAATGACAAATAATATCATTGAACAAGCAAAACGAGGGTTGGAAGGTTTTGCTATTGGGGGTTATCATACTAGCGGAAATTTTAGTAAGTATCGGGAGGAATACTATAAATATTTTGGAGATCCAGATGATGAAACGAGAAAATACGCTATAGCTGCATTTACTTGTATGCTGGGTAATTGGGAAACGGGTTCTCTTCAGATATTTCAGCCCATACAAGAGTGGGAGGAAAATAAAAAATGGAGCTCGAATCCATTAGACCAGAAGCGATTTTATCGTTTAAAAGATTATCTTTATGCATTATTAGCACATCATGAGCAGATAGAGAAAGAATTCCCCTATATGTATGAAGATATTGTTTTATTTTTAATAAAAATAGAATTAAATCAAGGGGTCAGATATGAGGAATGGTTTCCAGAGCATAACCCGAATTTGTTTCAGCGATTAAGAGAAGAAATTTTAATACCTAAACAACATTTGGTAGATAAAAGAAGTCATCGGAAATTCTTATTAAAAGAAATAGGTATTGAGCCTTTTTTTGAATCGGATCAATTTAGGTAATGAAAGTAATCCAAAAGTGGATGGAATCGCTCAGAAAGGAACCCAAGGTGATCGAAAAGAGAGGCACCCCGCTTATTCAGCAAGCCACTGCGAAATAAAATTGCAATGGAAAACACTACTGCATGTTGCAGGGAAATCATTCACTTAATCAGTTAGA
The DNA here is from genome assembly GCF_001705465.1 of Lysinibacillus sp. AR18-8. NCBI lineage: Bacteria > Bacillati > Bacillota > Bacilli > Caryophanales > Bacillaceae > Lysinibacillus > Lysinibacillus sp. AR18-8. The sequence goes on from NZ_MDGU01000013.1 coordinate 143,092, forward strand.
GAGGAGGTCAATGTCCACTTTTTTTATAAAAAAATCAAAAATATGACATGATACTACATGTAGGAATTGCAACTTTCGACATGTTTTTTATTTATTTCTCGGGAAATATCTCATAGCTAGTTGTGAAAATGGTAGGGTCTTCGTCAGCTGTTTTAGGCTATTTATGTTGGGCAGGCTCGGGTGGATACATAAAAAGGTGACATTTCAATCAAACAGGTGGGTGGATTACGTTTCAGCTTGAGGGATGTTCGCTATAATAAGAGTAAGGAGGAAATGAAATGTATTTAAAGTCATGTAAGGTGTTACAGGATACGATTCCCAATAAACAGGAGTATCCTTTTAATATTCCAAGCTTGCAGGATTTGCATGAGCTGGAGTTTCCGACGAATGTGACGTTCTTTGTTGGGGAAAATGGTTCGGGGAAATCAACATTACTGGAGGCGATTGCTGATCGTTGCGATTTCAATACGGCTGGTGGCGGTCGTCAAAATTTATATGAAGTACATAAGGCGGAATCTTCATTGGGGGAATATATCCGTTTGTCGTGGCTGCCGAAAATATCGAATGGGTTTTTCCTTCGATCAGAAACATTTTATCAATTTGCCAGTCATATTGATTTGATAGAAGATCCAAGGAGATATAACGCTTTTGGTGGGAAATCACTACATCATCAATCTCATGGTGAATCCTTTCTTGCGTTATTTATGAATCGTTTTAAGGGTAAAGCCATTTATTTATTGGATGAGCCTGAGGCGGCATTGTCACCAACGAGGCAGCTGAGCTTGCTGAAAATAATGAAGGACCTTGAGCATGAGGCACAATTTATTATTGCTACACACTCACCCATTTTGCTTGGCTATCCGAATGCCACGATTTATAGTTTTGATCAAGGAGAAATTGAATCCATTCGCTATGAGGATACCATTCATTACATCGTGACCAAACGTTTTTTGGATGCACCACAGTCGATATTAAGAGAGTTATTTGATGAGGAGAGGGAATCATGAATCAACGAAAAGGCTTAATCATGCGAGAAATTCGATTGGATGAAATGGCACAGTCCATTGATTTACTGAATTATGTCTTTCAAATGTCAATGTCCATTCACAAGGATCGTCGCTTTGTGAATGCGAAGAGTAGGCAATTTAATGAAGGGCATGCGATCGGGTGGTTTGATGGTCCACAACTAGTATCGCAAATTTTAAGTTTGCCTTTTGAGGTGAATGTGCATGGCAAGATTTATGAAATGGGTGGCATCACAGCAGTTGGGACATACCCTGAATATTCAGGGCATGGCTTAATGGAGAGCTTGATAATTGAAAGTCTGCAAAGTATGCGAAATGAAGGACAGTATATATCCTATTTATTTCCATATTCTATCCCTTATTACCGCAAAAAGGGATGGGAAATTATGAGTGATATTGTGGAATTTCAAGTGAAGGATACACAGCTTCCTCATTATGCTGGGCTTAATGGGAAAATTCGCCGTGTTGATCCCAAGCATGAGGATGTGGTGGCTATCTACGCACGCTATGCGCAGAAAACGCATGGGGTAATGGTGCGCAATAGTATTGCCTGGAACGAGAAATTTCAGGAGGATTTCTGGGAGGAGAAATTTATAGATAGTGATGTGAACCTTCAGGCGGCGGTCTACTATGATGAAGAAGATGTGGCACAGGGCTACATGTTCTATCGTATTATGGAGGAAAATTATTACATTGATGAAATCGTCTATTTGCAGGAAGAGGCTCGTAAAGGTTTATGGAATTTCGTCTCGGCTCACAGCTCAATGGTCTACAATGTCTACGGGAAAACAACTGGTAATGAAGCGGTAGCCTTTCTATTAGAGGACAGTGAGATCATTCAAAAGGTATCGCCTTATTTCATGGCAAGAATCGTCGATGTCAAAGAATTTTTACTGCGCTATCCATTTATTGGTCAGAATTTCGAGCTTCAGCTAGCTGTCAGTGATCGCACTGTGGCGTGGAATAATGGCACCTACATCATCAAAATGAAAGATGGAAACCTTTCTGTGCAGAAGGTAAGTGAGACGTTGAACGCGAATGCTGTGCATTTAACAGTGCAAACACTGGCTACTATGCTGTTAGGCTACAAACGTCCAACCTATTTAGAACGAATTGAACGATTACAGGGACGTACAGAGGAAATTGCATTGCTCGAGGCGGTTTTACCAGTAGGTATCCCAACATTTATTGATTATTTTTAAGTGGTATGGTAAGAGCCATAACGTTGAAGGTTATGGCTGCCACGCCTCTTTTAACAGCTCGATGCCCAGCTTGATTTCTTCCAACGCTAATTTACTAAAGCCTAATTGCAGCATTGGTTCCTCATTTTTTTGATGGATAAAAAAGGGGCTTGTCGGATAAACCTTCACACCGTAAGTCGCCGCTCGTTGGATCAGCTGCTGCTCAGAAAGTGGAGACTTTATCTTCACTAATACATAGAGTCCTGATTGCTCGCCTAACACGGTTATTTGCTGACCAAAATGTCGTTGTAGCTCCTGTACAAGGTGCTGCATTTTTTGTTTATAGGTCAAACGCATTCGTTTAATATGGCGTGTCCATTCCCCCTGCGCCATAAATTGGGCCATTGTGCGTTGATGGAGGGACGAAGCATTTTGTTCAAAATGAGCAAAACGCTCTTTATAGGGCTGAACAAGTGCATTTGGTAGCACCATATAGCTTAAACGCACACCTGGTAAAAACGATTTGGAGAAGGTGCCGAGATAGATTACCCTTGATGAGTCGATGGAAGCAAGGGCAGGAAATGGCTGTTGTGTATAGCGAAACTCTCCATCATAATCATCCTCTAGAATATAACCATCGACTTGTTGAGCCCATTGTATTAAGGTCTGTCGCTGCTGAATAGACATGGACACACCGTATGGGAAATGATGTGACGGGGTGACATACATTAAGCGTGATTGACAGTTTTGGAGTATGTCAAGTTGAGCTCCTGTTTCCATTACAGGTAGTGGCTCTATTTCGAAGTGATGTAACTGGAAGGCTTCCCGTGCACCATCATAGCCAGGGTCTTCCAAAAGAATGCTTGGGAAAGATTCTTTTAGTAAAAATCCAAGATACAAGAGCATTTGCTGTGTGCTACTACCAATAACGATATTGTCGCTCGTTGTATAAACCCCTCTTGCTTGCAGTAAATATTGCACAAGCTGCTCCTTTAGCACTGATTCTCCAAACAGTTCTCCATATTCGTAACAGGTTGATTCCTGTAATACTTGATTGGCAATTTGGCGCCATGTTTTCATGGGAAAATGTTGCTGATCGACAGCCCCAGCGCGAAAATCTACAAGATAGGATGCAGCCTTCTTTTTTGGCTGTGTCATAGGGGACTGTTCCTGCTCCTTTAGAAAAACCTGCTCTAGTGCATTGACGAAATAGCCTTTTCGTCCCTCCCCACGTATGTATCCTTCTGCCACAAGCTGTTCATAAGCAGTTAATGTAGTATTACGACTGACCTGTAAAGTTTCTGCAAGTTTTCGTATGGAGGGCAGGGAATCATCTGTTTGAAGTGTACCTTGCATAATAAGTGCTTTAATTTGCTGGTACACTTGCTTATATTTTGCCTCTTTTTCTGTTAATAGAAAGATTAAATCGTCCATAAGGCACCACCTTGACATGTTAAAATGTTTGGAACTGTTTCTTTTGAAATGTCAGATTATTTACTACCATCATACTAGAAGGACAATCAAAAGGAAATGGAGATCAAAACATGAAAATTTGTATGGTGACACAGCAAACGATGGGAGACGTAGTCCCATTATTTAATGCCTATCGTGAATTTTATGGACAATCATCTGATTTACAGCAAGCTGAGCAGTTTATACAGGAGCGAGTAATGGGAGCAGAGTCTATTATTTTCCTGGCATATTTGGAGGAGGAGCCAGTTGGATTTGCACAATTGTTTCCAGTCTTTTCATCCGTAGCTATGAAACGAGCGTTTCTCTTAAATGATTTATTTGTGGCGAAACAAGCCAGAAAACAAGGTGTAGCACAGGCGTTGATGGAGCAATGCTATATCTATTGTCAGCAGGAAGATGCTCGTTACATGATGCTAGAAACTGCCAGAGATAATGTCCAAGCACAGAAGCTCTATGAAAAAATGGGCATGACGATTGATGAAACTGTTTATTATTACAGTATTTATTGGTAATTTTTTTCGATGTGACTATAAATCTAAGTTTCAGCCCCCACCATTGATTGTGACTATGGTGGGGGCATTGTGGTTATGCGTGGCTCATCCATCCTGCGAAGAGACCTGAGGAGAAAAAGCGGGTAATATTTTGAAAGCCCGCTTCACTTAATAGCTGTTGGATTTCTTGATCGGAGAGGAAGGAAATATTCATGATGCCCTTGCCCATGCTATCTACCTTTTCTTTTGTATAGCCGGCCTCTAAAAAGTAGCTTTGCCATATTTTGATGCGATCTTGTAGCTCGTCACTTTCTCGTTCTCCGTAGGCACAAGCGAGGACAAAGGGCTTTCCAGGTTTTAATTGCTTGTGAATATTTTGCAGTAGATGGAGTTTCTCCTGTCGATCTTCAATAAAATGAAGAACGAGGATACAGCTTGCCGCATCGAATTTCGGTGTTGATTGGGGTAAGCGCTCAATTGTTCCTTGTAGTAGCTGAACGCGACTTTCAATATCCAGTTGCACGGCTTTATGTTGTGCAATTTGGAGCATTTCCTCAGATGGATCAACCCCAGTGAACATCCATTTAGGGTTTGTTGGTCCCCATGCAGAAAGCTCGTTGCCCCCACCAGCTCCTACAACAAGCAGGGATGCTTCTTGTTCTCCTAAATGCATGCGGAAATAGGCTTGTGTCACGGCAAATAATGTGTCATAGGCAGGCACTGAAATTCTTGTGCTGTGCTCATATGTTTGTGCCTTTTCTAATAAATGTGTAGGTAATGTACGCATTGTGATAGCCTCCAGTGTTTTATCATCTCTATTACAGACCTTTAATATCTGTAATAGAGTATAAATGAAAATAACTGAAAAGACAAAGGAGAAGCCCTTTGACTTCGTTTTTTTATTGTAAAACATTTAATAATTAACAATAAAGATAAATAATTTAATGTTTATCGTTAAATAACTATTGAAAAAAATGGCACTTTCTTCTATGCTTGTAGTAAACAGGAGGGGAAATAAGATGATGAATAGTTTAATCAGTGCCATTTTGCAAGTGATGTTATTTTCAGTGATTCCGTTTATTTGGTGGCTTTGTACAGCGAGAAAAAAACAGCCCTTTTTAACGTGGATAGGATTGCAAAAGCCTATTATTGTGCACAAGGGAAGGTATGCTATGTACATTGTACTTTCTACTTTCACGATGTTAATACCGAGCTTTGCGCTAGTCTTTTTCTATATTGATCGCTCCTTGCTAGCGGCGAATCAATTCGCGGGACTTGGAGCTGCTGCCGTCATTCCAGCACTTTTCTACGCTATTATTCAAACAGGTTTATCAGAGGAGCTATTATTTCGCGGCTTTTTATTAAAGAGATTGATGAAGATTTTTGATTTTCAAGTAGCAAATCTCTTGCAAAGTATTGTTTTTGGCTGTGTTCATGGGGCCATGCTATGGTCGGTGCTTCCGCTTCATGTAATCTTATTAGTTGTGCTTACTACAGCGCTTGCTGGCTATGTGATGGGCTGGGTGAACGAACGAATTGCTGGAGGTTCCATTGTCACTAGCTGGAGTATCCATAGTATTGTAAATTTCATAGCGGCGTGCTTGTATATGTTTAAATTTTGACTTATTTGCATTTCTTTGCTGTCACTTGCATAATAGGGCAGAGAAGATTTTTTCGTGAAGGGACGTGCAAGCATGACAGAGTGGCCTAAGGGAGTAGCAAAACCAGCAATTCGCGCATTACATGCAGCGGGCTATACAGAATTGAAGCAGCTAGAAAGAGTTGAGCTTTCTACATTAGCTCATCTTCATGGAATGGGTCCAAAAGCTTTAGCAGCGATTGAGGCGGCACTAAAGGAAAGTAGGGAACTTCGTGAATAAGCTGACATTGTTTTTACTGGCAATGGTTGTCTATTATATCCTCGTTGTAGTCGTTATTAGCAAGCTGTTTATTATTCCTATTATGAAAGTGATGGCTCTTATCTTTTTTATAGGGGCAGGCTATATCTTTTCTCGTAAAATGCGTAGGAAATTACAGTAGGAGGTAATATGAAAATTGTTAAATTAACATTCTTTTATTTAGCTATTATTTTATTGGCATTGACGCTGTCCTTAGCGGGTGTTCGTCTATCCATCTCTCTTGGGATATTTGCATTAATTGCGGTAGGGATGATTTATCGCCATATACATATTTTATATCGCACAAACAATATGGAGCAGGTGGATAAATGGGTTAAAAATCACCGAAAAGAGCCTATATTTGCTGCTCTCTATGCATCAGCTTACGGGACAAAAGAGGAACAGATTCAGGCAATCGATGTCATCATCCATCATTATAAGCAGCCAGCCATTAAGTACAATTATCTCTTTATTAAGGCCATTATGGAGGAGAATCTTGGTGCTGCTAAAGTAGCCGCAAGACAAATTGATAAGGAGCCTTTAACTAGCTATGCACTATGCTATATTGCTGCGCTGGAAGGTCGAGCGGCCGATATGAGAAGTGATAAACTAACACAGCCGTGGATGCAACCTGCAATTGAAGCGGTCTATGCCTGTACAATAAAGGATCAGGCTAATTTCCGCCAATTCGCGGATGCTAGCATCCATCAAGCACGTGGCATACAGAAGTACGCTTTAATACATAATTTTAAGCAAATGGAAGATGAATTGGTAAAGGCATAATCGAAGGGCTACTTGATAACAGTATCAGGTAGCCTGATTTTGTGTCAGAAATCATAAATTAATTCAATGAGGTGAAAATGTTTGTCTAAAATGGATCATATGATGCAGATTTTATGGATGTTGAATTCAGGTAGGAAAATTACCGCGAAAGAAATCGCTGAAAAATTAGAGATTAATATCAGATCCGTTTACCGCTATATTAACTCACTTTCTGCCAGTGGTGTGCCGATTATAGCTGAAACAGGTCATCATGGAGGATATACCCTGTTGAATAATTTTATTAAAAGTCCTCTTATTTTTGATGTTGATGAGAAAGCGGCATTACTTCATGCTTCTATTTTTGCAAAAGAAGCTGGCTATTTTTTAGATGAGGCATTAAACAGTGCAACAGCAAAGCTTACAATGTATTCAAATCAAGAGCAAGAAAAAATGATTCAACAGCATTTACAAGGTTTCGAGATAATCGGTCCTGATGAATCTTCCTTGGAGCCACTGTTAAAAAAATTAGAAGAGAGTATAGTAAAGGGAACATCTATAGAAATGGAATACCATACTAATAATGAAGAGCAATCTAAGTCTAGGGTGGTTAATCCATATGGTTTGGTTTATTGGAAACAAAACTGGTATGTCGTTGCATTTTGTCATGTAAGAAATGAAATCCGTACTTTTAAAGTAGGCCGAATTAGTAGTCTGCATCAAACAGGCATTCCCTTCCAACGACCACAATCTTTCTCTGCCAGTGATTTTTTTATGAAAAGCCTTTTTCCTCAAGTCGAAGATAAACAGAACCTAGTGCCCTTCATCATTTGTGGAAAGTCAAGTGCTGTGGATGCGATCAGTCAGCATTGGTTTTTAAAGTATCACCTCCAAGAACGCACCAATAAGAACGCTATATTTTTAGTAGATGAGGAAGCATTACATACCTATGTACCCTATTTACTTTTTCCCTATGGAAAATCAATCCGAGTAGTAGAACCCATAAGTCTAAAGCAAAAGATAATTGACGTTCTATATGAGCTCATTCATTTTTATGAAAATGAAAACTTTACTGACGGAGAATGTCAGTAAAGTTTTTTTATACTAAGCATAGTTTCAATAAAAGGAGTGTTTATTATGCAGACAAGAAAAGTGTATCTTTATGTATTTGATACGATGGCAGATTGGGAGATAGGGTATTTAATGGCCGAATTAAATACAGGTAGATATTTTAAAAAGGGGTTAGAGCCTTTAGAGGTGATGACAGTAGGGATTGATAGAAGTCCTGTTACGACGATGGGTGGCATCACCATACTTCCAACGATGGCCGTTGCTGAATGTCACTTGAATAGCATGGATGTCTTGATTCTTCCAGGAGGCAATACATGGCTAGAATCTATTCATGAGCCTGTATTGAATAAAGTCTCAAAAGCGTTGAATGAAGATGTTTTCGTAGCTGCAATTTGTGGTGCAACGTTTGGTCTTGCAAAGGTTGGTTTGCTTGATACAAGACAACATACGAGCAACGATCTCGAATACTTGAAGATGCTTTGTCAACATTATATTGGGGATGAACATTTTAAACAGAAGCCAGCCGTAACTGAAGGGAATTTAGTAACGGCATCTGGCATTGCACCGTTGGATTTTGCCTACCATGTTTTGAGGCTGCTCGATGTTTTTACACCTGAAACATTACATGCTTGGTATAAGCTTTATGAGACGCAGGAGAAAAAATATTTTTATGAATTAATGACATCCATTGAATAATAATTAGTCTAAGAAGAGCATGTTCATTGTTAAAACATGCTCTCTTTTTTTACATTAACTTTTTTTAGCCAACAAAATGCCTCGCACAATCCCTATCATGAAGATGCCAAATAACAGCAGTAAAAATAAGTAAGCATGCCATTGTTGTAAAATACGTTCACGACCTAGAGCTACCGTCAGGTCATTGAATAGGGAGTAGGTAAAATACAATAGAATACTATTTTTGATGAGACAAAACGTAAGGATGCCATTTTGTCGCTGTTTATGGGAGAGAGGTGCTTTATTTTTACGCATCACAGGATAAGCTGCCTTTATCTCTAAATAGTGTAAAAGTAGAAAGAGCATAAGAGCGACAAAGGGTAAATAAAAAATAGCAATTTTCGGACCGAATTGGGCATGTTCACTCGTGAAGCTTTGCAAGACAGGAATCATGGCAGGGAGCTTGCCGTATTGAATGAGTGTCGCTGTAATGCCAGCTAGAAAAATAGTCGCCACAATAACCGTTAACTGGTGACAAAAGCGTGGTGTAGGTGTTTTTTGTTGTATATGCATCCTTGCTCCTCATTTCCATCATCATTGATAATAACAATCTGTTATACTGTATCATAGAATGATTGCTTTTTGTGTTAGGGAAAGAAGGATATTATGGAATACTTGTTGTTTTTACTTATTGGCATCATTGGGAATGTCATTGGTACGTTAGTTGGGGGTGGTGGCTTAATTACCTTGCCAACGATGATGCTAATGGGTGTACCCGTCCATTCGGCTATTGGCGCAAATAAAGTGTCCAATATGGTGAGTGCTTTTTCAAGCTTTTATACAATTTATCAACGTAAGGAATTAGCATGGAACGAAATGCGTTCGGTGTTACTTGTCTCTTTAATCGGAGGTACATTGGGGGGACTTTTCGCTTCATTCATGAGTAGTCAATCATTAACGTTCATTGCTATTATTTTACTTGGCTTTGCGCTTGTCATGTCCTTTATGGGGGGAGCTGATTTTGGCGACAAGGAACGTTTTACGATGAATCGAAAAAACGGTCCTATCCTTCTTGGAGTTGGCTTTTATGACGGTATGTTTGGTCCGGGCAGTAGTACATTGGCGCTTTATACATATGCACATGAGAAGATTTCCTATATTAAAGCCGTGGGGCTATCACGGGTAGGGGTATTTGCCATGTGCTCAGGAGCAGCGATTACCTATATTGCTACAGGGAAAATCGAATGGCCGTTAACGCTTATTTTAATGATTGGCTCGACGATTGGTGCACAAATTGGGCTTGTGCTAGCCAGAAAAGTGAAGGCACATCAGGTAAAGCTTTTACTGCGTATTGTAACGATTGTGCTGATTATACAGCTTGTTTATGATTTCATCCATCAGCTTTAGGAGGTGATTGTCCTGTTTGAAATTTCACCCTATCCAACCTTTTCGTGGTCGCTATCGCGTCATAAAACATTGACAAGCTGCGCCCGCAAATACGGCTATGAATATTACTTTTCACATAACGGGTGGCTCAGTTACAATGTGGAGCCATATCATCAACAGGTGTATCGCTTAAAAAAGCTGCAATCGATGCCTATTTTATTTGGGCAAATTGTCCATCGATACATTGAGCAGGCCATTAATGATTATTTACAAACAGGAAAAGCTCCAACTGTAGAGGAGCTAATTCAATTGGGGCGCGGACAGCTGAATGCAGCCTTTATTGACTCCACTCGTCGTCTTGAATTTTGGAGGCAAAAACCAAATAAGTATTATATGATGCAGGAAATCTATTATCATGGCACCCTTTCTCCTGAGCTTGTGCAAGACTATAAAGAACGTTTACGACTTGTTTTTAATCATTTTTTAATGAGTGAAACATTCCAGCAAATCACCTCACAAAAAGGCTCTCTTCGTATCGGAGTACCAGAGCAATTCCGCTCCATGAAAATAGAAGATGTCCAGGTATTCGTTGTTATGGACTTTCATTATTATGATGAACTGAGGGATAAATGGATTATTGTTGACTGGAAGACCGGTGGAGAATCTGATGATGACCGTCAGCAATTAGCCCTCTACGCGTACTATGTTCAGCAAAAATACCGTGTGTCTCTAGCGCAAATCGAGGTCTATAATGAATATTTATTAACAGGCAAGCGCAAGAAATATAGTTTTACAGACATGGATATGGAGAATATTTTGTATACGTTTCAGCGCAGTGTTTTAGAAATGAAAAAGTATCAGGCAGATATTTTTTCCAACGAGCCCGTAGACATCGAGGACTTTGAACAAACACAAGAAAAATGGCATTGTCGTGGCTGTAATTTTAGGGAGCTATGTGCGCAGAAATATGATGAAAAAATGAGCAAGTGACCAAAAAGACATCGAAATGGTCGCTTGCTTCATTTTTATCCTTTTTGGTTAAATGACTATATGTGTTGATTGTCATTTTTATATCAGAGTGACCGAGTTGCTCCTGTATGATCTTAAAATTTACATACCGACTGACCATAAATGAGGCATATGAATGTCGTAAAGCGTGAAAATTCAACTTTGGTAAACTATACTTTTCAATAATTCTTCTCCAAGCAAGATTTATAGCAGCAGGTTTTGATGGATTACCATCTGATTTTTTGTAAAGTTTAAGTTTAAGGGAGTTCCATCATCATCTTTTATCAGATTCCAAGCATCACTCTTTTCATTTTTTAGTTCCTAATAGCCATCAACAAATAACTTTAGTTCACGCATCAAACTCTTTGGGACGTTAACTAATCGAGGCTTTTTGTTTTTTGGGGGTAAAATTTTTAGTTTTCTAACTTCAATATCAAATTGAAGGGTTTTGTCTACATAGATAGTATTATTTTCAAAATCAAAAGATTCCACACATAATCCTGCTATTTCTGCTAGTCGTAGTCCAACCATTGCTGCCAACTTAATCTGGAGCTTGAGTTTAGGATTTACGTTTTCTAATACTCTGAAAAGATGTTTTAACTGTTCTTCGTTGTAAAATTCTAAGTCCTTCTTTTTAGGTTCCAAACGAGAAGATTTAATGTTTGTCCATAGGATTATCTTTAATTAATTTCCATTCAATCCCTTTAGAGAAGATGCTTTTTAAAACAGTATATTGTCCTTTTGCTTCACTAGGACATCTTTCTCTCCATCTTTTTAGACATTCTACTAGATATAGGGTTTAGATGTTAGAATGTTTATAGTCACCTAAATCCTCTATAATACATTGATCAATAAAATTTGCAAATTTAATATTTTCAACTTTTCATCTTCTTTATTTAATACTTCGATTTCAAAATCTGTAATAGCTTCCTTTATTGCATATTGCACGATCAGACATGGATTTCGTACGTATGGTTTTAGTATATCTAAGTCGTTTACCAGTGTCTTCATCATACCCATGTTCAACAGTAACTTTTATTCGAGGTTCTCCTTTCTTGGTAGGTGGTAAAACTACATATAAATCCTACTTACTCTTGTACCCTTCAAGAGCTTCATCTAAAAAGTCTTCAGTTACGTTAAGAAAATCAGCTAGCTCATAACGATTCACTATTTGTAATTTATGAGCTTGTATTATTTTTGAAAAGGAAACAAGTATCATGTATCCCAATCCACGTGCTCTCAACTCTTGTGGAAACTCTGTTCCGCCACCATTTGCCGAAGCATTTGTATGAGCAAATTTACCTGAGATGTGTGCAACTAGCAGTAGATACGCAATGAATATTTGATAAATTTTGTAGAGAAGGGAGAATGGAAATGAACAACATAGTTATCCACGAATTAAGGAGGAAGTTGCAGCTATTTTAAAACAATCACCAGCAGAGCCCACATTTGAAGATACAGTTATAGAAGGAAAAGAAAGACGTTATACAATAATTAATGAGCTTGATGTTGAAAAGTATTTAAACATTGGAGAGCGACAAGAACTAGCGATTGTGTTAGTTAGGATCTCCAAAACATTAAGAATGGGATAAACCGTTGGGAAAGAGTTGCAGATTTTCCTTAGAGTTAATGAACAATATGCTATTTCTTTTCATATTTTTTACTATCCCATGCCCAATTTAAAAAAGCATAAACAATTACTGCCCATAAAGAAAAGAAGAGATTATTAAGAAAATCCCAATTACCTTTTTTGAAATAATCCGAAACAGATAAAAGTAAAAAAAGTATAACGAAGTAAACAATATTCAAGTATTTTCTGATAAATGTCATTAGAATCACCTTAATATGTATTTTGTGTAAATTATAACATAAAAAGTCTTAGTGATTTGTGACTTAATGCTTCTAGCCAATGATGACTACTACCAAAACCTAAAACGCATCATCAAGACTGTGGAAGACCTATACAACGAGTTAGGTGAGGATATGCATACCATTGTAGATATGCGTTACTGGATACAGATGACTGTTATGAATGCGAGGACATAGCCGATAAGCTTATATTTCACGTCATAAGGTATTGTGTAAACGTAACATTTTAATAGATAAAACAGCAGAAAGTATTGGTTGGGTTTAAAATTTATTTCATTTCATTTGTATTTTTTAACACTACTAAAGTCATGTTTTATTATAAATTAAATATTATTATAGTAGAATCTTGATTTGAAAAAATAGATGATTCAATATAAGAACCTTCATCATTAAAGAATGGAGGTTCTTTGGCAATGAATTGGTGATTTAACACTTTATAAATTGTAACTATTTGTCATTTAATAAAAGGTAATTAAATACTATTTAAGTTTATTTTGTAAAATTATACAATTGCGGTGTACCCAGAAAAATAAAGGAGTGGAAAAATGAAGAAATTTAGCGGATTATTGATAGTTTTATTTATGACTATATTAGTAATTCCTGTAACAGCAAAAGCTAACGATGATATTTTATCGGAGTTAGTAAAAAAAGAGGCACAAGATTACTGTGGTGTTTACACTCTAAGTCCAATGGACGGTTTTGAACCTATAGAAGTGCCTGAAGGCGAAATTCCAACTGATGAAATAAACTTTGCTGAAGAGAACGAGGCAATGAAAGCAGCGTCACCGATGAAAGATCAGGTGGCAACATCATCCTCTGGTTCAAAGATTGTAATGCCAGCAGCTAAAACTAGAAATTACGGTTATTGTCATATTTATGAGTATCATATGAAGTTTTCTAAGGGGAAAATAAAATATGAAACTCAAGTAAACAATGAATGGAAATCACAATTCAAATATGCTTATTATCCAGCAAAATCTATGGATATCGCAATGGAAGTAATAAATGGAACAGACGAACTGTTAAAAGATCCTACAGTTAAAGATCGTTATACAAAAGAATTTATTTCGTTTAAAGAAGGACAAAGAGTTAGGGTTGCAATTCAAAAAGGGAGTTCATGGTCAGGGTCATATTCAAAGTATGATTGGATTATTGTATCAATGTTCCCTGTATTCTAAATGTGTGTTATAATCTATATTATGGAAATTTTTAAAGAAAGTGACTATGGTATGGAAAATAATAAAATTATACAAAATGTGAAACAAACTATTTCTGGGATTGAAATTGGGTATTTTACCACTGCCAAAAACTATATTTATGATGAGTATTTTAAATATTTTAATGATGATGATAAAGAAACTAAAAAATATGCATTATTAATTTTTACATGCATGTTAGGCAACTGGTTTAATAAGTCTACTTTTGTCTTTAAACCTGAAAAGGAACGTTTAAAATACAACAATGAAAAAGGAACAAAATTTTTTAATTTTGAGGATTATATAACTTCATTGTTAGATAACTATCAAAATATTAAACAAGAATTTCCTTATATGTTTGAGATTATTGTTGTGTATTTAATTTTGATAGAAAAGGATAAACATATGATTTATGAAGAATGGTTTCCAGAAATTAATCCGGAAATATTTCAAGAACTTAGGGAGAAAATTTTAATTCCCAACAAAAATCTGGTCGATGATTGTCATCCAATAAAATATTTATTTAGAGAAGTTGGAATTAAACCTTTTTTCAAAGGTGATTTTTTTGATGAATAAATACTAAAACCACATTTCAAATGTACAGCACCCCCTAAGTTAGGCCAAAAATCTAACTTTTAGCCTGTAGACCTCGAGGACTTTGAACAAACACAAGAAAAATGGCATTGTCGTGGCTGTAATTTTAGGGAGCTATGTGCATCAAGGTGAAAAAGAAGCGAGTGCTAATATAGCCTCTCGCTTCTTTTTAAGTGATTTTCGTAAAGTGAGCTTTTGTGCTTTTTTTAATAAAGTAAAGAAAAATTAATTGCACAAGTAAAACGATTAGAAACATGATGCCCAAAATAATGAATGAAACCATTTTCACTTCAGGTGTTTGCACAATCCCTGCACCATCAACATTTCTTGCCCCAATAAATACGGCGATGCCAGAAAAGATCAATAACCATACAATATTTACAGCCCACCAGAATATTTTCATACCCAATATAAACACCTCTTTCTTCTTGTAATTCCCTCTTGGAGCTTAATTATAACAATTTACCTTAAATTTGGAAATGTCCGATAGACGGTGCTACATCTCAGCCTACAGACGGATTGACTATTTTAAAAATAGAAGTTTTTCATAGGCTTCATTCCTTGTTTAGGGGATATATGGTAAATTTGGTATGTGCATATTACGTATTACCTTAGAAAGGAGGCAGCATATGGTTAACAATAAAAAGGCCTTTATCGGGTCAATCGTTATGTTGGGTATATGTATGTGTCTGTTTTTTCCTTATCCTTACAATGAAGCAAGTATGGCACATACTACATTCATGTCAATTCCTATCGAAACACAAGATGGATACGTGTTACTTGGCATCTTTGGCTCGATTTTATTTATAATTGCTATGATTTTACTACTTAGGAGTATCAACAAATATCATTTTCGAACATTTGTTATTGTAGTATTACTTTATTCATTTTTACCTCATTTGCTTATCGTGGCGTATCAAGAAACCTTTGCTAGTGGCATTATGGCCATTTCATACAAAGGGGATGGAGAATGTCGGTTTGATATGGTGGAAAAAGACTTAATGAATGGGGAATGTACCATTGTCTTACATAATCGAAGCAATGAAGCTGTGTCCTTTGATTTACAATTTATCGATACGAATTTTTTTAAAGGCGATAAGCGGATGGATTCACTTATGAATATAGCAGGGCCATATCATGTGACCATCGAGGCCAATCGTGAAAAAGCTATTCATCTAAAGGAATTACTCAATTTAACAAATGTTCCTAATCATATAGAGGGAGGTGGCTCCTCCAAGGTGCATGTTCAATTAATAGACGGTGACAAGGAAAGAACTTTATAAATAGTAAATGCGTGGAAAATATGTTGCGTCTTATACATAGTTCAACATTGTATTTGCTTTTGTGGTAAACTTGTATTAAATTATAGTAAGCTATGAATTGATCTTGAGAGAGGAGGCAAAAAGTCATGGAAACTATTTTCAGAAGAACGGCGATTGAGGTAAAGACATTTTTACAATTAGATGATTTAGGCTCAAAGGGACCAGTCTGTGGTTTTTTAAGAAAACAGCATAGTGAAAGTAGTAACCGGAAGCTTTTTGCTTTTGTCAGTCATGTGTGAAAAATGACTTTTTAACCATACAAAGTAATTGGTAGACGCCGGTTTTATGGCGTCTTTTTTGTTGTGATAAAACTGAGAGAGGGTGAGTGAATTGCTAAAAAAACTAAGACAATTAAGGAATGTTGCAGTGTTCCATGCGCTTCTAATTTAGAAAAATAATTAGAAGCGAGGAATTTTCTATGAAAAAACAACCAATTTTTACTTCATCATTTCTTTTTCTATTCATAAGTAATTTTTTTATTTTTATAGGATTTGAAATGCTATTGCCTATTTTACCAGCCTATTTATTAAGCATAAACGCCAATCCGATGCAAGTAGGCTTGGTGACGACGGTATTTACACTAGGTGCCATTACGATAAGACCTTTTGTAGGGTACTATTTAATGGATCATAAGCGGAAAAAACTAGCAATTGTGGCAAGTATAGCATTACTCATAATTACAATACTGTATCCATTGCTTAACACGATTTGGATTTTCCTATTACTCCGACTTTTCCATGGAACAGCGTGGGGTGTATCCACGACAGCCAATAGTACAATGGCTGTAGATAGTATCCCTAAAGCTCGATTAGGAGAGGGAATGGGCTATTTCTCGGTATCCACAACCGTGGGAGCGATTGTTGCACCAAGTCTCGGTATCCTTATTTACAGTACCTTTTCTTTTCACACGCTGATTTGGTCGTCAGCCTTCCTAAGCCTATTTGCGATCATAATGTTTTCCTTTGTGCATGCAACGACACCTATTCAAAATGACAAGCAGCCATTTCGGTTTATGGAAGCGATATTTGAAAAAGAAGTAAGGTTTCAGGCAGTATTGACTGTTGTGACGACGCTTGGTTTTGGCGCTATTATTACATTCCTAGTTCTTTTTGGTGAACAAAAGGGATTAAAGCATATTTTTCTATTCTTTCTTATCAACGCAATTGTTTCCACTTTAATACGTCCTTTTACAGGGAAATGGTTTGATAAGCATGGACCATGGTCGATCATTATTGTGTCAGCGATTTTCGGTTTTCTATCTTTAATCGTGTTATCCTATACTACAAATAATTTCACATTGATTATCGCCGCGATTTTATTTGGTGCAGGCTATGGCACCGTTATGCCGTGCCTACAAACCTGGGCTGTTCAAAAAGTAAGTGAAGCCAAAAGTGGTGCAGCCAATGCCACTTTTCTTTCCAGTTTTGATGTTGGAGTAGGGATGAGCGCATTTATCTTAGGAATTTTAGCTGAATGGATAAGTATAGAAATGATTTTCCGACTTGTTAGCCTTAGCTTTCTTCTTGTCGCTCTGTTAGTCTATCGGGATTACATTCTTAATAAGAAAACAAACCATTAATATAGGAAGAAGGACCAGTCTCAAGTGTCTGGTCTTTTTTCTTTGACTTATATAACGCAGGAGTAAACTATTTTTCCCAAAGCTCAATCAGTCGACCTTCTGGATCTTTAATCCAAATAAACTTTCCAAATTCGTTACACTCTAGAGGTTTTGCGAGTGGGACATCAAGATGTTCAAGATGCTTTATCATCTCGTTTACATCATGAACTTGGAAATTTAACATCACTTGCTGTTCTGCTGGAAAATAATTGTCCTGTTCAGTGAAAAAAGAAAAGATCGTTTCATTGCCTTCTTGGGGTTTAATGATTGTCCCATTCCAATCGTTTATTTCTAGCATCAAGGTTTCGCTATACCACTTTTTTACAGAATCTAGATTCTTTGTTCGCCAAAATATTCCTCCAAAGCCTTTTATCATCGTCTCGATCTCCTGTCTGTTTAACGTTTCCTCATCTTTTCCATTACTATAGCATGACAAGATGGCCATAAGAAAGAGACCATGCCATTTTGGATGATCTCTACCTATTATTCGGTAATCGTTTCTGCAAATGTTTTACGGCCAGGGCTTACTTTATTAATATGAATATCGATTTTACTGATGGAATCTTTGCTTAAAGGAATTTTGCCATCCTTCTCTAATCTCTTCCAAGCCTTTACATTACTACGATAGAGATATTCGGATAGACGAAAGACATCCGCATCCATTTTTAGTCCTTCCTCAAAGGTAGTTAGGATTTCTTCCTTGACGGCTTTTTCTACTTTTTTTCTTACCTGATTGGGTGTCAGCTTTCCTTTAAAACCATTTAAAATCGTATCGAATTTTAAATTTACCTCAAACTTTACATCATTACCTTTCACAATTGGCTTGACTTTAACATCTAGCTTTTTAATATCGACGGTTAAGTAATCACTTTTTTCATTATTTTCTAATTCGACGGTAATTTCTCCTTGCTTTGTTTCATCATTCATCCACTCTATTCCACGTGCAGATTTGCCTTTAATATAGCCTTTAAAACTATCCTTTGAAAGAATACCAACGCCAGCAAAAAAGGTTTCTGTTTTGGGGCCATCCATTGTCTCCCAGTTTTCGTTGACGGTTACATAAGGAATTTTCATTTCGTGGTTGGGCTCATTTAAGCCAATGACGAGCTGTCTTAAATTAACAGGCTCTACAAATGACTCCTGCTTCGCTGTATTTTTAGGATTACTTAATTTGGTGGCAGTTGGTGATTTCTCTAACAATGGAGAAACTAATAAAACATCCTCGATAGGATCTTGGGTACAGTAAACCCAAATATGATATCTGGTCTCGCGAAAGCGTAAAAAAGTGTCAATAACCGCAATCGCATTTTCATCTTTCATAGCACTCTCTGAGAAGAGAAGAAAGGTCATATGTCCCCAAAATACTTCTTGGTCCATTGAACGATACAATTTGTAGATGGCTTCTTCTATTGTCTTCCCCTTCGCTTGGCCAATTTCGGTAGGTGCAGCTTCGGGATTAGCTGATTCTGTTTTCGCTACGTTAGCAAAGTTGATAATTTGTAAGTATGCTGTATATTCATTATCCTTGTAGTCAACCCCCACACCTTGTGCGTAATACATGCGTTGCGGCTCTGTTACATCCCAACAGCCTGATAGCAGTAGTGTAGTCGTCAGCATTAAAATAACAATCGCAATTTGTTTTTGGCTCATATATCTCCCTACTTTTTGAAGTTCGTGTATATTAGTTTGTACAAGAACGCAAGGTATTATAAGTAGAGCCCATTTGTATGTAGGAAAGTGCTGCTCTCGTCAAAATGACGTAGAGACAGCACTAATGATTTTAGTGGAAATATTTTTGGACGCGTTCAACGACCTCGTTTGCCGATAGTCCATTCGCATCAATCACAGGACCTTCCATAACTGGATCACTAATTCCCATGACATCGCGATCCTGACCTGTAATAATACAAGCATCACATTTTTTCGCATCCTCTTCATTGCGAAGCTGGATGACTTCAAAGCCTTGTGCTTTTAAAGCATCTTCGATATTCGTTAATGATTGTTCCACACCAATAATTCTAGACATTTCTTGTCCACCTCCTACAAATAATGTGCCATTTCAGGTTGCTCATTATTCATACTATTTTTTAGTGGGGAGAGATAATTTCTAGAGATCCGTGCGTAATAGGGGTTGTGTACTACATCTAAAAGAACCGCCAAAGCTTCGAGAAATCGTAAAATCAACATATTCTACGGTGATACCTCTCTTCGCTAGTTGCTCGCCAATCCATGTAAATTCTTTGTCTGTAATAT
Organism: Lysinibacillus sp. AR18-8; assembly: GCF_001705465.1. Classification (NCBI taxonomy): domain Bacteria; kingdom Bacillati; phylum Bacillota; class Bacilli; order Caryophanales; family Bacillaceae; genus Lysinibacillus; species Lysinibacillus sp. AR18-8. The sequence goes on from NZ_MDGU01000013.1 coordinate 162,911, forward strand.
AGACTTCTTCATTAATAGGTAAGCCGTTAGTAGCAAGTTTTGCGGCATCTTCTAGGGAAACGTGAATTTTATCCCAATCTTTTAGCTGTTTGGGAATACCATCAATGAGTGCTTCCTCGCAGACAATCATTAGACCCTCTCTAACGAGGCTAAGCGCACAGTCGAGATGAAGAATGGTTGGATGAAGCGGCACTTCGACCACCGTATAATCAAAGTTACTTGCTAAATTACGCAGCCACTGCACACCATTTTTGTTGGAGGCTAGTCCTGAATTCCCGACGAAAATCGTTTTATCTAACACTAACACATCACCGCCCTCTAAAAACGGGCCAGCTTCAGAATCTAAACCATCTGCCATATCAGGCTTTGGAATGGAGACATAGAAACATTGATTTTCATTTGCTTCCTGTGCTAAAAGATTACGTACGGGCAAAACTTCGTTGCGTCTATGTGGGAATCGAAGGGAGCCCTCGATTAAAAAATGGCCGATAGTGAAAAAGGGATCGCGAACGAAGAAATTGCTATAGCCATCTTCTTTTCCTACTTCTTTTTCATAGTCTGTTAAACGTCTTGGTACTTGTACTTCTACCCCGTATTTTTCTAATACTTTTTTTAAATTTGCTCGTTCCAATTCCCATTGCTGCTGTCTTTCTGGAAAGACATCTTTAAAATTTTTACCGAGTGTATCTACGCTTGCATAAAGTGCTAGTGTTTCTTCTGTTAAAAATTCATCATCTGTTGGAGCCTCCTTAGCTGGAAAAGCAAATTCCGATTGCGCCATGACAACTCGTTTTAAAGGAGCAAACTCACTTTTTACAAAAATATTCGTCATCTTACTGCCTCCTGTTGTATGATTTAGAAAAAGTAGTGAAAATTTTTCCTGTGATGTTCCTTATCGTAAGATATATAGTTACTATATAGTCAAGGATGGGCTGTAAGGTGGTGAAATGATGGGCATTGCAGAAGTGTTGACCATTGTCTTTGTTGTATTAAAGCTAACAAATGTCATTACATGGTCGTGGTGGCTGGTATTATTACCAGCGATTCTTTCATTTAGTCTCTATGCCATTATTGGGCTGGTGAAGCTTGGGATGGTATTGATTGCTGTGGTAGCAGTGAAAAGGCGGGAAAAGAAAGCAGAATTATGAAATCATAGTAGCCAAATTACTAGTAGTCAGAACAACCAGGTCCTTCTTTTGTTTCGCATAGTCATGTAGGATCGTATTGGAGATTAGAGCATGAAAAAGGTGAGGTTAGTCCAATTAGGTCCACCCTCACCATTTTATTATTTGCTTAATTCATAAGTTTTCACAGCTGGAGGAACAAAGCTTTCACATTTATCTAATAGTGCTGCTGCGTCCTCATCAACAATAAGTGCCTCACGATATTGTGCTTTTAAAAATTGTTCATTTTGCATATGGTCAAAGAATGAAATTAATAAATCAAAATAGTTTTCCATATTGAAAATAGCACAAGGTTTTTGAAGCAGCCCGATTTGATTCCACGTAAATACTTCAAAAAATTCCTCTAATGTTCCAGGTCCACCAGGAAGGGCAATAAAGCCATCTGCTAATTCCATCATTTTACTTTTACGTTCATGCATCGTCTTTACAACAATCAGCTCTGTCAGCTGTTGATGTGCAATTTCACGTTCTTCTAATAATGTCGGAATCACCCCAATGACCTTGCCGCCTTCTTCTAGCACTGTATTCGCTACTGTTGCCATGATGCCTACAGAAGCACCACCATAAATAAGAGTTATTTGTCTTTTGGCTAATTCTTTTCCTAGTAAAATCGCTCCTTGACGATAAGCGTCGGAAGCGCCTAGACTGGATCCGCAAAATACGGCAATACTTTTCATAGCTGATTTCCTCCATATCTGATCGAATTCTTTTATAGTATAATTTATTTTGAAGAGGAAGGAAATGGAGGAAACTGAATTGGAACTAAATGAATTTCAACGCTGGGTAAAGGATTACTATGAAGCACGTGGCTGGTCAGAGCTTAATATTTTTACACGTATTGGCTTCTTGGCAGAAGAAACAGGTGAGGTAGCCAGGGCAATTCGAGCAATCGAGATTGGTAGAGATCGACCAGATGAAAAAACACAATCCTTTGAAGAAAATAAGCAGGAGCTAATTGAAGAGCTAGGGGATGTCTTAGGAAATCTTATAGTGATTGCCAATCAGTACGATATTCCATTAGAAGAAATATTTGCAGCTCATCAAGACAAGCTGATAAAGCGTTACCAGGAATAGGAGGAGCGAGATGGAATATCAAGTAGAGGTTTTACGGGGACAGCATGAGGATTTTACAAATTTTTTAAGCGAAAAAATTCGTGCCTATAATAATGAGCAATCTCCTTATCATCGCGAAAGTAGAAAGAAGGGTGCGGTTCTTCCTTTACAGTTAATCGTCACAGATCAACAGCAGCAATGGATAGGTGGTATAACAGCTGAAGTCTACTGGGGATGGATAGAAATACATAAATTTTGGTTTAGTGAAGAATATCGTGGAAAGGGTATGGGCAAAAAGCTCTTAGCACAAGCAGAATGGGTAGCGAAGGATATGGGGGCAACAAAGGCCCTGCTAACAACCTACGAGTTTCAGGCGCGTACCTTTTACGAGGCACATGGCTATCAAGTAGTGGGCGAAATTAAAGATTATCCACCAGGCAGTAGCTATTATACGATGGTGAAAGTGCTTGCTTAAGAATTGGCTGTCTATTCTATAGACAGCCTGTTTTAATTGACATCACCCAAATAGATTGTTGTTTGTTGTCCTCGTATAAACTGCTGTAGCGGTTGGATAAGCGCTTTTGGGTAAAGTCGATAAGTATGAAGCTTTTCAATTGGTATCCATTGTGTCCCAATTTGAAGAGTATCTGGATTTGTTGGTTGACAAGTTTGCGTATTTACCTGATAGAGGAAATAATATTCTACCTGATGTACGTCTGCATCAAAGGCGGCATGCTCATGATTTTGTCCGATGTATTCACGGATAAATAACAGCTCTCCAATGTGAACGGAGGAGCCAATTTCCTCCAGGCATTCTCTTTGCAACGTCTTGTGAAAGGTCTCTCCATGCTCCTGTCCACCACCTGGACAAAGGTAAAAGTAGCCCTCTATATCTTGATTTTTTGTTAGCAATAGTTTCCCATCCACGATGATGATGGCTTTGACAGAATTTCTAATCATGGACTTCTCCTTTTAATTGTTATTTTTCGTGATCATGACTAAAACGCTTCATGAATGTCTACCTTAGTAAAAAGGGGAGATGAAGCGTGTATTCAATGTCCAATTTTAAATTACTTGTCGAAAAACAGACCGAAATTGATACCATTTATCAGAAATGTAATGATTTAATTCAATCAACTGTTACACCAAAGCTAGATGCAGAGGTCGAGCAGTTTTTAAAGCTGGTTGAACAGCATTTGACACAGCAAGGCTTTACAATTACGAATACATCAACAGGGTTAATCGCCAATTATCAAGAGGCTGTCATTAATGTAGATAAACATTCAAAGCATTTGGAAGAATGCTTTTTTATCAATTTAAATAGTTATGCTGAGGATCAAGTCTCTATTGTACTCGATATCTCACCAACGATGCTACCGAAAATTTCAAACCAGCTCGATGGCTACACAGATATTATTGAGCAAATGACGGATAAGCTAAAGCAAGCAAAAAGTCTAGAGAAAGCCTGTACGAATCCCAAATTTCTTTATAAAACGCAAAGCAACAAAGTTTTTCATACCCCTCAGGAAGTGTTGGATTATTATTTTCAAGGATAGGAGAAGCAGCTAGAAAGAACTAGTAGGTGTATAAAAAGTGGAAAATTGATGTTGAGGACTGACCTCAACAGTATAGACAAATAAAAAAATACACCTTCGATTGAATATGGGGTTAAAAACTAAATTTCAATTAGGAGGTGATTTTTCTAAGAGTAAAAGGTTTTAAATGAATTAATTGATCCCTATTGCGAAATATATATATAAAGGATGATGATTCAATTACAAATCACCATCCTTTTTAGCGTATTAAATAAGTAAAACATACTTAATCTGTAAATAAATCATTCCTTAATCCGTTTCAAAGGGCTTTTCTTTATACTTGGAAACATCATAACGCCCAATTACTTGATAATTAGACGTTTCATCGTCAGCCTTGAATTTATTGAAATCAGCTACATCCAGAGCATCTGTCATCATCTTCAATAAATATTGTGGTTCCGGAGCTTCTTCTACTGCTGCAAGAACTAGTGCATTTCGTAAATATCCTGCATACTGTGAGAGCAATTGAGCATTGAAGTCTAGCCTATTTGCTTCAGCAAAAAGCTTCATGAAAATCGATACCGTTCGTGTATTTCCTTCTCGGAAAGGATGAACACGCCAAAGTTTTGTCATAAATGAAGAAAAGTCCTCAACAAGGAGAGGATTAGAATACTTCCATTGCTTAGATTTAGACCAACTGAAAATAGTTTTTAAATCAGATACAATGTGATCTTTATCACTATAAGCAACAGATAATCCACTTAAAACATGTTCGCTTTTATAAATATTGACTGTGCGGAATTCTCCTGCCCATAAATATAGCTCATGAAAAAGGAAGTGATGAATCTTTTGGAGACTTTTATATTTTTGGAAGTCAATCTCATGCGTGATAGAAGAAATATCTATAATCCCAGCGATTAACAGTTGTGCTTCAACGTCAATCAATTGTTGTTCATCTCGAATATTTAATTTGTTGATTAAGACATTTGTATTAGGATAAATATATGGGTCCATAAACTACTGTGAAGCCCTTGTATATTTTTCAACAATCGCTTGTTTCAATTGGCTGGATGATACTTGACCATTTTCATATTGGTTTAAGAGGTTCTGTGTAAATGCGCTCGGTTTTCCACCGTCAATGGCAGCCATACCAACTGCGAATTGCACTTGCTTTTTACGTTCTAAGGATGAATTTTCTTTCATAAATAACACCCCTCACTTTAATGGTATATCTATTATATCAGTTTTATGCATCAGGAGATAGTTAGATCACTGCACGATGCCTACTGACATAGTTCAATCTTTGTCATTAAGTATTTACACTTTGAGTGAGAAAATTCAATAGGTGCCAGTGGGGAAAATTTAGAGCTAGGCTATCCTATAATCAAAGTGGGTGAAATTTTACGAAGAGTAAAATTTCACCCACTTTTTCTATTCGGAGGAGAGGTTTTGTTCTAGTCTTTCATCTATCTAAAAGCGATAGCGATTGGAAGCCCGCTTTCTTCCATTATCGAATAAACTTTCTTCCGCAAAGCCACATTATCAAGGTTAGACCTAAGAAATAAAGTGGCATTGTCAGTAAAGAACCGTTATGCAGTAAGCTCATACCAGATGTGATGGCACTGACGAGTAAGTAATAGCCGAGACTAAAGATAGCGCCTGCTGTGCCAATCACATCCTGAAAATCTACTAACGCTAAACTTAAGCAATTAGGCAGTGCGATGCCCGAGCCTAGCAGTGTGATAAAAATAGTAATCAGCATACCAATGGCCATCATGCTCGCGTGCAATGGCAGGCTACAAACGATGGTTAAAAGCAAAGTGCCACCAAGCATTACCAAACAGCCAACATGGATGATTTTTTGTGGTGAATGGCTGATGACGAGTCGCTTTGAAATCATAGCCCCAATTATGGAAGCAAGGGCAACGATAATGCCAAGAAATCCGTACAGGCCAGGTGACAGCTGGAAATGCTCGATGAATATAAAGGGTGCTTCGGCATAGTAGCTAAATAGAACACCATTAATGCCTCCTATTAGTAGCCCATAGACAAGCACGATGGGTGAAGCAAAAATGCGTTTGACGACAGGCCAAATCGCTGTTCTTTGTCTTGTTGCAGGATTGGTTGTTTCTGGAAGTCTGCAATAAGCATAGATAAACAACAGGATACTCATGATGACAAGGACAAAAAACACGGCTCGAAAGCCTAGTGCTTGATCCACCCAACCACCAATTAACGGCCCTATAGCTGGGGTAAAGGCAATGACGGCTGAAATTTGAGCAAACATAGCATGGCGTTGGCTTCCCGTCACACTTTCACGCAAAATGGTTTGCGTAATAATGGAGCCAGTTGCAGCGCCGAATGCTTGTAGCAATCGACTTGCTAATAGAAAAGGGATTGTCTCTGCGTAAAAGCAGAGTAGGCTACCTATTCCATAAAAAATTAAACCACCTAGCATGGCAGGTCTACGGCCAATAAAATCAGAAATCCATCCCCAGCAGAAAACGCCGAACGCAAAGCCAATAAAATAGATGCTTAATGTTAATTGGACAGAGCTATTGGCTACATCAAGTGCAGCGGCAATATCCGGAAGTGATGGTGTGTATATTGTTTCACTAATTTGTGGAAAAGCCACAAGAACAATCATTAATAATAAAGATGGTACTGCCTGTTTTTTCAACATATTGCCCTCCTACAAGCAAAATTCTACTTTGTTAGTTTCAAGTAGATTGCGTAGCTAGGGAAACGGCGGGACCATTATAAGAATACGTTCATAGGATGTCATGTTGAAATCACCTTTATATGCTTGAAGTAGGAGTGCATAGTCTAGCAACTATTATAGGCTATTTTACAATAATTATATAGTAATAATTGCTAAAGCTAAGAGATATTGCTTGTATATGGAAGGGGGATTTTGTAAAATGGAACATATGTTCTTTTGAGAGGGTGTATCTAATTGAATTTTGAGCTAACTTTATTTACTTCTAGTGATATTCAGGGATTAATCGAGCTATCAGCTTCCGTTGGATGGGATTACGATGCCTACGAAATTGAAACGATTATGGCAGCAGGTAGAATAGTTGGACATAAAAATATGGAAGGAAAAATTGTTTCCAGTGCAGCCATTATTCCCTACGACACAAATGTAGCTTCCATTGGCATGGTGATTGTACATGAGCAATGCAGAGGTTTTGGCTTAGGTAGAATCGTTACACAAGCCTGTATCGATAGTGTTTCAGCGGAAACAGCGATTATGCTCGTAGCTACAAAAGAAGGACAACCTTTATATCAAAAAATGGGCTTCACAACTGTTGAGCATGTACATAAATATTTGGCAGACAAATATGTTGAGACGACAAGCGAAGCCGATTTTTTAGGCACCATCAAAGAATTTCAAGAACAGGATTTTGAACAGCTGGCCCAACTTGACGCAGCAGCCTTTGGGGATAGTAGAAGAATCTTTTTGCGTAAAAGAATACAGCAGTCACAGCGCTGTGTTGTTGTCAAAAATCAAGACAACCAAATGATTGGCTATGGCTTAACAATCGCGGGGCCAATTTATCTACTTTTAGGACCAATCGTCGCGCCAAGTAAAGAAATAGCACATCATATTATCAATGAATTGGCTAAGGGCTATCAGGGAAAATTACGTATCGACTGCCCATCTGTTCAAAAGGAGCTTGGTCCAATTTTACAACAAAGTGGTTTTACGATGGCTGCCACACCACCTGTCATGATCCGTAATGCCAAAAAAATACCTCCAAGAAATCAAACATTATATGCTCTAGCAGCACAAGCTTTCGGATAATCAAACGTGCAAGCCTACTTTGGGGTTTGCACGTTTGTATTGTCAAAAAAGGATTTTGAAGGAAGAGTAGAGAATGATATGGATGGTAGAGGAGGGGAACAGCATGTTTCCAGAATTAGAAACAGCAAGACTTAGGTTAAGAGAACTCACAGAGGAGGATGTTCCTGCGATTTTTCGTTGCTTTTCCAATGAGGCTTTAACACGCTATTATGGGCAGGAGCCTTTTGCTGACACACAGCAGGCTGAGCAGTTAATTAAGCAATTTGCTAAAAATTTTGAGGAAAAGCGTGGGATTCGTTGGGGAATTGAACGAAAAGATTCGAATGAAGTGATTGGTACAGTTGGCTTCCATTTATGGTCGGCGGCACATCAACGAGCAGAAATTGGCTATGAAATTCATCCTGATTACTGGCGGCAGGGTTATACAAAAGAAGCTGTGCAGAAAGTAATTGCATATGGTTTTGGGGATATGAACTTAAACCGGATTGGAGCCGTTGTTTTTTTAGAGAATGAGGCATCTTCCAAGCTTTTAATTCAGCTTGGATTCCAACAGGAAGGCATATTGAGGGACTATATGTATCAAAAGGGACAAGCACATGATACATTTATCTATTCTTTGTTAAAAAAAGATGAATAACATAGCTTTAGCGCTTTTATAGAATAATCATTTACTTGGAAATGGATAATAAATAATAATTTAGATGGAGTTTTGAGGCTGCTTTTTTCGGTTATAGTTCTTATATGAACAACAATTCATAAGTTCGTGTAAAAAAGTAACAGATGAGGGGCTGGGTGTTATGGAGCAATATAGCACAGCTTATTTTCAAAAGCTAGATTTACTGTCTAGCTTATACGCGGGACAGGCTGCTTTAAAGGATTCCATTCCAACAGAGAAGGTCAAGCGAATGGAGCGCTATCAACAAATTGAAGCGGCGATTACAAAACTAAATAACGAAATTAGAATAATTGAACGGACCATATTAAAGTCCTCCCATCCTACTAGAAATAGTTAATGGTAGCTCAACCCATGCAGATCCCAGCATGGGTTTTTCGTTTGATAAGGTAAGCTTATGTATTTTTATAATAATTATAGATTTTTCTTATGGGTGATCTACTAGTACACTAAAATAAAAGGGGAGGGTGAAGAGAATGGGGATTGATTTTCATAGTCAGCAACATCGTACGTCTTATACAACTAGACAGGCAGATAGCTCATGGAAGGCAGCGTTAGCGAAACATATTCCTTTTCATAGTATGGGAAAGGCAGTAGATATCGGCTGTGGCGGAGGGATTTATGCCAAGGCACTTGTCGATATGGGGGTGGCATCTGTAACAGGTGTAGACTTTTCACTAGCCATGCTAGACGGAGCGAAAGAAAATTGTCGAGCATATCCGCAAATCACATTTGTTCAAGGAAATGCTTTCAATACAGGGCTTGCAGGGGATACTTTTGATATCGTGCTTGAACGAGCCTTAATTCATCATATACAAGATGTCAAAGCATGCTTTCAAGAGGCATTTCGGCTTTTACAGCAAGGCGGTTATTTTATCGTACAGGATCGCACCCCAGAGGATTGCTTACTTCCAGGGGATGCTCATCATATAAGGGGCTATTTCTTTGAAAGTTTTCCTTCGCTTATTCAAAAGGAGGTAGAGCGCAGACACAATAGTCAGTTGGTGACAGAAAGCTTACAAGAAGTAGGCTTTCAAGAAATTAGTGAACTCAAACTATGGGAGACGAGACAGGTCTATGCTAATAAGGAGCAATTATTGGCTGATTTACAAGGTAGAGTGGGGCGTAGTCTATTACATGAGTTAAATGACATCCAATTATCGTCCCTTCTTGAGCATATAAGGAATGCAATTACCACTGAAGGTGCCATCATTGAAAAGGATCGATGGACGATTTGGATCGCCAAGAAAAAATAATAACCACCTTCTGGAGAGGATCAAACCTCTCCATTTTTATTCGATTGCAGCATCAAAATCTTACTCCGCTTTCTCAGAGCTATCCGTCAATTTACAGGATCTATCCGCCACTTTTAACTTTCTATCCATCACTTTAGGATTGCTATCCACTACTTTGCACATTTTATCCGCTTTCCCAGAGAAAACCCTTATAGCATCACTATAAGGGATTATTTAGCAAGTGCTAGCAAAAATTCATCGCGGTCTGCTTCTTCCTGCATTTTACTATCGACAAGCATTGCACCTGATTGAACACTTGTGATGTCGTTGTCTACCAGAAACTGTACATTGACCTTGGCTACTTCATTGTTAACCGTGCAATCACCCTCAAACTCTACAACATCCTGTCCCTTTTGTGTTTCAAAATAGACCCAATATGGATTTTCACAGGCAGAGGCAAAGGCACTCTCCAAAGTTTTTGCGCTATTTTCATAGGAATAGTTTTTTACGTATGTAATATATTCATTGTCTGTAATATCCTTTTGTGGACCATAGAAGTACCAAAATACCGCTAAGATACCGATTGGCACAATCCACAGTATATTTCTTTTACTTAATTTCCCCATGTGTTATATCCCCCTTTATGTGAATATTTTAACATCTTCTTTTGCATTTTTGCTAGCTTACGATAATATTTTCTATTGAAGGCTGCGATTCTGTTCACAGCGTGAGCTTTGAATTCAGGTGGCAGTTATGATAACGTTAGTTGATAGATTTGTTTCGATGTCGCCAAATGGCTTGGTGAAGGAGGTTTTTACATGCATAAAAGAAGACGTGGTGTGCTGCTAGTTCTTGTGCTGATGTTAATGGGTCTAGCCTTTTTTATCGGCATGAAAATGAGGCCAGTCACACTACCGACTAGAAATCCTGAGACAACGCCCATTCAAGAGGATGCGTCCGAACAGGAAGGTGGTTCAGACAATATAGAGGTCCTCATTCAGGATATTGCTCAATTAGCGCGAGAAGGAAAAGTACCTGATGTGCCATTTGCAGCAGGAGATACAGAACAACAAGCGGTTCGTGAGCAATGGGGAGAACCGCAGCAGGTTACTGAATCCGCCAATGGACAATATGAAGATTACGAGGATGTGACGATTGGTTATCGAGGTTCACTGGCCTTCGATATCCGTTCATCGAAAGAGAATATCAAAAGCATTCGTTTAGCAGATATTAAAAATAAGTTGGGTGAACCTGATGAAGTTCGTTACTATCAGGATCCTTCAACCGATCAAATTATTCTTGTCTACCAAGTAAATGCCAGCTATCAATTAAAGTGGATTTTACCGAAACCGATTGACAGTGATGCCAATCCTACTGTTCATCATATTTCGGTCTATACGGAACTGAAGCCACAAGCGCCAGATACGGTGGAACAAATGACATTGGACGAGAAAATCGGTCAAATGATGTTTGCAGGTGTTTCAGGTACGACGCTTCAGCAGGAGACAATAAGCCTTATTCAAAAGGCTAAAGTAGGTGGTTTAATTCTTTATGGCAATAATCTTGAAACACCCCAGCAAACGGTCACATTGATGAATGACTTAATGGCTGCCAATTCGAATAATCAGCTACCACTTTTCCTAGGCACCGACCAAGAGGGTGGCAAAGTAGTCAGATTACCAGGCGCTTTAAAAAATTTCCCAACGAACCGAAAAATTGGGGACATTAACCAATCCAAGTTTTCATTTGAAGTAGGCCAATTATTAGGGGAGCAATTAAAGGCATTTGGCTTCAATCTGGACTTTGCGCCTGTATTAGATGTCAATAGCAATCCGAATAATCCAATTATCGGGGATCGTTCGTTTTCCAATGATCCAGCTATCGTCAGCAAATTGGGCATTCAAACAATGAAGGGTCTGGAGTCGGAGCAGGTTATTCCTGTCGTGAAGCATTTCCCTGGGCATGGTGACACATCTGTGGACTCCCACTTAGAATTGCCAAAGGTGACAAAAAGCTTGAACGATTTGAATCAGCTAGAGCTTGTCCCATTTAAAGAGGCCATTAACAATGGTGCAGATGTCGTCATGGTCGCACATATTTTATTGCCAAAAATTGATCCACAGTATCCTTCCTCCATGTCGAAGGAAATTATCACGGGTACGCTAAGAAAGCAACTGGGCTTTGACGGTGTTGTGATGACTGATGATATGACCATGAAGGCCATCACGAATCATTATGCGATCGGGCAAGCAGCTGTCGATTCAATCAAGGCTGGTAGTGATATTATTTTAATCGCTCATGAATATGCCAATATTACAGCAGCGATAGAAGCGGTGAAGGTAGCCGTCAGCAATGGGGAAATAACAGAGGAACGCATCAATGAAAGTGTCCAAAGAATCCTAAAACTAAAAGAAAAATATCAGCTTGTCAATCAGCCCGTGCCAGCAGTTGATATCAACAAGCTTAATACGGACATCGAAAAAGTTTTGAATACGTATATGAAATAAACGCAAAAAGGGACATACAGCTACCAGTGTATGTTCCTTTTTGTGAATGATGGATAGGGTGAGAACGTGGATAAGGAATTCAAATTAGCTAGTCAATTATTACTGTTACTAGATTCTGAACAAAGATGGTTTACTTTAGGGGAGGTTGAAAAAAGCTTACATATTTCAGATAAGACCATACGGAAGCTCGTAGAAGAGATCAATCGGCAATTACCAGCAACAATGACGATTGACGTATCTAGAGGAAAGGGAATTTTTCTACAACGAGATGGGCGAAGTACAACCGTTAGTGAAGTGCTTTCGAGCATGTTCAGGCAAACCATCTTCTATCGCTTCATGCACTTATTGTTTATCAATGGGCAACCTTATTCGATGGAGGAGCTAGCAGAGGCGATGTTTATGAGCACCTCCTCGTTGAAGAAGTTGATTACGCAACTAAATAATCATGATTTGAAGCCGTATAAGCTACGCATTACATACTCGACGCCCGCCGTAAAGGGAAATGAATTGAATATCCGCTACTTTTATTGGAAATTATATGGTGATGCCTATGAGTATACAGGATGGCCATTTATCAATAGTGACTTTGATTTTATCAATCAATGCATCACGCAAATAGAGCATGAGCAAAGCATTGTTTATTTTATTAACTCCAAGAGGAAATTATCCTTTTTAGTGGCGATTGTCTTGGAAAGAGTACGAAAGGGGAACTATGTCAAAATTACGGAGGATGATTACGCCTGGGAAAGAGGAATGTTCTATTTGCCAGTAAAAGACTTTGCACAGGCACTGGAAGAAAAATTTTCGATTGAATTACCAAAGCGTGAATTGTTTTTTATGCAATCTCTATTTAGTCTAAGCCAATATCATTATTATGAAGGATCAGACATGACGCCAATGAAGGAAATCGAATTATATAAAAATAAAGAAATTGATCAAATGGCGCAGCAGTTGTTCACCTTATTGGCAAAGGTTTACCCTAATCTACATATGAATGAGCGGTTTAGCTTGGAGGTATATGAGTTTTTAGACAAGCTTTTAATCGATAATGCCATCCCTGAATGGCTGATGATTTCAAAAAGTAATTTAACAAACTATGTTCAAATTGAATGTCAGCAAATTTACCAAGATATGCAGGTCTGTATGCAAACATGGAAAAAAGCGTACCCTTCTATCCTGTATAATGACTTTCATTTAACCAAGCTTACCTTGCTTGTTCGTTCAGGGCTACGTTATAAAAGTAAACGAGCCTTCTTGGTTATTGGAGAGGAATTTTCAATCCGCCATTATATCGCCAATTTAATTAAGAATGAAATTGGGGACCAGCTGATTATTAATACTTCTATTATGAAGGGGTTAACGGATGAGATGGTACAGCAGCATCACATTGATTTTGTCATAAGTAATTTTCCCGTTGCCTTAACGACAGTGCCGGTTGTTATTATATCTACTATTCCTACCAAAAGGGACTTAGATAATATTCGTCAAGAATTGCTTCGGTAATTTGGTCAATTATTTCCCGTACACAACGTAACAATCTGGTCTAGTTTGTCAGGATTATTAAACCTTATACTCATAGTAGTTTCTGAACAGATTTCTTGTAAAAGAAGTAGTTTTGGAAATGGCTGTGGGTATTTTTTATTGGTAAATGAAAACGGTTACCTAATTGGATTGGAGATAAATGACAAGTTTTTGGAGGAATGAAAATGAGTAGACATTTAGGAGCAAAAAAGGGAGAAATAGCTGAGCGTGTCTTGCTGCCTGGAGACCCTTTACGTGCAAGATTTGTAGCAGAGCATTTTTTAGAGAATGTCTATTGCTATAACGAAGTGAGAGGAATGTATGGGTATACAGGAACGTTCAAAGGTGTACCGATTTCCGTGCAGGGGACGGGCATGGGGAATCCATCGATGAGTATTTACGGTACTGAATTGGTTAACGATTATGGCGTGAAAAAATTGATTCGTATTGGCACATGTGGCGCGATGCAAAAGGACATTCAAATCCGCGATATCATTCTAGCCCAAGCAGTGTCTTCAGACAGCAATTTGACGGAGAAAATTTTCTACGGCAATAATTACGCACCAATTGCGGATTTTTCCTTATTAATGAAAGCGTTTCAACGAGCGCAAGGGAAAAAAGGCAATGTGTTTGTTGGCAATATTTATAATTCAGATGAATTTTATCGTGAAACATTAGACAGGCTTCATAAGTTTATGGAATTCGGTGTTTTAGGGGTAGAAATGGAAAGCACCGCCCTCTATACGTTAGCCGCAAAATATGGAGTAAAGGCATTGTCTATTTTGACGGTAGGTAGTCAACTATTAACAAATGAAAGCTTAACGCACGAGGAAAGTGAAAAATCCTTTTTTGATATGGTGGACATTGCTCTTCATACAATCATCGATGCGTAAGGGATTGCATGGGATGGGAAGAAAAAGCATTTGAAAACATTGTTCGTTACGGAGGGGACAGCATGCATTATATTATTTCGATAGTAGGTCTACTACTCGTGCTATTTTTAGCATGGCTTGCAAGTAATAATAAGAAAAAGATTAAATACCGCCCAATCATTGTGATGATTGTTATCCAGCTTGTTTTAGGGTTTCTATTACTGAAAACAGGTATTGGGGAATTTTTAATTAAAGGATTTGCTGATAGCTTTGCAAAACTACTTGAATATGCCAATGAGGGCACAAATTTTGTATTTGGTGGGATGGCGAATGAGGGTGCACATACATTTTTCCTCTATGTTTTAATGCCAATCGTCTTTATGTCAGCCATCATCGGCATATTGCAACATTATAAAATTCTACCGTTTATGATTAAATATATAGGTTTCGTATTAAGTAAAATCAATGGCATGGGAAAACTAGAATCCTATAATGCGGTTGCAGCGGCAATCGTAGGGCAAAATGAAGTATTCATTTCAGTGAAAAATCAAATCGGCTTTTTACCAAAGCATCGGCTTTATACCTTATGTGCTTCTGCGATGTCAACGGTATCGATGTCCATTGTGGGCTCTTATATGACGATGCTAGAGCCAAAGTATGTAGTGGCAGCTCTCATATTAAACTTGTTTGGTGGTTTTATCGTGGCCTCAATCATTAACCCGTATGAAGTACAAGCGGAGGAAGATATAATCGAAGTGCAAGAAGGTGAAAAGCAAACGTTTTTTGAAATGCTAGGCGAATACATTATGGACGGTTTTAAGGTAGCCATCATCGTCGGGGTTATGTTAGTAGGCTTTGTTGGGTTAATTGCCCTCATTAATGGTGTGTTTAATGGTATTTTCGGTATCACATTCCAAGGTTTTCTAGGCTATGTCTTTGCCCCAATTGCGTTTGTCATGGGTGTACCTTGGCATGAAGCTGTGAATGCAGGGAGTATCATGGCGACAAAGCTTGTGGCAAATGAATTCGTTGCCATGCTGGACTTCGTTAAAATCCAAGATAGCTTCAGTGAGCGTACAGCAGCGATTGTCTCTGTATTCCTCATATCCTTTGCTAACTTTGGCTCAATTGGTACCATTGTAGGTGCCGTAAAAGGGTTAAATGAAAAGCAAGGCAATGTAGTGGCACGCTTTGGATTAAAATTGCTATACGGTGCCTCACTTGTAAGTGTTCTATCAGCCATCATTATTGGGATTGTGTTTTAAAGAGAAGAAATGAGAGGTGCATATTTTAGGCGTATCAATCCCTAAAATATGCTTTTTTTTGATCTTTTGTCAGGTGAGAAACATTGTAACTTTCTTCCATGATTTTCGTTTGATCTATTAAGAGGTTGAATTGTACCAATAGTAAAAATTTATAAGGGGAAGGATAAGAATGAAAACTTTCTATCATTGTTTAATCATGTGGATACCTTTTATAGTGCTGTTTGCCTTAGCTGGATTTGGCTTAGAAGTTTTAGAAGGAAGAAAAATCAGGACATCAGAATATATGACGGGATTTCGTGATTTAGGCGTTGGCTATATGTTCTTAATGGGCTCTTTTGCTTTTATTCTCTATCCGATTTCGTTTTTACCGCTAACATTTATTGTGAGTCGTTTTATGAAAAATTGGCTGTTTAAAGTGGTTACCTTCACTTTATTTGGTGGGGCAATAGGGGCTTTTTCTTTCGTAATCATTTATGATTCGCGATTTATAGAAGAATATAATTTAAGTATTATCAATTCGATGCTTATTTTTGGTATTGCGAGTTTACTCTATGCTTTAGTAGAAAATGCGGTGAAGAAAAATATAAAATTTGTTTAACGAATGAATGTGTCTTTTTTTATCTAGCGGCATATGGAAAATTATTTCTACTCATTTCAGTCTAATTACCGATAGCATATTAACGGATTATCCTTTATGGTTAATAGGTCGTAAAAGACACTATCAGGAATATCCTGCAAATATTGAAATGATAGGTGGAAAACAATGAATTATCGAGTTTTATTATATTACCATTACACGAAGATTGAAGACCCAGAGACGTTTTCAGCAACGCACTTAGAAATGTGTAAAGAAATCGGTTTAAAAGGTCGTATTTTAGTAGCCAATGAGGGCATTAACGGGACTGTTTCGGGGACGATTGAGCAAACAGAGCAATATATGGCAAACATGCAAGCAGACCCATTATTCGAAGGCATTGTCTTTAAAATTGATGCGGCAGAAGGACATGCATTCAAAAAAATGCACGTTCGCCCACGTCCTGAGTTAGTCAACTTAGGCTTAGAAGAAGACGTCAACCCACATGAATTAACAGGTCGCTACCTGTCACCAGAACAATTCCTTGCTGAAATGCAAGATGAAAATACAGTAGTATTAGATGTGCGTAACACGTATGAATACGATGTCGGCCATTTTCGTGGCGCGATTCGACCAGAGGTAAAAAATTTCCGTGATACACCAGAATGGGTCCGTGCAAACCGTGAGCTATTCGAAGGGAAAAATGTTTTAACATATTGCACGGGTGGTATTCGTTGTGAGAAGTTTTCGGGTTGGATGAAACGTGAAGGCTTTGGCAATGTCGGTCAATTACATGGTGGTGTAGCAACATATGGAAAAGATCCTGTGGCGAAAGGTCAATTATGGGATGGGCAAATGTACGTTTTCGATGAGCGTTTAACGGTGCCAATCAATCAAGTAGAGCATGTGATTGTCGGTCGTGATCACTATGACGGTGAACCTTGTGAACGCTACATTAACTGTGCAAATCCTGAATGTAACAAGCAAATCATCGCATCTGAAGAAAATGAAGCAAAGCATTTAGGTGGCTGTACAATCGAATGTACAAAGCATGCGCGCAATCGCTACATCGTGCGTCACAATTTAACAGAAGAGCAAGTAGCTCAAGCAATTGAGGCGTTAATTTAAACAAACAAAGCGTTATTAAATATCTTTCATAACCTACTTTATAGAGGTTCTTCAAACACTCAATGTAAGTGTTCAAACTATCCATTTCAACAGTGGACTAGTCTGCTCGCTTATATAGGGTGTTTTTTCTTTTGTAAGGAAAATGTAAATGACTCCATCATTGGTGGAAGGGCGGAAGAATCTGATGCTGTTTAAAGTAAATGTTCAGAGGGTATTCAACAAAATGTAACAGTGTAAGCACACAAAGTGTTTGTCACTAATTAATCAAAATAGGAGATGATAGCTGATGGGAAACCCACATCTAACCGATCCACGTAAAAAATTTCATACCGAAAAATTCCCAAATCAGGAACAGAACACGCCAGCGCTACAGCATGGAATGATCCCCAAACCTGACTGCGGAGAAGAATCATATAAAGGATACAATCGTTTAGAAGGGCGCAATGCCTTAATTACAGGAGGCGATTCTGGGATTGGCCGTGCTGCCGCTATTGCCTATGCACGTGAAGGAGCCAATGTAGCCATACAATTCTTCCCTGGTGAAGAGGAAGATGCCAACGTCGTTAAAGAATTAATTGAAAAAGCAGGAAGAAAAGCATTACTGCTACCGTATGACTTGCGAGAAGACGGCACAGCGACAGAGATTGTTACAAAAACCGTAGAAGCCTTTGGCGGATTGGACATTCTTGTATTAAATGCTGCGCAACAGATCGCACAGCCATCCCTAAGTGACTTAACAATTAAACAAGTGCAAGACACTTTCAAAGTAAACATCATCAGCATGTTCGAGACCGTAAAAGCTGCTGAAGAACATTTGGAACCAGGAAGTGCAATTATCACCACCACATCGGTTCAATCTTTCGATCCATCCTCATCTTTAATGGATTATGCCGCGACAAAAGGTGCAATAAGCAACTTTATGGTATCCCTATCCTCGTACTTTGCTTCTAAAGGTGTCCGTGTCAATGGTGTTGCACCTGGCCCGATTTGGACGCCGCTTCAGCTAGATAACGGGAAATTAGAAGGAGAAATACCTGAGTTTGGTCAAAATACGCCTCTCGGCCGTGCGGGACAGCCAGTAGAGCTTGCACCCGTTTATGTTCTTCTGGCCTCGGATGAAGGAAGTTATATCACGGGTCAGATTTATGGAGTGACAGGTGGTAAGCCGATAGACTTATAAACTTACTAAAACCACTCTCGACATTAGTGATGTTCTACTGATTATGGTAGATAAACAGCTTAAGATGGATAATGAAAACGAATTAAATGATATGCCCCCTATAAGTTAGTAGTTTGTCTCTAACTTAAGGGGGCATCTGCTTTTCAATCACCAATTGGAATCCTCGTTTATAAGTAGGAGCGCTTAGCTGGCCATGAACCTTGTAGTTTACGAAGTTGAACAATTTGTCCTGTATGGTAAGCGTCGTGCAAAAGGATATTTAGATATTGTTGCCAAACTGGAAGAGCGGGACTAGGTTGATCTAATGCCTCTTCTTGCAAGGATGCTAATGAAGATTGTAGGGCATCATGTACGTGAAGGGTTCGATTCACTGTTTCTTGCCAAGCATCTTCATCATGAGCACCGCCTTGGACAAACGTTTCATCATTATTTTGTGGAGCAACAAATGTCTCATCTTTATGTAAGCGAGAAAGTAAGCGCTCTTTAAAGATTAATAAATGGTTTACATTTTCCCATATCGTATTAGCGACATTTCCTTCTGGTTGCCAACTAGCTTGCGCAGCAGTGAGATTCTTTAATGCTTCTGATAACGGTGGGTACCATTCCTCTTCGTAAAAAACCTGATTGACTCCATTTTGCAAGAGCTCTTTTTTACTCATTTGGATAACCTCCTTTTTGTAACGCTCAAAACATTCCTTACTATTAATTTATCAAATTTTCCGAAAATAGTACATAGTAATAGAATTTTGTTGTTCTTTACTCGACATTGCCATTTCATCTAACTAAAAATCAAATTGTAAAGTTTGCTTGACATACGTAGTGATGTAAAGTAAACTTTACTTAACATTAAATGTATAGTTTGCTTTACATTTATAAAGGAGGCATTATGAAAAACAGAATTCGAGAATTACGAAAATTGAACAAGATTACGCAGGAAGAGTTGTCGAAACAAGTTGGCGTTTCACGGCAATCAATCATTGCTATTGAATCAGGCAAATTCAATCCATCCTTAGAGCTTGCCTACAACATATCCAAAGCGTTCAATAGCACAATTGAAGAAGTGTTTATATTTGAAGAGGGGAGAATGAATGATGGAGATTAATATCTGGGGTATGATTGGATTGTATGGGGGAGTGATTGGTGGACTCCTTGGATGGTGGTTCGGGCGACAGAAAGCTAGAAAAAACAGAGGTTTAGACGAGCTGTACTATCATATTTGGCAAAAGGCGAGATCCTATTCATGGTATGTGACATTAGGAGCGCTGTATGTTTTCTTTACGTTACTCAGTTTTGGGATTGAATTAAGCACTGCCATGGTTTTAGGTATCCTTTTATTAACACACGTAGCGAGTTGGGGAATCATCGGAATTATGATGACCATCAATATGTCCAGCGCAGCCCCGTTACAGCCCTCGCGTGTGAAGGTGGGCCTATTCGTCTTCATGACGTCCATTATTGTATTCACGATCATCTCGATCCTGACGACAAACTGGCTGTTTTTATTATTTAGCATTCCACCTAATTTAATTGCACTTTTTACTGCACTTATTCCGAAGCGAAAAGATTCCGAGGTAACCTACTAAACTTCATACGAATATCGTACCGTTTTTTCCCCTATAGATATGGTGGTCTATGGGGGTGTTTTTTATAATGACAATAAAAACAGCTAAATGAAAAAATGGTAGTGGAAGAACACTATTTGACTAACATTGTTAAAATAAGTAAAATGATAGTTGTTACAAAATTTGGGAGGTGTTTACTTGCATACAAACTATGTTCTATATAATATTGTTCCTTTCGGATTTTTAGTGTTGTTGGTCTATATTTTTATAGATGTATTTCTTGATTACTTTAGAAAAGAAATCAAGAGTAATCAAAGACGCGTTACTTTATATAGCTTTCTCTTCTATTTACTATGTTTACTTCAAATTAAAGTAGGGGGAATAACACTTTTACCTCTAAATCCAGCAGACAAGAGTAGACGTTTTATTACAGCTAATGATTGGTTTGGAATTTTTGATAGTATCCACTTCAATATGTATTTGTGGAGCTATTCATCTATAGTTTATCATTTTTTATTATTACTTCCTTTAGGGATATTTTTATGCGTTCTTTTCCATTTTAAAAATATAAATAAAGCCATTTTTCTAGTGATATTGTGTTGTTTAGGTACAGAGCTTTTACGTCTACTATTAGGGTCGTTTAGTTTAGTTCCTAGGAACATTAGTTCTATAGATGCTATCTACTTGTTATGTAATATACTTGGTGGAATAATTGGTATATTAATAGTGAAAATATTTACGCATAGATTAAGTCCATATAATTG